>MGCF01000174.1 GCA_001788495.1 Candidatus Rokubacteria bacterium RIFCSPLOWO2_02_FULL_73_56
TACCTCATGGTAGGATCGGCCATGTTCCGCGCACGGCTGGCGGTCAAGATCACGGTGCTGATCGTGGCCGTCATGATCGTCGGGTTCGGGGCGACCACGATCCTGACGATCCAGCGCGAGTCGGCGACGCTCATCGAGCAGAACAAGGTCGCCGCCCGCCGGCTCACCGCCGCGCTCATCGCGTCGATCGAGGGCGCGATGCTCCAGGGCCGCCCCGACGTGACCCGCATGATGCTCAGCGAGCTCAAGGGCGCGCCCTCCGTCGAGGGCTTCACGATCTACCGGCGCAACGGCGTCGAGGCGTTCACCGACCTCACGACGGCCACGGAGGTGGCGCGCACGGCCGGGCTCGCCCAGGAGGTCCTGGACAACCTCGCGAAGATGCAGCGGGCGCCGGGGCCGGCGATGAGCGGGCCGCTGTTCACGCGGGCGCTCGAGACGCTGCAGACGCAGGAGTCGCTCGAGACGCGGGACGGCCTGACCTACTTCACGCTCCACCAGCCGGTCCCCAACCGCGACGTCTGCCAGGAGTGCCACGGGAGCGACCACACGGTGCGCGCCGTCGTGCGCGTCGCGACGGCGATGGAGCCGGTCTTCGCCGACGTGCGCCGGCTCCGCAATCGGCAGCTCCTGATCGCGCTCCTGACCATCGCCGCCGCGGCCGGGGTGCTGACCGTCGCGATGCGCTCGGTCATCCTGCGGCCGATCGAGGCCCTGGCCAGCGCGGCCCGGCGCGTCGGCGCGGGCGACTTCGAGGCGCGCGCGGCGGTCGCCTCGCGCGACGAGCTCGGCGATCTCGGCACCGCGTTCAACGACATGACGGCGCGGCTGAGCCAGGCGTACAGCGACCTCGCGGGCAAGAACACGGAGCTCGCGACGACGCTCCAGCACCTGCAGGAGTCGCGCCAGCGCCTCGAGCTGCTGGAGCAGCTCAAGGGCGAGCTCTCCAAGTTCGTCCCCGACGCCGTCAAGCGGCTGCTCGAGCAGAACCCGAACGCGACCGAGCTCGAGAAGAAGACCGTCGAGGTGTCGGTCCTCTTCCTCGACATCGCGGGCTACACGAAGCTCTCCGAGCAGCTCGAGCCCAAGCGGCTCAACCAGCTCGTGCAGACCTACTTCTCGAGCTTTCTCGAGATCATCCAGAGCCACCACGGGGACGTCAACGAGACCGCCGGCGACGGCCTGATGGTGATCTTCCAGGCGGACCGCGAGCGCGGCGTCACCGACCACGCGCTCAACGCGACGCGCGCCGCGTTCGCGATCCGGCAGCGCGTCGGCCAGCTCAACGAGGAGTACGGCGGCGTCTTCCCGCCGATCCAGCTCCACATGGGCATCAACACGGGCGAGGCGCTCGTGGGCGCGACGAAGCTGGGCGGCGCGGGAAGCCAGCGCTGGACGTTCACGGCCAGCGGCCCCACGACGAACCTCGCCGCCCGGTTCGCGGGCTCGGCGGAGGCCGGCGAGATCGTCGTCGGGCCGGCGACGGTCGAGCGCATCCGGAGCCAGTTCGTCCTCGAGAGCCTCGGCGAGAAGACGTTCAAGAACGTCTCGCAGCCGATCCCCGTCTACCGCCTGATCCCCCCCGGCGTCTACGAGAAGATCGTGTAGTGCGAGCCGAGCGGCGGCCGAGCTGCCGCAGGCACGAGCGCCGCGAGGCGAGCGGTGGAAATGACCAGAGGCATGTCTAGGATCCGCGTCGGGATCTGCTCCTGGGCGGATCCGGCGTTGATCGAGAGCGGCGCGTTCTACCCCAGGAAGTCCATGAGCGCCGAGGCGCGCCTGCGCCACTACGCGTCGGTCTTCGACACGGTCGAGGTCAACGCCTCGTACTATGCGATTCCCGACGTGCGGACGACCGGGCGCTGGGTCGAGCGCACGCCGCCCGGCTTCGTCTTCAACGTCAAGGCGTACGCGCTCCTGACCGGGCACCACCCCCGGCCGGAGAGCCTGCCGGCGGACGTGCGGGCGCTCCTACCGCGTCAGCCCCGGCGCACGCGCCGGGGGGAGATCGACGCGGCGGGCGTCCCACCCGAGGCGCTCGACGCGACGTTCCGCCTCTACCGCGCCGCGCTCGAGCCGCTCGCCGCCGCGGGCAGGCTCGGCTACGTGCTGTTCCAGCTCGCGCCGTGGGTGCACTTCGACGCCGCGCGGCTCGAGTACCTGGCCTCGCTCCCGGGGCGCCTGCCCGGCCTGGCGCTCGCGGTCGAGTTCCGCCACCGCTCGTGGCTCCCCGAGCACGCCGCGGCGACGCTCGGCGCGCTCCGCGCGGCGCGGCTCGCGCACGTCGTCGTGGACGCCCCGCCGACGGTCAACGCGGTCCCGCGCGTCGTCGCGGTGACGGCGCCGACGGCCGTCCTCCGCCTCCACGGGCGCAACGCCCGGGGCTGGCTCGCCCAGCTCCGGGGCGAGGCGCCGGCGGTGCGCGAGAAGTACGACTACCTCTACACGGAGGCCGAGCTCCGGGAGCTCCTGCCGGAGGTCGAGCGGCTGGGCGCGGAGGCCGAGCAGGTCTTCGTCTCGTTCAACAACAACAACCGCGACTACCCCGTGCAGAACGCGTTGATGCTGCGCCGGCTCCTCGGCCGGCCGGCGCCGCGCGGCGCGGCCGATGCCTTGCCACGCGACCTGTTCGCCTGAGATAGTGGACGCATGAGCGCCGGCGCCCCGCCCATCCCCCGCGTCGAGCTGACCCACGCGCCCACGCCGCTGCTCAAGCTCGAGCGGCTGTCGCAGGAGCTCGGCGTCGAGCTCTGGGTCAAGCGCGACGACCTCACCGGCCTGCTCGAGAGCGGCAACAAGGTCCGCAAGCTCGAGTTCCTCGTCGGCGAGGCGTTCGCCCAGAGCGCCGACACGCTGATCACGTGCGGCACGCTCCAGTCCAACTGCTGCCGGACCGTCGCGGCCGTCGCGGCGCGGCTCGGGCTCCGCGCGATCGTCGCGCTCAAGGGCGCGCCCCCCGCCGAGTACGACGGCAACCTGCTGCTGGATCGCCTGCTCGGCGCCGAGGTGCGCTTCTGCTCCGACGCCGAGTGGGACACGATCGACGAGATCCTCGAGGAGCTCGCCGTGCGTGTGCGCCGGCGCGGCGGCACGCCCTACGTCATTCCCGAGAGCGGCGCCACGGTGGCCGGCGCGCTCGGCTACGTCGCGTGCGGCGAGGAGCTCGCCCAGCAGATCCGCCACGGCGCCCCGGACTTCGACGCGATCGTGATCACCGCGTTCAGCGGCGGCAGCCAGGCGGGCCTGCTCATGGCCAAGCAGCTCTACGGGCTCCGTGCCGAGGTCGTGAGCGTGCCGATCGCGTGGGAGGCCGCGCGCGTGCGCGACTACGTGACCGGCGTCATCGACCAGGCGCGGCGCCGGTACGGCCTGCCCGTCGAGGCGCCGCGCGAGGTGCGCCTGCTCGACGGCTACCAGGGCGCCGGGCGGGCCGGGGTCGAGCGGCGCGAGCTCGAGACCGTCGTCCGCGTCGCGCGCACCGAGGGCCTCGTCCTCGACCCCGTGTACACGGCCAAGGCGTTCGGCGGTCTGCTCGACCGGCTGCGCCGCGAGCCGGGCGCGCTCGGCCCGCGCGTCTGCTTCATCCACACCGGCGGCGTCTTCAGCATCTTCCCGTTCCGCGCCGCCCTCGGCCGGGTGCTCGGGGGAGACGGTCTGGTAGAATCGTAGCCTCATGCCAGACGTCCGGTTGCGGGGCGGGGACCTCGACGGGCTCGCGCTCCACTACGTCGTCGAGGGGCGCGGCCCCGCGGTCGTCCTCGTGCACGGGCTCGGCGGCTTCGCCGAGTCGTGGCGCCACAACCTGCCGGCGCTCGCCGACCGGGCGACCGTGTACGCGCTCGACCTGCCCGGCTTCGGCGTCTCCGCCAAGCCGCGCGCGCCGTACGACCTGCCGTTCTTCGCCCGCGTGCTCCACGCGTTCCTCGACACGCTCGGCGTCGGGCAGGTCTCGCTCGTGGGCCACTCGCTGGGCGGCGCCGTCGCCGTCGCGGCCGCGCTGAGGCTGCCCGCGCGGGTGGACCGCGTCGCGCTCGTCGGCGCCGTCGTGCCCGGCTTCGCGTACCGCCCGGCGTGGGTCTACCGCCTCGTGGCGGTGCCCGGCCTCGGCGAGGCGCTCGCGCTCCTGGGCTGCGCGCCCCTCTACAGGGCGGCGGTCGCGCGCTGCCTGCACGCGCCGCGGCGCGCGGAGGTGGCCTTCTTCGTCGGGCACGCGTACGCCGAGCGCGCGAGCGCTCCGGCGCGCGCGGCCTACCTCGCCACGCTGCGCGGCGTGCGCCGCGACTTCGAGCGGCACGCCCAGGATTACCGCCGCGCGCTCGCGACGCTCGACCTGCCCGTGCTCCTGATCCACGGCCGCCAGGACCGCGTGGTCCCGGCGGTGCACTGCGCGGAGGTCGCGGACGCGCTCGCGCACGCCGCGGTGCGCTGGGTGGACGCGTGCGGGCACTTCCCCCAGATCGAGCACGCGCGGACCGTGAACGGCTGGCTCGTGGACTTCCTCGTCGGGCGCCCGGCGCCCCGCTAGTGGAGGCGGTGATGAGCGAGATCCGGCCCGAGGAGCTCAAGGCGCGCCTCGAGGGCGGCCCCCGGCCGCTGCTGCTCGACGTGCGGCAGGACTGGGAGACGCGGCTCTGCCGGCTCGAGAACTCGGTCCACATCCCGATCGAGGAGATCGAGCTCCGGGCCGACGAGCTCGACCCCGAGGACGACATCGTCGTCTACTGCCACCAGGGCGTCCGCAGCGCGGCCGTCGCCGACTACCTGCGCCAGCTCGGCTTCAAGAGCGTGCGGAACCTCGTCGGCGGGCTCGACCACTGGGCGCAGACGGTCGACCCGACGATGCGCCGCTACTAGTGTTGTCGTGGAGAGAACACTGATGGACGCGCCGGTGCGCCTGCGGCGCGTCGGCGGCGCGGCCTGGTGCACCCTCGAGCGCCCGCCGCTGAACCTCCTCGAGCCCGGGATCATCCGCGCCCTCCGGGACGCCTTCCAGACGCTCGCGGGCGACCCCACGGTGCGGCTCGTCGTGCTGACGGGCGGCGGCCGCGCGTTCACCGCGGGCATGGACGTCGGCTACCTGCGCGACCTCGACGTTGCCGGTGCCCGGGCGCTGATCACCTCGCTCCACGACACGATCGACGCCGTGCACCGCGCGCCCGTGCCCGTGATCGCCGCCGTGAACGGCGCCTGCCTCGGCGCCGGCTTCGAGCTCGCGCTCGCGTGCGACCTGCGCGTGGCCGCCGCGGGCGCGCCCCTCGGCCTGCCCGAGGTCCGCGTGGGCGTGCCGTCGGTGATCCAGGCCGCCCTGCTGCCGCCCCTGATCGGGCCCGGCCGCGCGGCCGAGCTGCTCCTGACCGGGGAGACGATCCCGGCCGAGCGCGCGCTCGAGTGGGGGCTCGTCAACGCGGTCGTGCCCGCGCCGGGGCTCACGGCCGCGGTCGAGGCCCTCGCGGCGAAGATCCTGGCGTGCGGGCCCGAGGCGGTGCGCCTGCAGAAGGAGCTGATCGTGCGCTGGCGCGAGACCGACCTCGGGACCGCGGTGCGCCACGGCATCGACGCCTTCGCCGCCGCGTACGCGACGGACGAGCCGCGCGAGGGGACGAGCGCGTTCCTCGAGAAGCGCGCGCCGCGGTTCGGCGGCGCGCCGGGGGGCCCGCGCTGAAGATCCGGACGATCACCTTCGACTTCTGGGGCACGCTGCTGTTCGACGGTCCCGGCAGCGACAACCGTTACAAGAAGCGGCGCATGGCGGACTTCGAGACGATCCTGGCCGGCGCGGGGCTGCGGGCCGGGGCGGCCGCGCTCGACCGGGCCTACGACGAGTCGGGCGCGTACCTCGCGCGCGTCTGGACGCGGCACCGCGACGTCCCCGTCGACGAGCACGTCCGGGCGATCCTCGCCGCGGTGGATCCCGAGATGTCCGCGCACGTGCCGCCCGACGTCCTCGCGGCGCTGGTGGACGCCTACTCCCGCCCGGTGCTCATGGTCCCGCCGGCCGTCGACGACGGCGCGCTCGGGGCGCTCGAGGCGCTCGTGGGCCGGGGCTACACGCTCGCGATCGTCTCCAACACGATGCGCACGCCCGGCGCCACGCTGCGCCGGCTCCTCGAGCGCTACCGGCTCCTCGGCTGCTTCCGGCACACGACGTTCTCCGACGAGGTCGGCGTCCGCAAGCCGGACCCGGAGATCTTCACGCTCACGCTGCGGGCCGTCGGCGGCGAGCCCGCGACGGCAGTGCACGTCGGCGACGACGAGATCCTCGACGTCCAGGGCGCGCGCGCGGCGGGGATGCGCGTGGTCCAGGTGACCGACCTCTCGCTCCAGGCGCTCGGCGCCCAGCGCCCCGACGCCGCGATCCCGTCGCTCGCGGCGCTGCCCGACGCGATCGCGCGGCTCGCGTCGTGATCGCCGCCGTCACGTTCGACTGCTGGGAGACGCTCGTGACGAGCGCGCTACGGCCGGTGCACGCCCGTCGCCGGCCGCCCGAGGAACATCGACCGCGCGCCCGCGCCGGCGGCGACGCCGATCTCCTCGAAGTAGCGGCGGATCGGGTCGGTGATCCGGTCGGCGTACGCCTCGAGCACGCGGTACGAGATCCCACGGTGATAGGTCGCGTTGCGGATCTCGCCGCTGCGCCAGCCGAGGATCTTCGCGGCCCCGGTCTTCCTGTTGCGCAGGACGAAGCCGTAGCTCCCGAGCCCGGAGACCCAGTGCTCGGGGTCGTGCTGGGTGAGCTCGACGCACGCGCCGGCCGTCTGCCAGTCGGGCGCGAACTCGGCCAGCGCGAGCTCGAACAGTCGTTGCGCCTGCTCCCGGACCAGCATGGGCTCCTCCTCCGACGTGTCGCAGAGCGTGCCATCGGATCGCGGGAGCAAGTCGGGTGCCACGCGGCCGGAGGTGCGCCGCCGACGCTTTAAATCAAACGACTTAGCCCGCCGAGGGCGTGCCACCAGAGTGTCAAGAATTTGACGTTCTGGCGGTCGCGCGGTGTCACGGTGCCACGATTTCCGGACAGTCTGGCGCGTCTTGCGCGCTGCGCGAACGAGCCGGTAATCCGGTAATATGGGGAGCCCATGGAACTGGCCGAGCTCCGGGCGAAGATCCGCGACATCAAGGATTTCCCCACCGAAGGGGTCCTCTTCAAGGACATCACGACGCTCCTGAAGGATGCCCCGGCGTTCCACTACGTCGTCGACGCTCTGGCCCGGCGGTACCGGGGCGACCGGGTCGACGTCGTGATCGGCATCGAGTCGCGCGGGTTCATCTTCGGCGGCGCGCTCGCGCACCAGCTCAACGCGGGCTTCGTCCCGGTGCGCAAGCTCGGCAAGCTGCCCGGCAAGACCATCGAGGTGGAGTACGAGCTCGAGTACGGGCGCGACGCGCTCGCGGTCCACGAGGACGCGATCCGGGCCGGCCAGCGCGTGCTCGCCGTGGACGACCTGCTCGCGACCGGCGGCACGATGGCGGCGACGCTCCGGCTGATCCAGCAGCTCGGCGGGCAGGTCGTCGGCGTGGCGTTCATGATCGAGCTCGGGTTCCTGCACGGGCGCGACAGGCTCAAGGGCTACCCGCTGCACTCCCTGATCGTCTATGACTAGGCGCGCCGTGCGCGGAACGAGCGTGCTGGCGGCCGCGCTCCTGGCGCTGGCGCTCGGCGCGCCGGCGGCCGGCGCGGAGGAGGCCCGGGCGGCGATCAGCGCGTCCATGCTCCTCAACGTGATCGCCGCGCCGGCCGCGCCGCGCACCTCGGCGTTCGACGAGGCGCTGAAGGCGCCCGGCCCGGCCCCGGCCCGGCGCGAGGGCGAGGTCCAGCCCGACGGCGGCGTGCGCTACGGCGAGGGCCCCGGCTCCGTGGTCATCACCGTCAAGAACCCGTGCCCGCCGGGGACGGCGCACTACGAGCCGCCGCCCCTGCCGGGCCGCCGCAGCCGCTACTAGTCCGCCGCAGGACGGTCCCGCCGCCCCGCCGGCGCAGCGAACGAGGGATCTCATGGCGATCAAGAACGTCGGCGTCATCGGCTGCGGTCTCATGGGCTCGGGCATCGTGCAGGTCGCCGCGCAGGCGGGGTTCCAGGTGCTGTTCGTCGAGGCCACCGACGAGCTGGTCACGCGCGGCCTCGGCCGCCTGCGCGAGACGCTCGAGGGGCTCGTCGCGAAGGGCAAGCTCGAGGCGAAGGCGAGGGACGACGCGCTCGGGCGCATCGCGGGCACCACGCGCCTCGACGACCTCAAGGGCGTGGACCTCGTGGTCGAGGCGATGACCGAGAACCAGGCGCTGAAGAACGAGACGTTCGCGAAGCTCGACCGGATCTGCCCGCCGCACGCGATCCTCGCGAGCAACACCTCCTCGTGCAACGTCACCGCGCTGGCGGCCGCGACCGGGCGCCCCGGCCAGGTGCTGGGCCTGCACTTCTTCAACCCGGTGCCGCTGATGAAGCTCGTCGAGGTCGTGCGGACCATCCTCGCCGCCGACGCGGCCGTCGCGGCCGCGACCGAGTGGGTCCGCGCCGTCGGCAAGACGCCGGTGCAGACGAAGGACGCGACCGCGTTCATCGTCAACCGGCTGCTCGTGCCGTACCTGCTCGACGCGATCCGCGTCTACGAGCACGGGCTCGCGTCGCTCGAGGACATCGACGCGGCGATGAAGCTCGGCTGCGGGTACCCGATGGGGCCGTTCACGCTGCTCGACCTGGTGGGCCTCGACACGGCGATGTACGTCGCCGAGGTGATGTTCGAGGAGTTCCGGGAGCCGCGGTACGCGCCGCCCCCGCTGCTCAAGCGCATGGTCCTGGCCGGGCAGCTCGGACGGAAGACGGGGAAGGGCTTCTACAGCTACAGCTAGATCACGTCGAACTGGCAGAGCCGGCTCTCGATCGCGTCGCCCGTCGGCTTGTCGAGCGCCGGGTAGGCCCGGCGGACCAGATCCCACGCGGTGTGGAGCTCGCGGCTCGTCGTCTGCAGCGCCGGGTGCTTGAGCATGCGCCTCAGGTCGATCTCCGGGTCCTTCACCTTCTCCTCGACGAACGCGCCGAAGAAGGCGATCTGCGCCTCCGTCGCCGCGACGATCCGCGCGTGCACCTCGGCGAGGCGCTCGGGGACCGCGAGGCGACGGAGCCGGTCGAGGACCTCGGCCTGGCGCCGCCCGTACAGGTCGTGGAGCGCGGTGTACTCGTCGGCGGTGCGCCGCGTCGAGAGCACGCGGTGCATGTTGAGGCGGTTGTTGGCGCCCGCCTGGAGCAGCGGCAGCAGCTCGTGGAAGAAGAGGAGCTCGTCGGGCCGATCGATCACGCTCTCCTTCACGGGCAGCGGGTAGAAGCCGGCCCAGCCGCGCTCGGGCCAGTTCGTCGTCGTGATGCGCCGGCTCTCGAGGTCGTCGAGCACCCTCACCGCGCTCCGTGTCACCGGGTCGAAGCCCCAGACGAGGAGGACGACGCCCCAGACGGCCGCGAGCACGACGAGCAGCACGCGCAGGACGTGCCGCGTGCGCGCGCGCGCCGCGGCGTGCCCGCCGACGAGGGCGCGCAGCCGCTCGCCCTCGGTGCGGGAGAGCCACGCGCCGTGCTGCGCGGGGCACGAGCTCACGAACAGGTCGACGTCGGGGAGCGGCGTGCGCACGAGGTCGCGCCGGCAGCTCGGGCACGTCGCGGGGATCGCCTCGCCGGTGCGGGCGCCCGTCAGGATGTCCTCGAGGAGGCGGTCCACCTCCTCGCGGCGGCCGTCGTGCAGCGCCGTGCCGAGCGCCTGCACGCGGCCGGACTCGAACCACATGGGGGCTATCTTCCGAGAGCGGGCGCCGCGCGCCGCTCGTCCTCGACCGTGCGACGGCTGGCCGGGCCGTCGGCCGCGAGCCGCGTGTAGCGGCCGCGGAGGCTGTCGAAGGCGCGCGAGCGCCAGAGCCCGCTCCCGTGGATTCCGTAGCGCGCGAGGAGCGCGAGGATCCTGAGTCCGTAGACGACCGAGGCGCCGAAGCTCGCCGACGAGGCCTCGGGGAAGTAGCGCGTCGGCACGGCGATCTCGGCGATGCGGAACCGGGCCGCGACGACCTGCGCGACGATCTCCTGGTCGAAGATGAAGCCGTCGGAGTTGAGCGGGAAGTTGACGGTCTCGAGCACCTCGCGGCGGAACGCGCGGTAGCCGGTGTGGAACTCGGAGAGCGCGAGGCCGAAGGTCCGGTTCTCGAGGCCGGTCAGGAACCGGTTCGAGACGTACTTCCACCACGGCATCCCCTGGCGGAGCGCCGAACCCTCCTTGAGCCGCGAGCCGAGCACGACGTCGGCCTCGCCGCGCACGATCGGCGCGACGATCTGGGGGAGGAGCCGCGGGTCGTACTGGTAGTCGGGGTGGACCATCACCACGATGTCGGCCCCGGCCCGCAAGGCCTCGGCGTAGCACGTCTTCTGGTTGGCCCCGTACCCGTAGTTCCGGTTGTGCACGAAGATCTCGAGGCCGAGCTGACGCGCCACGTCCAGGGTGCCGTCGGTGGAGCCGTCATCCACCAGGATGACCAGGGTCACCGTGTCCTTCGGCAGCTCCTCGTACGTCATGCGGAGCGTGCGCCCCGCGTTGTAGGCCGGCATCACGACGACGACCTTGGGCTCGATGGGCATGGCGTCGGTCCTCACGCGCCGACGAGAGTTGCACGCCCGGTGCCAGTGCGCGGACGAACGGAAAGTCGGGCACTTCGACGCCACCCCGGGTTCCGGGAAGGCTCGAACTGACAAGAGTCGCACCGCGGACGTGACGAGAATTGTCAGGCATCCACACACGGCCGATCATGACGGCGGCGCGCGGGGGGCGCGGACCTGGCACCCCAGGTGGGGCGGCGCTGCCCGGTCCGGGCGGCGCCGGCCGCCGCCATTTGCGCGTTTTCACGCGCCTCGCGCCCGGCCCGCGGCTTGCTTCTCTCTCCCGGCTGGGTGGGCCGTGGTGTTCCGTGACCGACGCGACGCCGGTGAGAAGCTGGCGGAGGCGCTCGCCCCCGTCCTGCGCCCTCCGTGCGTCGTCGCGGCGATCCCGCGCGGCGGGGTGAGCGTGGCCCTGCCGATCGTGGAGCGGTTCCGCCTGCCGCTCGCCGTCGCCTACGCCCGCAAGCTGACCGCGCCGAGCGCCCCCGAGTTCGCCTTCGGCGCGCTCGACGAGGACGGGCACGCGACCCTCGACGCCCGCTCGGTGGCCATGCTCGGGCTCGCGCCCGCGGACGTCGAGCGCGCGAAGGCGCGGGTGCTCGCGGAGATCCGCCGCCGCGTCGCGGCCTACGGTGTCGAGCCGCTCGGCCCGCGGCTCGCCGGCGCCGCCGTCGTCCTCGTGGACGACGGCCTCGCGACCGGCCTCACGATGCGCGCGGCGCTCGACTACGCGCGGCGTCACGGCGCCCGGGAGATCGTCGTGGCGGTCCCGTGCGCCGCGGCGGCCGCGGCCGACGAGTTCCGCCGCCTCGCGGACCGCTTCGTCTGTCCGCTGGTGGACCCCGACTTCATGGCCGTCGGCCAGTACTACCTCGACTTCGGGCCCGTGTCCGACGCGGAGGTGCTGGCGCTGCTGGCCCGCGCGCGCGCGCCGGCGGCGCCCGCGGCGCCGGCGGACGGGAGCCTCCGCGTCACGTTCAAGAACTCGCGCGGGCTCGCGCTGGCCGGCCGGCTGCTGCTGCCCGCCTCCGGCGGGCCGCACCCGGCCGTCGTCTTCGCGCACGGCCGGGGCAGCGGCAAGGACAGCCCGCGCAATGCGGCCGTCGCCGCGGCGCTCCGCGCGCTCGGCTTCGCCGCCTTCCTGTTCGACTTCACGGGCCACGGCGAGAGCGAGGGCACCGAGGCCGACAGCACGCTCGCGCAGCAGGCCGACGACCTCGGCGCCGCCCTCGACGCGATCCAGGGGCTCGACGAGATCGATCCGGCGCGCGTGGGGCTGGCCGGCGCCAGCTCCGGGGCGGCCGCCGCGCTCCTCGCCGCGGCCCGGGACGCGCGCGTCCGCGCGCTGGCGCTGCGCTCGCCCAACCCGGCGGGCGCCGAGGACGCGCTGCCGCGGGTGAGCGCGCCCACGCTCCTCGTCGTCGGCGAGCACGACGTGCCCAGCCGCGAGGCGTGCGAGCCGCTGGGCGCCCGCTTCGGCGGCCCGTGGCGCCTCGAGGTCGTCGCCGGGGGCGACCACCTCTTCGAGGATCCTGCGGCCCTGGCGCGCGCCGCCGCCCTGATGGCGGCCTGGTTTGAGCGCCACTTGACGCGGTCCTGACCCGGGCCGGGCGCGAGGCGCCTCAGTGGGGCGGATGCGCCCCATGAGCCGTCCGCACGAGCGCCGAAGAGCCGCGCGATTTCAGTCGCTTGGAGCCCATCCCCGGTGGCACTCGCGTTGCTTCCGTTAATCACGACTCGGACCGCGGAGAGGAGGTGGAGCAGGATGCGCCTTGCGGGAGGGCTCCGCATCGCCGCGCTCGCCGGCGTGGTGCTCGCGCTGAGCGTCGCGGTCGCTGCGGCGTCGGATCATTCGGGAACGGTGGTCGCGGTCGACAGGAGCGGGGGGACGCTCGTCATCGGCGAGATCGGTCCCTGGCAGGTCGAGGGAGGAAAGACCCGGGTCACCCAGCGGACGATCGTCATCGCGCCCTCGACCAGGTTCGTGGCCGTCACGCGCAGCCGCGAGGCGGGACCGTCCGGCTGGGTCGGCGAGCTCGTGGAGGTGCCGCTCGACCCGTGGGCGGTGAAGCAGGGGGACTTCGTCACCGTGCGCGCCACGAAGGAGGACACCGGCCTCCGGGCGGAGAAGGTGACGGTCACCCCGGGCCATGAGTAGAGGATCCGGACGCATGGAAGGAGAGGATGCGATGCGTGCGCTGGCTCCGTGGACAGGGACGGACGTGTTCAAGCGGGAGATGGACCGGCTGTTCGACCGGTTCTTCGAGCCGCGCTGGGACGAGTTCGAGCTGGTCGGCGAGTGGGCGCCGAGGGTCGACGTCTCCGAGACCAAGGACGCCGTCGTCGTGAAGGCCGAGCTGCCCGGCATGGAGCAGAAGGACATCAACGTCGAGCTCGAGAACCAGGTCCTCACGATCAAGGGCGAGAAGCACCAGGAGAAGGAGGAGAAGAGCGAGAGGTTCCACCGGATGGAGCGCTCCTGGGGCGCCTTCTCGCGGACGTTCCGGCTGCCCGCCGCCGTGGAGGGCGGGAAGGTCAACGCGACCTTCAAGAGCGGGGTCCTCACGGTGACGCTGCCCAAGGCGCCGACCGCGAAGGGCACCACGATCCCGGTGAAGGCCGAGTAGCCGCGACGTGGAACCGGGGAGGCGACCGTGGGCCGGCACGTGTTCCTGGACTCGATCGCGGTCGCCGACTGCGCGATGGAGGTCGTCGGGGACGACCTCGACGACCTCTTCGCGACCGCCGCGCGGGCCGTGGCCGAGGTCATGGTGGACCCGGCCACGGTCCGCCGCGTGATCGAGCGTGACGTCGAGCTCGCCGCCCCCTCGCTGGACCTGCTGCTCTACGACTGGCTCTCGGAGCTGATCTACCTCAAGGACGCCGAGCAGCTCGTGTTCCCCGACGCGGAGGTCCGCGTGCGCGGCGAGGCGCCGTGCCGGCTCGCCGCGCGGCTCCGCGGCGACGTGCTCGATCGCGCGCGCGCCGCGCTGCGCGCCGACCCGAAGGCCGTGACGTTCCACCGGTTCGCGCTCGAGCCCTACGCGGGCGGCTGGCGCGCGCGGGTGGTCATCGACGTCTGAGGGACGCCGCATGAAGACGCTGCCGATCGCCGACTGCGTGTGGGAGATCCCGCCGAGCGAGAAGCCCGGCATGCGCGTGCCGGCGCGCATCTACGCGTCCCAGGCGCTGCTCGGCCAGATGGACCAGGGCGTCTTCGAGCAGGTGACCAACGTCGCCTGCCTGCCCGGCATCGTCCGGGCCTCCCTCTGCATGCCCGACGGCCACTGGGGCTACGGCTTCCCGATCGGGGGCGTGGCCGCCTTCCGCGCGGACACCGGCGTCATCTCGCCGGGCGGGATCGGCTTCGACATCAACTGCGGGATGCGCGTGCTGCGCACGCGCCTGACGGAGGCCGAGGTCCGGCCGAAGCTCCGGGAGCTCGTCGACGCCCTCTTCGCCGCGGTGCCGTCGGGCGTCGGCGCCCACGGCTTCGTGCGCCTCACGGAGGACGAGCTCCGCGAGGTCATGCGCGAGGGCTCGGGCTGGTGCGTGCGCCGCGGCTACGGCTGGCCGGAGGACCTCGCGGCCACCGAGGGCGGCGGGTGCCTGCCCGGCGCCGACCCGGAGCAGGTGAGCGTGCGCGCGATCACGCGCGGCATCGGCCAGCTCGGCACGCTGGGCTCGGGCAACCACTACCTGGAGATCCAGGTGGTCCCGCCGGATGGCGTCCACGACGCGGCCGTCGCGCGCGCCTTCGGCGTGACCGGGCCGGGGCAGGTGCTCGTGATGCTGCACTGCGGCTCGCGCGGCTTCGGCCACCAGGTGGGCACCGACTACCTCCGCCGCTTCGACCAGGCGATGCACGCCTACGGCATCAGCGTGCCCGACCGCGAGCTGGCGTGCGCGCCGTTCCGCTCGCCGGAGGGCCAGGCGTACTTCGGCGCGATGACCGCGGCCGCCAACACCGCCTTCGCCAACCGCCAGGTGATCACGCACCGCGTGCGCGAGGTGCTGGGGCGGATCTTCGGCCGCGACCCGCGCGAGCTCGGGCTCGAGGTCGTCTACGACGTGTGCCACAACACCGCGAAGCTCGAGCGCCACGTGGTGGACGGCGCGCCGCTCGACCTCGTCGTGCACCGCAAGGGGGCGACCCGGGCGTTCGGGCCGGGGGCGCCGGACGTCCCGGCGGCGTACCGCGACGTCGGGCAGCCGGTCATCATCGGCGGCTCGATGGAGACGGGCTCGGCCCTGCTCGTGGGCACCGCGCACGCGATGGAGGAGACGTTCGGCTCGACCGCCCACGGCGCCGGCCGCACGATGTCCCGCGCCCAGGCCAGGAAGCGCGTCTGGGGCGAGACGCTCATCGAGCAGCTGGGCGCGCGCGGCATCGTGGTCCGCGCGGCCTCCAAGTCGGGCGTCGCGGAGGAGGCCGGGTTCGCCTACAAGGACCTCGCCGAGGTCGTCGAGGTCGTCCACCGGCTCGACGTCTCGCGCCGGGTGGTCTCCCTCCGACCCATCGGCAACATCAAGGGCTAGGCGATGGACACGCAGCCGAGGAGCGAGCCATGACGACGGCGACGTTCTACAAGACCGTGATGGCGGCGAGCGGCGAACCCGATCGCGAGCGGCTGCGGCGCGCCACGGCGGCCGTCCTGCACGCGCTCCGCGACCGCCTGACGCCGGCGGAGGCCGACCAGGCGCAGGCCCAGCTGCCGCTCGAGCTGAAGGCGGTGTGGGCGGAGGGGGAGCGGGCGGACCGCGTGCCGCTCAAGCTCGGCCGCGAGGAGTTCTACGAGCGCGTCCGGCGCGAGGCCGCCCTGCCCTCCGAGCGGGAGGCCCGCTGGATGACGCTGGCGGTCTTCGCGGCGCTCAAGGAGCAGCTCTCGCCGGGCGAGGCGGGCGACGTCTTCGCCCAGCTCCCGAAGGCCCTCAAGGAGCTCTGGCTCGAGGCGCTGGTGCGCGCCTGAGGAGGCGGGCGATGCACGCACGGCTCGCGGAGTTGCTGTCCGCCAAGCAGGCGAAGTACGAGGTCCTGCACGACGGCGGCGCGCCCACCGCTCAGGAGCGGGCGGCGGCGACGCACACGTCGGGATGGTCGTTCGGCAAGGTCGTGATCGTCAAGGAGCGGGACGGCCTCGTGATGGCCGTGCTGCCGGCGTGCTGCGTGCTCGACCTCGACCGGCTGAAGGGTCTCCTCGCGCACGGCGAGATCCGCCTGGCCACGCCCGAGGAGATCCACGACGCGATCCCGGACTGCGCGCCCGGCGCGATCCCGCCGTTCGGGGCGCTGTTCGGCATCCGGACCTTCCTCGATCGTGCCCTGCTCGACGCCCGCGAGATCACGGTCCCGGCCGGAGATCCTCGGACGCTGCTTCGCATGCGGACGACCGAGTTCCGCCGTCTGGCGGACGCCCGCGTCGGCGACTTCGCCGTCTTCGAGCCGCTGGCGCGCGCCGGCGGGGGGAGGTGAGCGAGCCATGAGGCTCCGGGTCCGCGAGGTCATGACGCGCGAGCCGTTCACGATCGATCCGGACGCGCCGCTCGCGACCGCGATGGCCGTGATGCGCCAGAAGGAGATCCGCCATCTGCCGGTCGTGGACGACGCCGGCCGGCTGCTGGGCGTGCTGAGCGACCGCGATCTCCGGAGCGCGGCGCTCGCGCCGGCGCTGGCCGAGCACCTGTCGCGCGCCGCGCGCCGCCGCCTGCAGGGGATCGGCGCGACGCTCGAGCGCCTGCGGGTGCGGGACGCGATGACCTGGGGCGTGGTCACGACCGTCCCCGAGGCGACGCTGGCCCACGCGGCGGCGGTCATGCTCGAGCGGCGGGTGGGGAGCCTGCCCGTGTGCGAGGAGGGCCGGCTCGTGGCCATGCTCACGGAGCGGGACGTGCTCAAGGCGCTGCTGATGGAGATGCCCCCGGTGCGGGGGCTCGACCCCGATACGTTCCTCTGGTAGACGGCCCGGACCCCGGGCGGAGGTGGAGCGCGATGGCGACGTACGTGGTGCTGACACGGCTGACCCCCGAGAGCGTGAAGGCTCCGACCGACCTGGCGCGGCTGGAGCGGGCGGTGAGCGAGCGCATCCGGAAGGAGTGCCCGCAGGTGAAGTGGCTCGCCAACTACGCGATCCTCGGGCCCTGCGACTACCTCGACCTGTTCGAGGCGCCCGACGAGAGCGTGGCGGCCAAGGTCGTGATGCTCATCCGCTCCTTCGGCCACGCCCAGACCGAGACGTGGACGGCCGTGCCCTGGGAGCGGTTCAAGTCCCTGATCGCGGCATGAGCGCGCGGCATCCGAAGCGCTCGATCACGCGCGCCATCCGCACGCGCCAGCCCGTGCACCCCGGGCGCGGAGCGGACGAGCTCGAGGCGCTCGTGTGGCCGGAGGCCGGGATCCGCGTGCGCGACTGCATGACGCGCTCCGCGGTCACGATCCACTCGGACGCGCTCGTCCGGGGCGCGGTGGACATGATGCGGAAGCGGAAGATCCGCCACCTGCCGGTCGTGGACCGCGGCGCCCGGCTCGTCGGCATCGTGACCGACCGCGACCTCCGGCAGGTCGTCTTCGACCCGCGCGTCCAGGACCGGCTCGGCGACCTGGCCGAGACGCTCGGCACGCTCACGGTCGGCGAGGTCATGACGTGGGGCGTGGTCACCGTGCGGCCGGAGACCGACATCCGCCAGGCGGCCCGGCTCATGCGCGAGCAGCGCATCGGCGCGCTGCCGGTCGTCGAGGGCGGCCGGGTGGTCGGGATGCTCACGGAGACCGACCTCCTCCGGGCGTTCCAGGACGTGCTGGGTCGCGGCGTCCTCGCGAAGCCCTACAGGTGGGCGTTCGCCTACCGATGAAGAACTTCGAGATCGCGCGCCTCTTCGACCTCATGGCGGACGTCCTGGAGCTCCGGGACGAGAACCCGTTCCGCATCCGCGCCTACCGGCGGGCGGCGCGCAACCTCGAGTCGCTCGCCGAGGACGTCGAGGTCCTCGCGCGCGAGGCGCGGCTCGACGAGATCCCGGGCATCGGCCGCGACCTCGCCGACAGGATCACCGAGTACCTGGCGACGGGCCGCTTGAAGGACCTGGACGCCGCGCGCAAGGGCATCCCGGCCGGCGTCGTCGAGCTGATGAACGTCCCGGGCATCGGGCCCAGGACCGCGAGGCTCCTGTACGAGAAGGAGCGCGTCACGTCGGTCGACCGGCTGGAGACGCTGGCGCGTGCGGGCAAGCTCCGCGGGCGCCACGGCATCCAGGCGAAGACCGAGGCGAACCTCCTGAAGGGCATCGCGCTCGTCCGCGGCGGGCAGGCGCGGCTGCCGCTCGGACGCGCGCTCCCGCTCGCCCGGGAGCTCGTGCGCGCCCTCGAGCGCGTGCCGGGCGTCGCGGCCGCCCGGGCCGCGGGCTCGCTGCGCCGCATGAAGGAGACCGTCGGCGACATCGACCTCCTGGTCACGTCGGCGCGTCCCGCCGAGGTCATGCGGGCCTTCACGGGCCTGCCGCAGGTCGCCGACGTGCTCGAGCGGGGTGAGACCAAGGCGTCGATCCGCCATCGCGAGGGGATCCAGGTGGACCTGCGCGTGGTCGAGCCCGCGAGCTTCGGCGCCGCCCTCGTCTACTTCACCGGCTCCAAGCAGCACAACATCCGCATCCGCGCGCTGGCGCTGAAGCGCGGGCTCAAGCTCAACGAGTACGGCGTCTTCCGGGAGTCCACCGGCCGGCGCGTGGCCGGCGCGACCGAGGAGGACGTCTACGCGGCGCTCGGCCTCGCCTGGATCCCGCCCGAGCTCCGCGAGGACGCGGGCGAGGTCGAGGCCGCCGCCCGGGACGCGCTGCCGCGGCTCGTCGAGCTCGGCGACGTGCGGGGCGACCTGCACTGCCACACCAACGCCTCCGACGGCCACCACACGATCGAGGCGCTCGTGGCGGCGGCGGAGGCGCGCGGCTACGAGTACGTCGCGATCACGGACCACAGCCCGTCGGCGCGGGTGGCCGGCGGCCTCGACGCGCGGGAGCTCGCCACGCACGTCGCGAGGATCCGCGCGGTGCAGCGGAAGCACCCGCGCATCACCGTGCTCGCCGGGAGCGAGTGCGACATCCTGCCCGACGGCTCGCTGGACTACGCGGACGAGGTGCTGGCCGGGCTCGACCTCGTGGTCGGCGCCGTGCACTCGAGGTTCAAGCAGCCGCGCGCGCAGATGACCCGGCGCCTCTGCGCCGCGCTGGCGAACCCCTACGTGAGCGTCCTCGCCCACCCGACGGGGCGCCTGCTCGGCGAGCGCGAGCCGTACGACGCGGACCTCGAGCAGGTCTTCCGCGCCGCCAAGCGGCACGGCAAGGCGGTCGAGATCAACGCCTACCCGCAGCGGCTGGACCTCGGCGACGTGCACGCCCGGCGCGCGCGGGACCTCGGGGTCCTGCTCGCGGTGGACACGGACGCACACGTGCTGGACCACCTGGCGACGATGGAGCTTGGCATCGCGACGGCGCGCCGCGCGTGGCTCGGTCCGGACGAGATCGTGAACACGTGGCCGGCGCGGAAGCTCGGCGCGTGGATCCGGCGGGCGCGGTCGGAGGCGGGCCGGCCGGCCCGCCCCGCCCGCGCGGGAGGGGCGGGACGATGAACCGCGACGCGGTGGACGAGTTCCGGCAGCGCCTGCAGCAGGCCCGGCAGGAGCTCCTGCGGACGGTCGCGCGGACCGACGAGGAGCTCGCGACGCTCGAGGCCCACCAGCCCGGCGCGCCGGGGGAGGACGTCGGCACCGAGGTGGTCTCGGCGATCCTGTCGCGGCTCGAGGGGCAGGAGAAGCACGCGCTCGACGAGATCGACGCCGCGCAGGCGCGGCTGGCGGCCGGCACCTACGGCGCGTGCGAGGACTGCCGCCAGGCGATCCCGCTCACGCGCCTGCGGGCGGTGCCGACCGCGCGCTCCTGCGTCGCCTGCCAGCGGAAGCACGAGACCTAGCCGGAGGGGAGGGGAGCGCGATGGCGTACAAACAGGTGCTGTTCCGCTCCGAGGCGCGCGAGCGGGTGCTCCGCGGCTCGGCGACGCTCGCGGACGTCGTGCGCGTGACGCTCGGGCCCAAGTCGAAGTGCGTGCTGATCCAGAAGCGCTTCGGGGTCCCGATCGTCTGCAACGACGGGGTCACGATCGCCAAGGAGATGGAGCTGAAGGATCCCGCGGAGAACCTCGGCGCCCAGATGATCCGGCAGGCGGCCGAGCGGACCGGCGACGCGGTCGGCGACGGCACCAGCACGGCGACGATCCTCGCCCACGCGATCTTCGCCGACGGCGTCCGCAACGTCGTCGCGGGCGCGAGCGCGGTCGACCTCAAGCGCGGGCTCGACCGCGGCGTGCGTGCGGCCGTCGAGGCCCTGCGCGCGCTCTCGCGCCCGGTGAAGAGCCGGCTCGAGAAGGCCCAGGTCGCGACGATCTCGGCGCACAACGACCAGACGATCGGCGACCTGGTCGCAGACGCGATGGAGAAGGTCGGCGACGAGGGCGTGATCACCGTGGAGGAGTCGAAGACCACGGAGACCCAGCTCGAGGTCGTCGAGGGGCTCCAGTTCGACCGCGGCTACCTCTCGCCGTACTTCATCACCGACCCGGAGAAGATGGAGGCGGCGCTCGAGGACGTGCTGATCCTCCTGACCGACCGGAAGATCGGCGTCATGAAGGATCTGCTGCCGCTCCTCGAGCAGGTGGCGCGCGCCGGGCGGCCCATCCTGTTCATCGCGGAGGACGTCGAGGGCGAGGCGCTGGCGACGCTGGTCGTCAACAAGCTGCGCGGCGCGCTCCACTGCGCGGCGGTGAAGGCGCCGGGCTTCGGCGATCGGCGCAAGGAGATGCTCGAGGACATGGCGGTCCTCACGGGCGGGCAGGTGATCAGCGAGGCCATCGGGGTCAAGCTCGAGAACGTCGAGATGAGCCAGCTCGGACGCACCCAGCGGGTCGTGATCGACCGCGACACCACGACGCTCATCGGCGGCGCCGGCGACAAGCAGGCGATCGAGGGGCGCAAGCAGCAGATCCGGCAGCAGATCGCCAAGACGACGAGCGACTACGACCGCGAGAAGCTCGAAGAGCGCCTGGCCAAGCTGTCGGGCGGCGTGGCGGTGATCCGCGTGGGCGCCCCGTCCGAGGCGGAGATGAAGAGCCGGAAGGAGGCGCTCGACGACGCGATCAGCGCCACCAAGGCGGCCGTCGCCGAGGGCCTCGTGCCCGGCGGCGGGCTGGCGCTGCTGCGGACGATCCAGGCCGTGGAGGGCGAGGCCAGGCAGGCCGAGGGCGACGAGCGGACGGGCCTGGCGATCCTGGCGCGGGCGCTCGAGACGCCGACGCGACAGATCGCGGAGAACTCGGGCGCGGACGGCGGCGTGGTCGTCAACGAGATGCGCCAGGGCACGGGCGCCCACGGGTTCGACGCCGCCCGCAAGCAGTACGTGGACCTGATCGAGGCCGGCATCGTGGACCCGACCAAGGTCGTGCGGATCGCGCTCGAGAACGCCGTCTCCGCGGCGAGCCTCCTGCTGCTCACGGAAGCGACGCTGACCGAGGTGCCGGAGGAGAAGGAGCCGAAGGGGCCGCCGCTCGAGTAGGCGATGACCTGGGCCACGATCG
The DNA here is from genome assembly GCA_001788495.1 of Candidatus Rokubacteria bacterium RIFCSPLOWO2_02_FULL_73_56. Classification (GTDB taxonomy): domain Bacteria; phylum Methylomirabilota; class Methylomirabilia; order Rokubacteriales; family CSP1-6; genus GWA2-73-35. Next base: position 21,241 of record MGCF01000174.1, read on the forward strand.
TCAAGTCACCGGACGCCGCCCCCGTGGCTCCCAGCCTGCTCGACTACGAGCGGGTCCGGGCGACGTTCGCGTGGGCGCAGGCGCGCGCCGAGCTCGACGGGCTGCCGGGCGGGCGCGGCCTCAACATCGCCCACGAGGCCGTGGACCGTCACGCGGCGGGCGCCCGGCGCGACCGCGTCGCGCTCCGCTGGCTCGGCAAGCGCGGCGAGGTGGAGGACATCACCTACGGGCGGCTCTCGGAGCTGACGGCGCGCTTCGCGAACGTGCTGCGCGGCCTCGGCGTGGCGCCGGGCGAGCGCGTCTACGCGCTCGCGGGCCGCATCCCCGCCCTCTACGTCGCCGCGCTCGGCGCCCTCAAGGCCCGTGCCGTGTTCTGCCCGCTCTTCTCGGCGTTCGGCCCCGAGCCGATCCGCGCCCGCCTGGCGATCGGCGAGGGCCGCGTGCTCGTCACCACGGAGGCGCTCTACCGCCGGAAGGTCGCCGGCCTGCGCGCGGCGCTGCCCCGGCTCGAGCACGTGCTCCTCGTCGGCGCTGGCGGGCGACCCACGGCCGTGCCGGACACGCGCGACTGGCACGCGCTGATGAACGCGGCCGCGGACCGGTTCGAGATCGAGCCCACCGACCCGGAGGACACGGCGCTCCTGCACTTCACGAGCGGCACCACCGGCACGCCGAAGGGCGCGGTCCACGTGCACGAGGCCGTCGTGGCGCACCACGTCACCGGCCGCTGGGCCCTCGACCTGCACCCCGAGGACGTGTTCTGGTGCACCGCCGACCCCGGCTGGGTGACGGGCACCTCGTACGGCATCGTCGCGCCCCTGACCAACGGCGTGACGAGCGTCGTGGACGAGGCCGAGTTCGACGCCGAGCGCTGGTACCGGATCCTCCAGGAGCAGCGGGTCACGGTCTGGTACACGGCGCCGACCGCGATCCGGATGCTGATGAAGGCCGGCGCCGGCCTCGCCGGGAAGTACGACCTCGGCGCGCTCCGCTTCTGCGCGAGCGTCGGCGAGCCGCTGAACCCGGAGGCCGTGGTGTGGGGGCAGGCGGCGCTCGGGCGGCCCTTCCACGACAACTGGTGGCAGACGGAGACGGGCGGGATCATGATCGCCAACCTCGCGGCGCTGGACATCCGGCCGGGCTCGATGGGCCGGCCGCTGCCCGGGGTCGAGGCGGCGATCGTCCGGCGCGTCGCCGACGACCGCGTCGAGGTCGTCGCGGCGCCCGACGTCCAGGGCGAGCTGGCGCTGCGGGCCGGCTGGCCGTCGATGTTCCGCGGCTACTGGGGCGAGCCGGCGCGCTACCGGAAGTGCTTCGCCGGCGACTGGTACCTCACCGGCGACCTCGCGCGGCGCGACCGCGACGGCTACTTCTGGTTCGTCGGGCGCGCCGACGACGTCATCAAGACCTCGGGCCACCTGGTCGGCCCCTTCGAGGTCGAGAGCGTCCTGATGGAGCACGCGGCCGTCGCCGAGGCCGGCGTCATCGGCAAGCCCGACCCGGTCGCGCTGGAGGTGGTCAAGGCCTTCGTCGCCCTCAAGGAGGGCTGGGCGCCGACGCCGGAGCTCAGGCGCGAGCTGCTCGCGTTCGCGCGCACGCGCCTGGGCGCGGTGGTCGCGCCGAAGGAGATCGACTTCGCGCCGGGGCTGCCGAGGACGCGGAGCGGGAAGATCATGCGCCGGCTCTTGAAGGCGCGCGAGCTCGGGCTGCCCGAGGGCGACGTCTCGATGCTCGAGGAGCCGGCATGACGCTCGTCGAGCGCGAGCACGCGCTGGGCCTCCTCCGCCAGATGGTCCTCATCCGCCGCTTCGAGGAGAAGGCGGCGGAGCTCTACACGGTCGGCAAGATCCACGGGTTCCTCCACCTCTACATCGGCGAGGAGGCCGTGGCGGTCGGCGCCATGCAGGCGCTCACTGCCGACGACGCGATCGTCGCCACCTACCGCGAGCACGGCCAGGCGCTGGTGCGCGGCATCCCCGCGGGCGCCGTGATGGCGGAGATGTACGGCAAGGCCAACGGCTGCAGCCGCGGGCGCGGCGGGTCCATGCACCTGTTCGACGCCTCGCGGCGGTTCTACGGCGGCCACGCGATCGTCGGCGGCGGCCTGCCCGTCGCCGTCGGGCTCGCCCTGGCGGACACGCTCCAGGGACGCCGGCGCGTGACCGCCTGCTTCTTCGGCGACGGCGCGGTCGCCGAGGGCGAGTTCCACGAGTCGCTGAACCTCGCCGCGCTCTGGAAGCTCCCGGTGCTCTTCCTCTGCGAGAACAACCTCTACGCGATGGGCACTGCGCTCGCGCGCCACCAGGCCCAGCCCGACATCCGGCTCAAGGCCCAGGCCTACGGCCTGCCCGCCGACGCCGTGGACGGCATGGACGTGCTCGCGGTGGAGGCCGCGGCGCGCCGCGCCGCCGAGGCCGTCCGCGGCGGCGCCGGGCCGTTCCTGCTCGAGGCGCGCACGTACCGCTTCCGCGCCCACTCGATGTACGACCCCGAGCTCTACCGGACCCGGGACGAGGTCGAGCAGTGGAAGGCGCGCGACCCGATCGCGCGCTTCACGGCCCGGCTGCGCGAGTGGGGGCTCCTCGCCGACGCCGACCTCGCCGCGCTCGAGGCCTCGGTCGCCGCCGAGATCGAGGGCGCGATCGCCGAGGCCGAGGCCGGCCCCTGGGAGCCCGTCGAGGACCTGACGAAGGACGTCTACGCGAGGCGGACGCCGTGACCAAGCTGACGTACCGCGACGCGGTGCGGAGCGCCCTGCGCGAGGCGCTCGCCCGGGACCCGCGGGTGTTCCTGATGGGCGAGGACGTGGGGCGCTACGGCGGCGCCTACGCGGTGAGCCGCGGCCTGCTGGAGGAGTTCGGCCCCGACCGCGTGCGCGACACGCCGCTCTCGGAGAGCACGTTCGTCGGCGCCGGCGTCGGCGCGGCGCTCGGGGGCCTGCGCCCGATCGTCGAGGTGATGACGGTCAACTTCAGCCTGCTGGCGCTCGACCAGATCGTCAACAACGCGGCGACGCTCCGGCACATGTCGGGCGGCCAGCTCGCCGTGCCGCTCGTGATCCGCATGGCGACCGGCGCCGGCCGGCAGCTCGCGGCGCAGCACTCGCACAGCCTCGAGGGCTGGTACGCGCACATCCCCGGCCTCACGGTGCTCGCGCCCGCGACGCCGGCCGACGCGCGCGGGCTCCTGCTCGCGGCCCTCGCCGAGCCCGACCCCGTCCTGATCTTCGAGCACGCGACGCTCTACCCGACCGAGGGCGAGGTGGACGAGGCCGCGGGCCCGGCGGAGATCGGGCGCGCGGCGGTGCGCCGCGCCGGCGACGCCGTGACGCTCGTCACCTATGGCGGCTCGCTGCCGAAGGCGCTCGCCGCGGCGGACCGGCTCGCGGTGGAGGGTGTCGAGGCCGAGGTGCTCGACCTCCGCTCGCTCCGGCCGCTCGACACCCCGGCCATCCTGGCTTCGCTCGCGAAGACCCACCGGGTGGTCGTCGTGGACGAGGGCTGGCGCACGGGCAGCCTCGCAGCCGAGGTGAGCGCCCGGATCATGGAGGGCGGCTTCTACGACCTCGACGTCCCCGTCGCCCGGGTCTGCAGCGCCGAGGTGCCGATGCCGTACCCGAAGCACCTCGAGGACGCCGCCCTGCCCCAGGCCGAGACGATCGTCGCGACCGTGCGCGGGATGCTCCGCCGCCGTGGCTGAGTTCGTGATGCCGATCCTCGGGGCGGACATGACCGCCGGCACGCTGATCGCCTGGCGGGTCCGCCCCGGCGCCGTCGTCCAGCGCGGCGACACCATCGCCGAGGTCGAGACCGACAAGGGGCTGATCGACGTGGAGGTCTTCGTGGGCGGCGTGGTCGAGAAGATCCTGGTGGAGCCGGGCGCGACGGTCCCGACGGGCACGGTGCTGGCGCTGATCCGCGAGGAGGCGGGCGCCGCGGTCCCCGCCGCGCCGCCGGTCGCGGCCGGGCGGCCCAGGATCTCGCCGCTCGCGCGCCGGCTCGCCGAGGACCTCGGCGTCGATCCCGCCAGCGTGACCGGCACGGGCCCGGACGGCGCGATCACCCGCGAGGACGTCGAGCGCGCGGCGCCGGCCGCCCCGGCCCGCGGGCGCCTGGACCTCGCGCGCATGCGGCAGACGATCGGCGCGGCCATGGCGCGCTCCAAGCGCGAGATCCCGCACTACTACCTGGCGACCACGATCGACCTCGCGCGCGCGCGCGCGTGGCTCGCGGAGGAGAACACCCGGCGCCCGGTGACGGAGCGCCTGCTCCCGGGCGTCCTCTTCGTCAAGGCGGTGGCGCTCGCGCTGCGCGAGGTGCCCGAGCTGAACACCGTGTGGCGGGACGGCGAGGCCGTTCCGAGCGCGGCCGTGCACGTCGGCGTCGCCGTCACGCTGCGCCAGGGCGGGCTCGTCGCGCCGGCGCTCCACGACGCCGACCGTGCGAGCCTCGGCGACCTGATGCGCGCCTTGCGTGACCTCGTGCAGCGGGCGCGCACGGGCGGGCTCCGGAGCTCCGAGCTGTCCGACCCGACCGTCACGGTCACGAGCCTCGGCGACCAGGGCGTCGAGACCGTCGTCGGCATCGTCTACCCGCCGCAGGTCGCGATCGTGGGCTTCGGCCGCATCGTCGAGCGCCCGTGGGTCGTCGAGGGCCGCGTCGTCCCGCGGCCGGTGGTGACCGCGACGCTCTCCGCCGACCACCGCGTGAGCGACGGCCATCGCGGCGGCCGCTTCCTCGCCGCGGTGGACCGCCTGCTGCAGCAGCCGGAGCGCCTGTGACCCGCGACGAGATCCGCGCGACGGTGCTCCGCGTCCTGGGCGCGATCGCGCCCGAGGCCGACCTCGCCGCGCTCCGGGACGACGTGGACCTCCGCGAGCAGCTCGACCTGGACTCGATGGACGTGCTGAACTTCGTGGTGGGGCTCCACGCCGCGCTCGGCGTGGAGATCCCCGAGGCGGACTACCCCCGGTTCGCGACGCTCGCGGGCGGCGTCGAGTACCTGACGGCGCGTCGGGGCGCCGACGCGCCGGCGTGAGGTCATGTTCGCGCACATCCTGGTGCCCATCGATCTCGGCGACAGGAACGCGCGGGCGCTCCGGACCGCCCTCGAGCTGGCGCGGCGGAGCCGCACCCGCGTCACGCTGCTCCACGTCGTGCAGAGCGTGCCGAACCTGCCGCCCGCCGAGTTGAGCGACTTCTACGCGCGGCTCGCGCGAGCCGCGACGCGGAAGCTCGAATCCGTGGCGCGGCGGTTCGCCGGCGCGGGCGTGCGCGTCCGCACCGAGCTGTGCGTCGGCGAGCCCGCCCGCGAGATCGTGCGCGCCGCCGCGCGGCGGCGCGCCGACCTCGTCGTCCTGGGCTCGCACCGGGTCCGGCCGGGCCGGCCCGCCACGGGCCTGGGCACGACCAGCTACAAGGTTGCTATCTTCTGCACGTGCCCCATCCTGCTCGTCAAGTGACCCCGAGGAGACCACGATGAAACCTCTGCCCCACGTCTACGACGTGCACCTCGCCGGCGGGCCCACCGGCTACGCCCGGGTGTCGCTCGAGGGCGCGCCCGAGCTGCGGGCCGCGCCGCCGCGGGACTTCGACGGCCCGGGCGACGCCTGGGGGCCGGAGCACCTGCTGCTCGCGGCCGTCGAGGCGTGCTTCCTGTTCACGCTGCGCGCCGTCGCCCAGGCGTCGCGGGTCGAGTTCACCGGGCTCGAGCTCTCGGGCTCCGGCACCGTGGACCGCGCGGGCGGCGCGCTGCGCTTCACCCAGATCGTGCTGCGGCCGCGCCTGACGCTCGGGCCCGGCGCCGACCGGGAGCGCGCCTTCCGCGTCCTCGAGAAGGCCGAGAAGACGTGCCTGGTCTCCGCCTCGCTCGCGACGCCGATCCGCCTCGAGCCCGAGATCGTCGCCGGGGGCTGAGCTGGCGCACGTCCTGCTGCTCACCGGGCGGCCCGGCGTCGGCAAGACCACGCTGCTCCGCGCGGTGGCCGCGGCCCTGGCCGGCCGGCCGCTCGGCGGCTTCTACACGGAGGAGATCCGCGCGGCGGGCGCGCGCCGCGGGTTCAGGCTCGTCACCTTCGACGGGCGGCGCGCGGTGATGGCGCACGTGGACGTGCGCGGTCCCGCGCGGGTGGGGAAGTACGGCGTGGACGTGGCCGCGCTCGAGCGCCTGGCGGCGTCGGCCCTGGCGCTGCGCGACGACGTGGGAGTGTACCTGGTGGACGAGATCGGCAAGATGGAGTGCCTGTCGCCGGGTTTCGTCGCCGCGATGCGCGCGCTGCTCGATTCGCCGCGTCTCGTCGTCGCCACCATCGGACAGCGCGGCGGGGGCTTCATCGCCGAGGTCAAGGCGCGCCCGGACACGGAGCTGTGGGAGGTCACGCTCGCCAGCCGGGACGGCCTGCCGCCGCGCGTGCTGGCGTGGCTCGCGCAACGGTGACCCGCGGCGCGCGCGTCCTCCTCCTCGCCTGCCTCGCTCTCGCCTGGCTCACGTGGGGCTGCGCCGCCCCGCTCGCGGACCTCTATCCCCCGCGCCCCGCCGAGGCCGCCCTCCCGGTGTGGGTGGTGAGGCACGCCTGGCACACGGGTCTGGTGGTGCGCAGCGCGGACGTCGCCGCCGAGGCCTGGCCGGCGCGTGAGGACTTCCCGGGCGCCGAGTACCTCGAGGTGGGCTGGGGCGACCGCGACTTCTACCAGGCGCCCGAGGGCACGCTGTGGCTCGCGCTCAAGGCCACCCTGTGGCCGACCGCGAGCGTGCTCCACGTCGCCGCGTTCCGAGGGCCGCCCGAGCGCTTCTTCGTGGGGAGCGACGTCGTCGCGGTCGCCCTCTCGGGCCGCGGCTTCCGCCGGCTCGCCACGTTCGTCGCCGACGCCCACGCCCGGGACGAGGGCGGCCGCGCGGTCCGGCTCGGCCGCGGCAAGTACGGGGCGAGCCGCTTCTATCTCGGGCGCGAGCGCTACGTGCTGACCACGTGCAACGTGTGGACCGCCCGCGCGCTCCGCGCCGCGGGGCTGCCGATCACGCCCGCCTGGGCGCTGACGGCGGGGAACGTGATGTTCCAGGTCCGGCGCGCGGGCGGTGCGCCGGCGGGAGGATCTCCATGAAGGTCGCCCTCGTCACGGGCGCCGGCCGCGGGATCGGCCGCGCGACGGCCGAGGCCTTTGCGCGCGAGGGCTGGGCGGTCGTCCTCGCCGAGCTGCGCCGGACCCTCGGCCGCCGAGCCGAGCGCGAGCTCCGCCGGGCCGGCGCCACGGCCCGCTTCGTCGAGACCGACGTGGCCGACGCCGCCTCCGTCGCGGCGGCCGTGCGCGCAACGCTCGCCCGCTTCGGGCGCCTCGACTGCCTCGTGAACAACGCCGGGGTGGTCGAGGTGGGGCCGCTCGCGGACCTCTCGCTCGCCGACCTCGACCGGATGCTCGCGGTCAACCTGAGAGGCCCGCTCCTCGCCGCGCGCGCCGCGCTGCCGGCGCTGCGGCGGCGGGCCGGCGCGATCGTCAGCGTCGCTTCCCAGCTCGGCAAGGAGGGCGCGGCCGACTTCGTCGTCTACTGCGCGACCAAGTTCGGCGTCGTGGGGCTGACCGAGGCGCTGGCCGAGGAGGTGGCGACGAGCGGGGTGCGCGTGTTCGCGGTCTGCCCGGGGCTCGTGGACACGCCGCTCGCCCATCGCGCCGTGGGCGTGGCGCCCGGCGCGCCGGGGCTGATCCGGCCCGAGACCGTCGCCCGCGTGATCGTGGACCTGGCGATCGGCCGCCGGCGCGCGGCCTCCGGCGCCGCCGTGGACGTCACGTGAAGGGCCGACTGCCGCGCCGCTGACCCAGCGGGGAGGAGGCGCCCCAGCCGCGCGCCGGGGCCCGCAGACAAAGCGCCCGATTTCACTCGCTTTTCCGTGGCATCGCGGTTGCTGCTCGGTGAGGTCATGGCCAGGGTGAGCAAGGCGAGCCGGCGCTTCGTCGTCCACGAGCACAAGGCCACGCGCCTGCACTGGGACTTCCGCCTGGAGCTGGGCGGCGTCCTCAAGTCGTGGGCCGTGCCGAAGGGGCCGTCCATGGACCCGGCCGACAAGCGTCTCGCGGTGATGGTGGACGACCATCCGCTCGAGTACGGCGGCTTCGAGGGGATCATCCCCGAGGGCGGCTACGGCGCCGGGCCCGTCGCGATCTGGGACCGCGGGACCTGGGAGCCCGCCGAGGGAGAGGGCACGGCGGCGGAGCTGCGCCGGGGCAAGCTCGTGTTCACGCTCGACGGCACGAAGCTCCGCGGGGGGTTCGTGCTCACGCGCCTGGCGCGCGGCGGCGGCAAGGACTGGCTCCTGATCAAGCGCAAGGACGCGCACGCCGAGCGGGGCTTCAGGCTCCGCGGCGAGCTGACGGCGGCGCGCATCAAGCGGCTCCGCGAGCGCACGCCGCCCTGCGAGGCGTCATGACGCGCACGGCGCGCGGCAAGCGGGCGCGCGCCCGGCCCGTGAAGCGCTGGGTCCGCACGGTGACGACGGACTCGACCGCGCCGCCGCGCGGCCTGTTCACGAAGGACGGGAGGACCATCGCGCGCGTCCTCGCCTCCCGGCGGGTGAGCCCGAAGGGGATCACGTCGGGCTTCCGCATGCTGCTCTTCTTCATCAACCGCGCCGGGCGCGGGCTCACCCGCGCGCGCCGCGCCGAGCTCCTGCGCGCCAAGACGCTGATGCAGGCGATGATCGCGGAGGAGCGGAGGGCCGGGCGCTGAGGCCGGGCGAGGAGTTCTTCAACCTCTACACCCACGACCTCCTGCGCGTCGCGGTCGCCGTGCCGGGCGTGCGCGTGGCCGATCCCGCGCACAACGCCGGGCAGGTGCTCGCGCAGATGCGCGAGGCGGCCGCGCGGCGCGCCGCCGTCGTCCTGTTCCCGGAGCTCTGCCTCTCGGCCTACTCGTGCGAGGACCTCTTCCAGCAGCGGGCGCTCTTGGACGCGAGCCTCGCGGCCCTCGCGCGGGTCGTCGAGGCCTCCGCGGCGCTCCCGGTCGTCACGGTCGTGGGCCTGCCGCTCGCGCTCGAGCACCAGCTCTACAACTGCGCCGCGGTCGTCGCGGGCGGCCGCGTCCTGGGCGTCGTGCCGAAGACCTACCTGCCGAACTACCGCGAGTTCTACGAGCGGCGCCAGTTCAGCTCGGGCGACTCGGCCGTGCGCGACACCGTGGACCTGCCGGGTGCGCGCGGCGTGCCGTTCGGCAGCCGCCTCCTCTTCCGCCTGGAGGACCAGCCGCTCGCGACGCTCCACGTGGAGCTGTGCGAGGACCTCTGGGTGCCGCTCCCGCCGTCCACCTACGCCGCGCTCGCGGGTGCCACGCTGCTCCTGAACCTCTCGGCCTCGAACGTCACGATCGCCAAGGCGGACTACCGGCGCGAGCTGGTCGGCGGCCAGTCGGCGCGCTGTCTCGCCGCCTGCCTCTACGCCGCCGCCGGGCCGGGCGAGTCCACGACCGACCTGGCCTGGGACGGCCACGCCCTCGTCTACGAGGACGGCACGCGCCTGGCCGAGTCGCGCCGCTTCAGCCGCGAGCCCCAGCTGCTCACGGCCGACGTGGACCTCGAGCGCCTGAGCCAGGAGCGCATGCGCCAGACGAGCTTCGGCCAGACGCTCGAGCGCCACCGGGGCGAGCTCGCGGGCTTCCGCGTGATCCCCGTGGCCCTCGAGCTGCCGCGGCGCGGGCGGCTCCTGCCCGAGCGGCGCTGGGAGCGCTTCCCGTACGTGCCCGCCGACCCGGCGCGACGCGCCGAGCGCTGCGCCGAGGTCTACGAGATCCAGGTGCAGGGCCTGGTCAAGCGGCTCGAGTTCTCGGGACTCAGGAAGGTCGTGATCGGCATCTCGGGCGGCCTCGACTCGACGCACGCGCTCCTCGTCTGCGCCCGGGCGCTGGACGCGCTCGGCCTGCCGCGCGCCAACATCCTCGCGTACACGATGCCGGGCTTCGCGACGAGCCGGCGCACGCTCGAGCAGGCGCACGGGCTCATGCGCGCCGTCGGCGCCAGCGCCCACGAGCTCGACATCCGCCCGAGCGCCGGTCAGATGCTCCGCGACATCGGCCATCCGTACGCGCGGGGCGAGCGCGTCTACGACGTCACGTTCGAGAACGTCCAGGCGGGGGAGCGCACGAGCCACCTCTTCCGCCTGGCGAACCTCCACGGGGCGCTCGTCGTCGGCACCGGCGACCTGAGCGAGCTGGCGCTCGGCTGGTGCACCTACGGCGTCGGCGACCAGATGTCCCACTACGCGGTCAGCGCGAGCGTGCCGAAGACGCTGATCCAGCACGTGAT
>MGCF01000175.1:0-2030 GCA_001788495.1 Candidatus Rokubacteria bacterium RIFCSPLOWO2_02_FULL_73_56
CCGACGTCGTAGGCGGTCCAGACGAGCGCGCGCGGCATGCGGAAGCCCGTCTGCGCGTCGGCGAGCGGGAGCAGCGCGCCCAGCCCGACGAGGACTGCGAGCGTGACCTGAGCCGAACGTTTCATAGACATCGTTCAGTCGCCTCCTCTGTGCGAGTGGATCCGGCGCGGATGCGCGGGGTATTCTAGCGCCGCGCGGCGCGCTCGGCGAGCCCGAACTCCGAGGCCCCCGGGCGCGGCGCGGCCCTTCCGCTCGTGCCGGTTTTCCGCTAAGGTGGGGGCGTGATCGAGCGCTACACCCGCCCCGCCATGGGCCGCATCTGGAGCGAGGAGGCCAAGTACCAGGCGTGGCTCAGGGTGGAGCTGGCCGTGTGCGAGGCCTACGCCCGCCGGGGGCGCATCCCCGGGGACGCGCTGGCGCGCATCCGGGCCCGCGCCCGCGTGGACATCGCGCGGATCCTCGCGATCCAGGAGCGGGTCAGGCACGAGATGATCGCGCTCCTCACGAGCCTCGAGGAGCAGCTCGGCGACGACGCCCGCTTCGTCCACATCGGGCTCACCACCAACGACGTCTGGGACACGGCCACGGCGCTCCAGCTCCGTGACGCCGCCGACCTGCTGATCGCGGGCCAGGAGCGGCTCCGGGCGGCGCTGGGGGCGCTGGCCCTCCGCCACAAGGACACGCTGATCGTCGGCCGGACCCACGGCGTGCACGCCGAGCCGACGACCTTCGGCCTCAAGGTCGCGGTCTGGTGGGCGGAGGCCGGGCGCAACCTCGAGCGCCTCGGGCGGGCACGGACGGCGATCGCCGTCGGCAAGCTCTCGGGCGCGGTGGGCCAGTTCGCCCACGTGGAGCCGGCGCTGGAGGAGGAGGTCTGCCGCGGGCTCGGCCTCGAGCCGGCGCCGGTCTCGACCCAGATCGTCCAGCGCGACCGCCACGCCGAGTTCTGCGCGCTGCTGGCCGTGGCCGCGGCCTCGCTCGAGAAGATCGCGCTCGAGGTGCGGGGGCTCCAGCGGACGGAGGTCCTCGAGGCCCAGGAGCCGTTCGGCGAGGGCCAGAAGGGCTCGAGCGCGATGCCCCACAAGCGCAACCCCGAGCTTTCGGAGCGGATCTGCGGCCTGGCGCGCCTGATCCGGGCGAACGCGCAGGCGGCGCTCGAGAACGTCGCGCTCTGGCACGAGCGCGACATCAGCCACTCGTCCGTGGAGCGGGTGATCCTGCCGGACTCGACGATCGCGCTCGACTACATCCTGCACCTGGCGACGTTCGTCGTGCAGGGGCTCGACGTGGACCCGGCGCGGATGGCGGAGAACCTGGAGCTGAGCCACGGCCTGGTCTACTCGCAGCGGGTCCTGCTCGAGCTGACGGACCGAGGCCTCGCCCGCCAGGTCGCGTACGAGATCGTGCAGAAGAGCGCCATGCGCGCGTGGAGGGAGCGGCGCTCCTTCCTCGAGCTGCTGGCGGGGGACCCGGCGGTGACCGAGCGCCTGGCGCCCGAGGAGCTCAAGGCGTGCTTCGACCCGGCGTGGTACCTGCGCAACGTGGACGCGGTGTTCCGGCGGATCGGGCTTCAGTGATCCGGGGAGGGAGCCGGCCGTGAAGGTGGAGACGCGCGAGAAGCTCTACGAGGGCAAGGCCAAGATCGTGTACGCGACGAGCCGGCCCGGGACCGTCATCCAGTACTTCAAGGACGACGCGACCGCGTTCAACGCGCTCAAGCGCGGCACGATCGTGGGCAAGGGCGTCGTCAACAACCGGATGTCCGCCGCACTGTTCGAGCGGCTCGGGCGCGCGCGGGTGCCGACGCACTTCCTCGGCACCCTCTCCGACCGGGAGATGCTCTGCCGCAAGCTCGACATCATCAAGATCGAGACGATCGTGCGCAACATCGTCGCGGGCAGCCTCGCCAAACGCACCGGCCTCGAGGAGGGGACGCCGATCAGGCAGCCGGTCGTCGAGCTCTACTACAAGTCCGACTCGCTCGGCGACCCGATGCTGAACGACGACCACGTGCGCATGCTCCGGCTCGC
>MGCF01000175.1:2110-7655 GCA_001788495.1 Candidatus Rokubacteria bacterium RIFCSPLOWO2_02_FULL_73_56
GGGCCGGCCGGACGCTCTACCTGGGCGACGAGATCTCGCCCGACACCTGCCGGCTCTGGGACCGCACGACGCGCGAGAAGCTCGACAAGGACCGCTTCCGCCGCGACCTCGGCGGCGTCGAGGAGGCGTACCAGGAGGTCTTCCGGCGGCTCGTCGGGACGCCCGCGTGAAGCTCCGGGTCCTGGTCCGGCTCAAGCCCGGCATCCTCGACGTCCAGGGCGCCGCGGTCAAGCGCGCGCTCGTCGGGCTCGGCTTCAGCGACCTCACCGACCTGCGCGTCGGCAAGGTGATCGAGGTGGAGCTCGACGCGGCGGGCCCCGAGGCGGCGCAGGCGCGGGTCGCGGAGATGTGCCGGCAGCTCCTCGCGAACCCGATCCTCGAGGACTACACGATCGAGACGGCGGACGACCTTGCCCCGCGCCGGGCCGTCCGGTAAGATGGGCGCGTCATGAGATTCGGCGTGGTCGTGTTCCCCGGCACGTGGAGCGACTGCGACTTCCACTACGTGATCTCCGAGGTCCTGCACGAGCCGGTGAAGTACGTCTGGCACCGGGAGCGGAGCCTCGAGGGCCTCGACTGCGTGATCCTGCCGGGCGGCTTCTCCTACGGCGACTACCTGCGCGCCGGCGCGGTCGCGGGCCGCTCGCCCATCGTGGACGCGCTCCGCGACTTCGTCGCGGGCGGCGGCCTGGTGCTGGGCTCGTGCAACGGCTTCCAGATCCTGTGCGAGGCCGGGCTCCTGCCCGGCGCGCTCATGCGCAACGAGTGCCTCCAGTACCGGTGCCAGTCCACGCACCTCGTCGTCGAGAACGTGGACACGCCGTTCACGCGCGGGCTCCGGCCGGGCCAGGTCCTCACCATGCCCATCTCGCACGGCGAGGGCAAGTACCACGCGAGCCCGGAGGCGCTCGCGGACCTCCGGCGGCGCCACCAGATCGTCTTCCGTTACGCCGAGGCCGACGGGCGCGTGACGAAGGCGGCGAACCCGAACGGCTCGCTCGAGAACATCGCGGGGGTCGCCAATCCCGAGGGGACGGTGCTCGGGCTGATGCCGCATCCCGAGCGCGCGTCCGAGGCGGCGATGGGTGGCACGGACGGCATCCTCCTGTTCCACGCGCTCCTCGGTAGCCTTGTCGAGGACGGCACCTTCCTCAAGCGGTAGCCGGTGAAGGGGGCTGAGCCGAAGGTCACGCTCGACCTGGCTCGGGACCTCGGGCTCACCGCCGAAGAGTACGATCGCATCGTCACGCGGCTCGGCCGCGAGCCCACCTGGACCGAGCTCGGCCTCTTCTCGGCGCTCTGGTCCGAGCACTGCGCGTACAAGCACTCGCGGGTCTTCCTCGGGCGGCTGCCCACGCGCGGGCCGCGCGTGCTGCAGGGGCCCGGCGAGAACGCCGGCGCGGTCGACATCGGCGACGGCTGGGCGGTCGTCTTCAAGATGGAGAGCCACAACCACCCCTCGTTCATCGAGCCCTTCCAGGGGGCGGCGACCGGGGTGGGCGGGATCCTGCGCGACATCTTCACGATGGGCGCCCGCCCGATCGCGATCCTCGACTCGCTCCGCTTCGGCGAGCCCGTGGACGCGAAGACGCGGCACCTCGTGGACGGCGTGGTCTCCGGCATCAGCTGGTACGGCAACTGCTTCGGCTGCCCGACCGTGGGCGGCGAGATCGCGTTCGCGCCCGAGTACGCGGGCAACCCGCTCGTGAACGTGATGTGCGTCGGCCTCGTGCGCACCGACGCGCTGTTTCGCGCGCGCGCCGAGGGCGTCGGCAACCCGGTGTTCTACGTCGGCAACAAGACCGGGCGCGACGGGATCCACGGCGCGACGATGGCCTCGGCGACCTTCGACGAGCACGCCGAGGCGCGGCGGCCGACCGTCCAGGTGGGCGACCCGTTCACGGAGAAGCTCCTGCTCGAGGCGTGTCTCGAGGCGATGGCGACGGGCGCGGTGCTCGGCATCCAGGACATGGGCGCGGCGGGGCTCGCCTGCTGCACCTCGGAGATGCCGGCGCGCGCGGGCACCGGGATGGACGTCGAGCTCGCGCGCGTGCCCCAGCGCGAGCCCGCGATGACGCCCTACGAGATCCTGCTCTCGGAGTCGCAGGAGCGGATGCTGCTCGTCGCCGCCCGCGGGCGCGAGGAGGAGGTCCGGCGGGTCTTCGCCAAGTGGGAGCTCGACGCGGTCGAGATCGGCCGGGTCACCGCGGGCGGCGAGCTCTGCGCCCGGCTCGACGGCGAGGTGGTCGCCCGCGTGCCGGTGGCGCTGCTGGCGGAGGCGCCGGAGTACCGGAAGCCCGTCGAGCGCCCGGCGTGGCTCGACGAGCGGCTCGCCTTCGACCCGCTCGGCCTGCCGGCGCCCGCGGACTGCGGCCAGGCGCTGCTCGAGCTCCTGGGCTCGCCGACGCTCGCCTCCAAGGAGTGGGCCTTCCGCCAGTACGACCAGCAGGTGGGGATCAACACGCTCGTGCTGCCGGGCTCCGACGCCGCGGTCCTGCGCGTCAAGGGCACGCGCCGGGCGCTCGCGCTCGCCACGGACGGCAACGGCCGCCAGGTCTTCCTCGACCCGCGGCGGGGCGCCGCGCTGGCGGTCGCCGAGGCGGCGCGCAACGTCTCGTGCGCGGGCGGCCTGCCCGTCGGGCTCACCGACTGCATGAACTTCGGCTCGCCGGAGCGGCCGGAGATCCTGTGGCAGTTCGCCGAGGCGATCGAGGGCATCGCCGAGGCGTGCCGCGCCCTCGAGATCCCCGTAGTGGGCGGCAACGTTTCCTTCTACAATGAGACCAGCGGCCAGGCGATCCTCCCGACGCCCGTCGTGGGCGTCGTGGGGCTCCTCGAGGACGCGACCCGGTACGCGACCCAGTGGTTCAAGGCGGCGGGGCACGCCGTGGCGCTGCTGGGCCCGGAGGCGGTGAGCCTGGGCGGCAGCGAGTACCTCTGGACGCGCCACCGCCGGCTGGCGGGCCGGCTCGCGCCGCTCGACCTCGAGATCGAGCGCCGGGTCCAGGCGGCGGTCCGCGCGGCGGTGGCGGCGGGGCTCGTGAGCGCGGCGCACGACTGCTCGGAGGGCGGCCTGGCCGTGGCGCTCGCCGAGGCGTGCGCGACGGGGCGCGCGCCGCTCGGGTGCACGGTGACGCTCGCGGGGGGCGCGCGGGCCGACCTCGTGCTGTTCGGCGAGGGGCCCTCGCGGGTGGTGGTGGCGGTCGAGCCGGGCGGCGCGGCCGAGTTCGAGGCGCTGATGCGGGAGTCGGCGATCCCGTGGCGCTGGGTCGGGCAGACCGGGGGCGACCGGCTCCGCATCGCGGCGGGCGGCGCGACGCTCGTGGACGTCCCGGTGGAGCGGATCGAGCACGCATGGAGGAACGGGTTTGAGCGCCACATGGCGTGACGACAGGTTCCACGACGAGTGCGGGCTGTTCGGGGTCTGGAACCATCCCGAGGCCGGCAACGTCACCTACCTCGGGCTCTACGCGCTCCAGCACCGCGGGCAGGAGTCGGCGGGCATCGCCGCCTCCGACGGCGCGAGCATCCACACCGAGAAGGCGATGGGCTGGGTGGCCGACGTCTTCGGCCGCGAGCGCCTCCGGCGGCTGCCCGGCCACCGCGCGATGGGCCACGTGCGCTACTCGACCGCGGGCAGCTCCAACCTCAAGAACGCCCAGCCGATCATGGCGACGACGGCGCGCGGGCCGATCGCGATCGCGCACAACGGCAACCTGACCAACGCCGACGCGCTCCGCCGCGAGATGGAGCGGGACGGCGCGATCTTCCAGTCCAGCTCGGACACCGAGGTGATCCTGCACCTGCTGGCCCGCGCTCCCGCCGGCCCGCTCGAGGAGCAGATCACCCACGCGCTCGCGCAGGTGAAGGGCGCCTACTCCCTCCTGATCCTGACGCTCGATGCCCTCTACGCGATCCGCGACCCGTACGGGTTCCGGCCGCTGACGCTCGGCCGGCTCCGCGACGCCCACATCGTCGCGTCCGAGACCTGCGCGCTCGACCTCATGGAGGCCTCGTTCGAGCGCGACGTCGAGCCGGGCGAGGTCGTGGTGATCTCCGACGCCGGCCTCCGGTCGCTGCGCCCCTTCCCGCCGGCCGAGCGCCTGCACTGCGTCTTCGAGTACGTCTACTTCGCGCGGCCGGACTCGCTCCTGTGGGGGCGCAACGTCCACACGGTGCGCAAAGCGATGGGCCGCCAGCTCGCGCGGGAGTACCCGGTGGCGGCCGACGTCGTGATTCCCGTGCCGGACTCGGGGACGAGCGCCGCGCTCGGCTACTCCGAGGAGTCGGGCACGCCGTACGAGCTCGGGCTCATCCGCAACCACTACGTGGGCCGGACGTTCATCGAGCCCAAGCAGGGCATCCGCCACTTCGGCGTCAAGATCAAGCTCAACCCGGTGCGCGAGATGCTCGAGGGGCGCCGTGTCGTGGTCGTGGACGACTCGATCGTGCGGGGCACCACGAGCCGCAAGATCGTCAAGATGCTCCGGAGCGCGGGCGCGCGCGAGGTCCACATGCGGCTCTCCTCGCCGCCGATCCAGTGGCCCTGCTACTACGGGATCGACACGCCGACGCGGAAGGAGCTGATCGCCTCGAGCCACACGGTCGACGAGATCTGCCGCTACCTCGCCGCCGACTCGATCGGCTACCTCTCGCTCGACGGCATGCTCAAGGCGACGGGCGGGGACCCCGCGCACTTCTGCAACGCCTGCTTCACGGGGAACTACCGGGTGGGCATCGAGCCGGAGGTGACGCCCCAGCTCCGGCTGTTCGACGGCTAGCGACGGCCGCGCCTCGATGAAGCCGCTGACCTACCGCGACGCCGGGGTCGACATCGACGCCGGCGACGACGCCGTGCGCCGCATCGCGCCGCTCGCCGCGGTCCAGGTGCGCGCGATGGCGCACGTTACCGGCGGGGGCCTGCCGGGCGACGTGCCTCGCGTGCCGCCCGCGGGGTGCCGGGCCCGGCGCTCGGCGTGGCGCGTGCCGGCCGTGGTCGAGACGCTGCGCGAGGCGGGGCGGGTCGCGTGAGGCGGCCCCCGGACGCGCCGCTGGGCCTCGGCGTGCTCGCCTCGGGGCGGGGCTCGAACCTGCAGGCGATCCTCGACGCGACCGTGGCACCCGGCTTTCCGGCGCGCGTCGCCGTCGTCGTGTCCGACCACGAGGGCGCCCAGGCCCTGGGCCGCGCGCGGGCGCGCGGCGTGCCCGCCGTCTGGCTGAACCCGAAGGACTTCGGCGACCGCGCGGCGTACGACGTGGCGCTCGCGGGCGTGCTCGAGGCGCACGGCGTCGGGCTCGTGTGCCTGGCGGGGTTCATGCGGATCCTCGGTCCCGCGTTCGTGCGCGCGTGGGCCGGCCGGATCCTGAACGTCCACCCCGCGCTGCTCCCGGCGTTCCCGGGGCTCGCGGCCCAGCGCCAGGCGCTCGCGTACGGTGTCCGGCTCGCGGGCGCCACCGTCCACTTCGTCGACGAGGGCGTCGACACCGGGCCGATCGTGCTGCAGGCGAGCGTGCCCGTCCACCCCGACGACACGGAGGAGTCCTT
>MGCF01000176.1:0-21598 GCA_001788495.1 Candidatus Rokubacteria bacterium RIFCSPLOWO2_02_FULL_73_56
GCCGAGCTCCGGCGTCTCGAACAGCATCATCGAGCCGAGCGCCATCGAGATCGTCCCGCCGATCGCGAGCACGCCGTGGCTCACCACCTTGATCTCCGCGATGAAGAGCACGATCCCGAAGAGGATCAGCAGGAGCCCCGCGTAGTTGATCGGCAGGCTCTGGAACGCGAAGAACGCCAGGATCAGCGAGATGCCGCCGACGACGCCGGGCAGGATCACGCCCGGGTTCGACAGCTCGAAGAAGAGCCCGAGCATGCCGAGCATCATCAGGATGTAGGCGACGTTCGGGTCGGTGATCACGTTGAGGAACCGGTCGCGGAACCCGATCTCGATCGCCTTGACGCGCGCACCCCGCGTCGCGAGCGTCACGGTCCCCGCCACCGTCTTCACCGTGCGCCCGTCGATCTTGGCCAGGAGGTCGGGCACCGAGTCGGCGATGAGGTCCACCACCTTGAGCTTGACCGCCTCGCGCTCGGTGATCGACACGGCCTGGCGCACCGCCTTCTCGGCCCAGTCGGCGTTGCGCCCGCGCTCGAGCGCGACCGAGCGGATGAACGCGGCCGCGTCGTTCTCGATCTTCTTCATCATCGTCTTGTCGGCGCCGCCGCCGAGGGCCACCGGCGAGGCCGCGCCGATGTTCGTGGCCGGCGCCATCGCGGCGACGTGGGCCGCCATCGTGATGAAGACGCCGGCCGAGGCGGCGCGCGCGCCCGTGGGCGCGACGTAGACGATGACCGGGATCCGCGCGTTCAGAATCCGCTGCACGATCCCGCGCATCGAGCGCTCGAGACCGCCCGGGGTGTCGAGCTGGATCAGGAGCGCCTGGGCGCCCTCCGCCTCGGCGCGCTCGATGGCGACGCCGACCAGCCGCAGGGTCACCGGGTTGATCACGCCGTCGATGTCGAGCCGGGCCACGAAGCCCGCCTCGGCGGCGGCGAGCGCCGGGGCGAGCAGGAGCGCCACGACCGCTGCGGCCAGGCCCAGCGCGCGGGCGGGCACCGCCGCCCTCACGCGAGCACGGCGCGCACGTCGGCCACGGCCCGGACCAGCCGCGCGACCTCGGCGGGCGTGCTGAAGACGGAGAAGCTCGCGCGCGAGGTGCCGACGACGCCCAGGCGGCGCATCAGCGGCATCGCGCAGTGGTGGCCGGCGCGCACGGCGATCCCCTCGGCGTCGAGCAGCGCGGCGACGTCGTGGGGGTGGAGACCCTCGACCGCGAACGCCACCACCGCGCCCCGCTCCACGCCCGCCGGCGGGCCGAAGACCCGCACGCCCGGCAGCGCCGTGAGCCCGGCCAGCGCCTGGCGCGTCAGCGCGCGCTCGTGCTCGGCGACGCGGTCCATCCCGAGCTTCTCGAGATACTCGACGGCCGCGGTGAGACCGACGGCCTCGGCGATCGGCGGCGTGCCGGGCTCGAACCGCCACGGCAGGTCGTTCCACTCGGCGTGCTCGATCCAGACCTCCTTGATCATCTCGCCGCCGCCGCGCGTGGGCTCGAGCCCGAGGAGGCGCTCTCGCCGCCCCCAGAGGACGCCGATGCCCGTGGGGCCCAGCATCTTGTGAGGCGAGAAGACGTAAAAATCACAGCCCAGCACCGACATATCGAGCGCCAGATGAGGCGCAGCTTGAGCGCCGTCCACGACCGTCACGGCCCCGACCCGGCGCGCCCGGGCGCAGATGTCGGCGACCGGGTTGATCGTCCCGAGGACGTTGGAGACGTGGGTGAAGGCGACCACGCGTGTGCGCGCCGTGAGCAGCCGGTCGAGGGCGTCGAGGTCGAGGAGCCCCGGCCCCGTGATCGGCACGGCGCGCAGGGCGAGCCGCTGCCGCCGCGCGGCGAGCTGCCACGGGACGATGTTCGAGTGGTGCTCCATCTCCGTGATCAGCACCTCGTCGCCCGGGGCGAGCCCGGCGCAGAGGGCGTCGGCCAGGAGGTTCAGGCCGTCGGTCGTGCCCCGCGTGAACACCACTTCCTCGCGGCGCGCGGCGCCGATGAAGCGCTGGACGCGGTCGCGCGCGGCCTCGTAGAGCTCCGTCGCCTCCTCGCCCAGCGTGTGGATGGAGCGGTGGACGTTGGCGTGGCTCCGCTCGTAGTACTGGCTCATCGCCTCGATCACCGTGCGCGGCTTCTGGCTCGACGCCGCGGAGTCGAGGTAGGCGAGCGGGTGGCCGTTGACGACGCGCGCCAGGATCGGGAAGTCGCCGCGCGTGAGCTCGTGCAGGGTCACGCCCCGCCCCCGTTGAGCGCCTTCGCGAGGACCGAGAGCGGCAGCGTCACGCAGCGCATCCGCGTCGGGCGGATGTCGGCCTGGAGCACGGCGAGCACGTCGGCCGGCTCCAGCGCCCGCGCCTCGGCGGCCGGCTTGCCCGAGACCAGCTCGGCGACCACGTCCGCCGAGGCCGTGCAGATCGCGCACGAGTCGCCCACGAACCCGGCCTCGGCGACGCGGCCGCCGTCGAGGCGCAGCATCAGCCGCACGCGGTCCCCGCAGAGCGGGTTCACGTCCTCGGCGACGAGGGTGGCGCCCGCCGGCGCGCGGCGGAAGCGCGGCCGCCGCCAGCGCTCGCGGATGACCTCGCTGTAGGGCCCGCGCGTCGCGATCACTCGAGCTCCCCGCGGGCCGCGCCGGCGCGGTAGGGCGGAAACCGGTAGGCCATGTCGCGCGAGAGCAGGCCGCCGTGGCCGAGGGCGGCGAGCGCGCGGTTGTCGAGCGCTTCGCCCGCGAGCAGGCGCGGCAGCACCAGGTCGAACGTCGTCGCCTGCGAGAACATCCCGCACGTCGGCATGCCGAGCACGGGCCGCCCCTCCCACGACGCGAGCCAGAGCAGGCTCCCCGGGTGCGCGGGCGCGCCGTGGCGCTCCATCCGCGCGCCGAGCAGCGCGAGCCCGCCGAAGACCGGGTCGAGCGGGTCGAGCGCCGAGGCGCCCGCGACGATCAGCACCTCGGCGCCCTCGGCGCGGAGCGCCCGGAGCGCGTCGGCGACGAGGCGCGGCGCGCTGGTCGCGTAGCGGACGGGCAGGAGCCGGCTGCCGAACCACCCGACCTTCTGCGTGAGCGCGGTCTCGAACCGGGCGCGCTGCTTGTCTTCGAGCCGCTCCTGGCCGACCGCGCCCAGCGTCGTCGGCCGGAACGGGGCGACGGCCGCGAGACCCGCGGCGGCGCGCGCCGTCGCCTCGAGCGCGCGGATGGTCTCACCGGCGATGACCAGCGGCGTCACCTTGGCCTTGGCCACCGTCTCGCCGGGCTCCACCGGCTGGCCGTCGAACAGCGTGAAGACCGACACGCCCTCGAGCGCGTTCACGTCCTCGAGCGCCTGGCGGCGCACGCGCAGGAGCCCCCGGCGCGCCGCGGCGAGCGTCCACTGACCGCCCGTGTAGCCGCGCACCTCCACGCCCTCGCCCGCGACGGCGGCGGCCAGGCGCCGGCCCGCGTCCTCCTCGTGGAGGTCGCCGGGCTCGAGCGCGAGCAGGTGGAGCTCCTCCCACGGCGCCGCCAGCACACGCGCCGCGGCGGCGGCGTCGAGGCGCGCGCCCTTCTCGCCCACGATCCGGCCGTCGGCGTCCCGGACGTCGTGGCAGAGCACGCGGCAGAGCAGCAGCTCGACCCCCGTGCCCTCGCGCCGCTGCGCGAGCGCCTTCACGCGGGCGCCGCCCTGGGCGGCCGCGCGCGCATCGGCAGCCCGCTGCCGCCGCCGCGCACCGCCTGGATCTCGGCGAGGATCGCGAGCGCGATCTCGGGCGCCGAGCGCGCGCCGAGGTCGAGGCCGACCGGCACGCGGATGCGCGCGAGCGCCGCCGGGCCCACCCCCTCCTCGGCGAGGAGCCCGAGGATCGCGGCCCCGCGCCGGGCCGAGCCGAGCATGCCGACGTAGCCGACGTCGGTCGAGAGCGCGTGGCGCAGGACGGGGAGGTCGTACTTGTAGTCGTGGGCCACGAGGACC
The DNA here is from genome assembly GCA_001788495.1 of Candidatus Rokubacteria bacterium RIFCSPLOWO2_02_FULL_73_56. Lineage (GTDB taxonomy): Bacteria > Methylomirabilota > Methylomirabilia > Rokubacteriales > CSP1-6 > GWA2-73-35. Next base: position 3,943 of record MGCF01000176.1, read on the forward strand.
AGCGCCGTGGACGGCACGAGCGGGTAGGCCGAGACCAGCTCCGAGGGGATCCCGACGCGCAGCTCGTCCACCTCCGGGAACCGCTCGCGAGTGGCGAAGCGGGGCCGGCCGTCGAGGACGACGGTGCGGTAGCCGAGGATCCGCGCGAGCTGCGTCAGCGGCATCGCCACGTGGCCGGCGCCGACGACGAGGAGCAGCGCGGCCGGCGTGAACACCTCGACGAACGCGCGCGTGCCCTCGAGGAAGAGCGTGCGCGAGGCCCCCGTCCGGATCGCCGCCTCGGCCTCGCGGGCGAAGCGCGCGTCGAGGAACGCCTCGCCGAGGCTCCCCTCGACGCTGCCGTCGTCGAGCACGAGGAGCTTGCGGCCCGTCTCGCCGTCGAGCCGCGTGACGATCGCGCCGCTCCGGCCGGCGTGCGCGTGCGCGCGCACCCGCTCGAGCAGCTCGGTCGCGAGCGGCTCGACGAAGACCTCGATCGTGCCGCCGCAGGTGAGCCCGATCTCCCAGGCCTCCTCGTCGCCCAGGCTGAGCTCGAGCAGGCGCGGCGTGCGCGAGGCCAGCACGTCCTCGGACTCCTCGATCACCTGCGCGTCCACGCACCCGCCGATCGTGACCGAGCCGAGGATGCGGCCCCCCTCGCCGACGAGCATCTTGGCGCCTTCCTTGCGGGGGGTCGTGCCGCGGGTGTTCACGAGCGTGGCGACGGCGACGCGGCCCTCGCCGCGACGCAATTCGTCAATCTGGTCGAAGAGTTCCGTCATGGGACTCCAATGATACACCGGCTGCCCCGGCTCCAGGCCCCATCCCTGCGCGCCGGGTGACCAGCACCAGAAACAGGCCGCGCTAGAGGTGGAGCTTGCCAGCCAGGTCCCGGAGCGCCGCCAGGTTGTGGGCCGCCGCGAACTCGTCCACGAGCGGGAGCGCCGCGGCCATGCCGCGGGTGAGCGGCTCGTACGAGGGGTTGCCGAGGAGCGGGTTGAGCCAGATCACCCGCGCCGCGCGCCGCTTGATGCGCAGCAGCTCGTTCGCCAGCGCCTCGGGCTCGCCCGTGTCCCAGCCGTCGGAGAGGATGATCACGATCGTCCGGCGGTCCACGAGGCGGGCCCAGCCGCGGTTGAACTCGGCGAGCGACTCGCCGATCTTCGTGCCGCCCGACCAGTCGCGCACCTCGCCGAGCCGCCGGAGCATCTGGCGGTACGTCAGGGCGCGCAGGTGCTCGGTGACGCGCGTGAGCCGCGTGGAGAACGTGAAGGTCTCGACGCGACCGAAGACGTTCTGCACGGCGTAGAGGAACTGGAGCAGGAACCGGCTGTAGAGGTCCATCGAGCCGGAGACGTCGCAGAGCAGGACCAGGCGCGCCTTCCGGCGCTTGCGCTCGCGGAAGCGGAGGTCGATCAGGTCGCTCCGCGTGAGGTTCGCGCGCAGCGTCCGCCGCAGGTCCACGCGCCCGCGCCGGCGCGCCGGGCGCCGCCGCCGCGTGATCCGGCGCGCGAGCCGCCGGGCGATCCGGAGCGTGAGGCGGAGGACCTCGTCGAGCTGGTCGGGGCCGAACGTCGAGAAGTCCTGGCCCATGAGGGCCTCGGCGTCCGACGCGGCCGGCACGCGGAGCGGCTCGCCGCCCTCCTCGTCCTCCTCCTCCCCCCACGTCTCGAGCGCGAGCGCGTCCCGCTCCTGGCTCGAGGACGTCAGCAGCGCCTCGGGGCCCGCCTCCCCCGGCGGCGCCTGCACGAGCCCCGGCAGGCCCTCCTGCGTCGGCGCGGTCCGCCAGAACGCCGCGAAGCAGCGGTCGAAGGGCGGGATCTCCTCGGGCCGCCCGACGAAGACCGTGCGCAAGCCGAGGGAGAGCTCGGCGCGGTCGGCGATGTCGAGGTGGTCGAGCGCGCGCACGGCGTCGGTCACGTGCGGGAGCGTGACGGGCAGGCCCGCCTGCCGCAGCAGCGCCGCGAACCGCGCGACGGCGGCGCTGAGCTCCCGCGCGACCATCGTCAGGTCGTCGCGGGCAGGAACGGCGTCAGGCCCGCCTTGGCGACCTCGGCCCGGAAGCGCTTGAGGTCGTCGGCGTCCTTGAGGAGGCAGCCGAGCGTCTCGGCCACGAGCGGCTCGTCGAGGTGGTCGGCGTGGAGCGCCGCGAGCGCCTGCGCCCAGTCGAGCGTCTCGGCGACGCCCGGCACCTTCGCCAGGCGCACGTGCCGGAGCGTCTCCATGAACTTGGCGATCTCGCGCGCGAGGCGCGCGTTGATCCCGGGCGCCTTGCGCTCGATGATGCGCGTCTCCTTGTCGAGCGTCGGGTAGTCGATCCAGAGGTAGAGGCAGCGCCGGCGGAGCGCGTCGGAGAGCTCCCGCGTGCGGTTCGAGGTCAGGATCACGTGCGGCGGGTGCGTCGCCTTGATCGTACCGATCTCGGGGATCGTCACCTGCCACTCGGAGAACACCTCGAGCATGAACGCTTCCAGCTCTTCATCGCTACGGTCAATCTCGTCCACCAGGAGCACCGGCGCCTGCGTCTCCTGGGTGATCGCCTGGAGCAGCGGCCGGCGCAGCAGGAAGGGCTCGGAGAAGATCTCGTGCTCCTGCTCGGCCATCGGGCGCTCGGCGTGGGCCGCCTCGGCGAGGCGGATGTGCAGGAGCTGCTTCTGGTAGTTCCACTCGTAGAGCGCCGTCGAGGCGTCGAGCCCCTCGTAGCACTGCAGGCGGATCAGGTTGGTCCCGAGCATCCGCGCCATGACCTTGGCGACCTCGGTCTTGCCGACGCCCGCGGGCCCCTCGATGAGGAGCGGCTTCCGGAGCCGCATCGCGAGGTGCACGGACGTCGCCACCGGCGCGTCCGTCACGTACTCCGCCGACTCCATCAGCTCCTGGATCTTCCGGATCTCGTCGCGCATGACTCGTTATTGTACATGAAGCTTCGCGAAGTCCTCGGGCGTGTCCACGTCGGGCGGCATCGGGAGGTCGAACGGCACGCGCGCGACGCGCTCCGGGTCGGCGGCGACGACGGCGCGCGCGCCCGCGTCGCCCGCGAGCGCGCGCAGCTCGGGGAACACGGAGGCCGCGAAGAGGACGGGATTGCCCTGGGCGCCGCCGTAGACCGGCGCGACGATCGCCTTGCCGCTGCGCGCGTGCGCCGCGAGCAGCGCGGGCACCACGGCCGCGGGCAGCCGCGGCTGATCGCCGAGCGCGATCAGCGCGGCGCGCGTCCACGGTTTGAGCGCGGCGACGCCGACGGCGATCGAGCTGCCCTGCCCCGACTCCGGCCGCGGGTTCTGCGCGTAGCGTACGGCGAGGCCGGCGAGCGCCTCGCGCACGGCCGCGTCCTCGCGCCCGGTCACGACGACGACCTCCTCGACCAGGGGCAGCAGCGCCTCGACCGCCCAGCGGACCACCGGCTTGCCCTGCAGCGCGAGGAGGAGCTTCTGGCGGCCCATCCGCCGCGCCAGCCCCGCCGCCAGCACGATCGCCGCGATCATCGCCGGGCGAGACCGGGCGCGGTGGCGCTTACCCGCCAGCCCGCTTGACCGCCTCGCTGATCGCGCGCCTGGCGAACACGCGGCAGAGGTGGGCCTTGTACTCGACCGAGCCCTGCAGGTCCGCCTGCACGTCGACGCCGTCCGCGGCCTTCTGCGCGGCGGCCTCGATCGCGGCCGCGTCGAGCTTCTTGCCGGTGAGCGCGGCCTCGACGCCCCTGGCGCGCACGGCCCGGGTGCCGGCGCCGGTCACGGCGACCCCCGCCCGGGTGCACACGCCCTGCTTGTCGAGCGTCACCGCGGCGCACACGCCGACCACCGCGAAGCGCGAGGCCGGGTGCGGGAACTTCATGTAGGCGGCGCCGCTCCCCGCCGGCCACACGGGCACGCGGATGGCGGTGAGGATCTCGTTCCCCTTCGCCGCCGTCGTCATGAGGCCGACGAACCAGTCGTCCGCCTTCACGGTCCGCTTGCCCTTGGGCCCCTCGCACACCATCTCGGCGCCGAGCGCGAGCATGGCCGCCGGCCAGTCGGCCGCGGGGTCCGCGTGGGCGACCGAGCCGCCGAGCGTGCCCTTGTTGCGGACCGCCGGGTCGCCGATGATCCCGGCGACCTCGGCGAGGACCGGGAGCTTCGCCTTCGCGGCCTTCGAGGACTCGATCGCCCAGTGCGTCGTCATCGCGCCGATGACGAGCGCCGCCTTCTCCTCCTTGATCCCGGAGAGACCCTTGACCTTGCGCAGGTCGATCAGGTGCCCGGGCTGGGCGAGGCGCAGCTTCATCATGGGGACGAGGCTGTGCCCGCCGGCGAGCAGCTTGGCGTCGTCCTTGAGCTTGGCGAGGAGCTTCAGCGCATCCTTCACGCTGGTCGGCGCGTGGTACTCGAACGCGGCAGGGTACATGCGTGGCGCCTCCTCTATCGCTTGGCGGCCGCGACGGCCTTCCAGATCTTCTGCGGGGTGAGCGGCAGGTCGAGGTGCGTGACGCCAAACGGGGCGAGCGCGTCGATCACCGCGTTCGCGACCGCGGGCGTGGACGCGATCGTCCCCGTCTCGCCCGCGCCCTTGACGCCGAGCGGGTTGATGGGGCTCGGCGTCACCGTGCGGTCCGTCGTGTAGCTCGGCAGCCCGTCGGCCTTCGGCATCGCGTAGTCCATCATCGTCGCGGACAGGAGCTGGCCGTCGTCGCCGTAGACGCCGTGCTCCCAGAGCGCCTGGCCGACGCCCTGCGCGATGCCGCCGTGCACCATGCCGTCCACGATCATCGGGTTGATGACGCGGCCGACGTCGTCCACGGCCGTGTACTTGACGAGCTTCACGGCGCCGGTCTCCGCGTCCACCTCGACGACGGCCACGTGGGCGCCGAACGGAAAGGTGAAGTTCACCGGGTCGTAGAACGACGTGGCCTCGAGGCCGGGCTCCATCCCCTGCGGGATGTTGTGCGCGAGGTACGCCATCAGCGCCACCTCGCCCCAGGCCTTCTTCCGGTCGGGCGAGCCCTTGACGGACCACGCGCCGTCCTTGAAGTCGAGGTCCTGCTCGCCCGCCTCGAGCAGGTGCGCGGCGATCTTGCGGCCCTTCTCCTTGATCTTGTCCAGGCACTTGACGAGCGCGCTGCCGCCGACGCACGCCGAGCGGCTGCCGTAGGTGCCCATGCCGAACGGGATCTGCGCGGTGTCGCCGTGGACGACCTCCACCTGCTCCATCGGGATGCCGAGCTGGTCGGCCACGACCTGGGCGAACGTCGTCTCGTGGCCCTGGCCGTGCGAGTGCGAGCCCGTGTAGACGGTCACCGAGCCCGCCGGGTGGACGCGCACCTGGCCCGACTCCCAGAGCCCCGCGCCCGCGCCGAGCGAGCCCGCGACCGCCGACGGCGCGGGGCCGCACGCCTCGATGTAGGTGCTGACCCCGATGCCGATGTACCGGCCCTTCGCGCGCGCCGCGGCCTGGTCACGGCGGGCCTGCTCGTAGCCGGCCAGCTCGAGCGCGCGCCGGAGCGCGGGCGCGTAGTCGCCGCTGTCGTAGGCGAAGGCGACCGGGGTCTGGTACGGCGTGCCGTCGGTGAACGGCGGGATGAAGTTCCTGCGCCGGAGCTCGACCGGGTCCAGCCGGAGCTGCCGCGCGGCGCGATCCATCGTGCGCTCGAGCAGGTACGTCGCCTCGGGCCGGCCCGCGCCGCGGTAGGCGTCCACGGGCGCCGTGTTCGTGAGCATCCCCCAGACCTCGCAGAAGATCGCCGGGATCTTGTAGACGCCGGAGAGCAGCGGGCCGTAGAGGTACGACGGGATCAGCGGCGCGAACGTCGAGAGGTACGCGCCGAGGTTCGCGTGGGTCTTCACGCGGAGCCCCGTGATCTTCCCCTCGCGGTCGAACGCCATCGCGGCCTCGGTGACGTGGTCGCGCCCGTGCGCATCGTTGAGGAAGCTCTCGCGCCGCTCCGCCGTCCACTTCACCGGCCGCCCGAGCGTCCTCGACGCCCAGGAGACGACGACCTCCTCGTTGTAGACGAAGATCTTCGAGCCGAAGCCGCCGCCGACGTCCGGCGAGATGACGCGCATCTTGGTCTCGGGTATCGCCAGGACGAACGCGGCCATGAGAAGCCGGTGGACGTGCGGGTTCTGCGACGTCACCCAGAGCGTCAGGTCACCCGTCCCCGGCGCGTAGCTCGCCACGCAGGCGCGCGGCTCGATCGCGTTCGGGATCAGCCGCTGGTTCACGAGCGGCTGCGTGACGACCGTCGCCGCCGACGCGAACGCCGCGTCGGTCGACGCCTTGTCGCCGATGGTCCAGTAGAAGCACTGGTTCTTCGGGATCTCGTCGAAGAGCTGGGGCGCGCCCGGCGCGTGGGCCTTCTTGCCGTCGGCCACGCCCGGCAGCGCCTCGTACTGCACGCGGACGGCCTCGGCGCCGTCCTTCGCCGCGAACGGCGTCTCGCCGATCACGATCGCCACCGGCTCGCCGACGTAGCGGACCTTGCCCTGCGCCAGCGCGGGGCGCGCCGGCACCTTGATGCCGGGGAGCATCCAGCCGCACGGCAGGCCGCCCACCTGGACGTCCTCGCCCGCGTAGACCGCCAGCACGCCGGCCACCTTCCGGGCCGCGGCGGCGTCCACCTTCTTGATCCGGGCGTGGGCGTGGGGGCTCCGCACGAACGCCGCGTACGTCATCCCGGGCAGCTTCACGTCGTCCACGTACTGCCCGCGGCCCGTGATGAAGCGCGGGTCCTCGCGGCGCTTGATGGCCTTGCCGAACAGCCGCTCCTCGGTGACCGCCATGGCGCCCCCCTACCTCTTCGCGGGCATGTTGTCGGCCGCCCACTGGATCGCCTTCACGATGTTGTGGTAGCCCGTGCACCGGCAGAGGTTGCCCTCGAGCTGGTGCCGGATCTGCTCCTCGCTCGGCTTCGGGTACCGCTCGAGCAGCTGGTAGGCGGCCATGATCATGCCGGGGGTGCAGAAGCCGCACTGCAGGCCGTGTTTCTCCCAGAAGCCCATCTGGATCGGGTGCAGCTCGCCGTTCTTCGCGAGCCCCTCGATCGTCATGATCCTGGCGCCGTCGGCCTGCACCGCGAACAGCGTGCACGCCTTCACCGCCTGGCCGTCCAGGAGGATCGTGCAGGCCCCGCACTGGCTCGTGTCGCAGCCGACGTGGGTCCCCGTGAGCCCGATCACCTCGCGGATGTAGTGGACGAGCAGGAGTCGCGGCTCGACTTCGTGGCTGTGGGTCTGCCCGTTGATGGTCATCTTGACAGGTAGTTTCACGACTCGCCTCCGGGGTTCGAGCGGTTTGGCGCGCGTGGCCGCGTCAGGCGCGTCAGAGCGTAAGCCGCCTCGTTGTCCCTGTCAACGGGGGGCGTCGGTCCCGTCCGCGCCTACCCGCCGGCGAACAGCCGGCGGCCGTCGGCGCGCGCCTGGTCGAGGACCTCGCGCACCGGCAGGGACTTCTCGCGGGCGATCCGGGCGATGTCCGCGAACTCCGGCGTGACCGTGACGACGCGCCCGCCCAGGCGCGAGACCTTGAACGGGATCGCGCCGTAGGCGGTCGCGAGCGTCACCAGCTCGCGCGCGAGGCGCGCCCGGCGCCACTCCGACCAGCGCACGCCGATGGTCGTGGACTCCTCGAAGAGGGCGCGCGTCACCGCCTCGCGGGCCGGCGGCGGACAGAGCGCCGTCAGGACCACGCCCGGGCGGCTCCGCTTCATCACGACGGGCGTCAGGAAGACGTCGAGCGCGCCCGCCTCGCACAGGCGGTCCAGCAGGGGCTCGTAGAGCTGCGGCGACATGTCGTCGATCGTGGTCTCGACCTGCAGGACCGTCTCCTCGCCCGCCGGCTCGGCGGCGGTCTCGCCGACGAGGCAGCGCAGCACGTTCGGCGTCCCGGGCAGGTCCCGCGTGCCGGCGCCGTAGCCGACGGCCGTCACGGTCATCGCGGGCATCCGCCCCGCCGAGGCCGCGAGCGTCGTCAGGATGGCCGCGCCCGTCGGCGTCACCAGCTCCGCCCGCACGCCCGTGTCCACCACGGGAAAGCCGCGGAGCAGCTCCACCGTGCCCGGCCCGGGCACCGGGATCCGCCCGTGGGGCCCGTCCACGAAGCCGCCGCCGAGCGGGAGCGCCGAGACGTGCACGGCCTCGGCCCCGAGCAGCGCGAGGGCGATCACCCCGCCGGTGACGTCGATGATCGCGTCCACCGCGCCGACGTCGTGGAAGTGGACCGCCTCGCGCGTCGTGCCGTGGGCGCGCGCCTCGGCGTCCGCCAGCCGCGTGAAGATGCGGGTCGCGCGCGCGGTGACCTCCGGCGCGAGCCCGCTCGCCTCCAGGATCCGGACGATGTCCGCGAGCCCGCGGTGGTGCCGGTGGGCGGCGGCGTCCACCTCGACGTCGACCTTCGTGGCCCGGAAGGCGCCCCGCTGGACCTCGCGCGCCGCGAGGTCCCAGCCCTCGAGCGGGAGCTTGCGCAGCTCGGCGCGGAGCGCGTCGAGCGGCACGCCCGCGTCCACGAGCGCGCCCATGATCATGTCCCCCGCCGCCCCGCTCGGGCAGTCGAAATACACGACCGTCATGGGACGGAGGGTCATCGCACCTTGGCGACGAGGTGGTTGATCTGGCTCGCCTGGTGCGCGGCGCCGTAGCCGTTGTCGATGTTGACGACCGAGACCCCGGGCGCGCACGAGTTCAGCATCGCGAGCAGCGCGGCCAGGCCGCCGAGCGAGGCGCCGTAGCCCACGCTCGTCGGCACCGCGATCACGGGCCGGTCCACGAGGCCGCCGATCACGCTCGGCAGGGCCCCCTCCATGCCCGCGACGGCGACGATCGCGTTGGCCTCGGCGAGCAGGTCGTAGTGGTCCAGCAGGCGGTGGAGCCCGGCCACGCCGCAGTCGTAGACGCGCTCGACGCGATTGTCGAGCGCCTCGGCCACGAGCGCCGCCTCCTCGGCCACCGGCAGGTCGGCCGTGCCGGCCGCCGCGACCGCGACGAGGCCGACCGCCTCGCCGCGCGCCGGGCGCACGACGACGAGCCGCGCCTCGGCGTGGTAGACGTGGGGGAGCCCCGCGGCCGCGACCGCCGCGGCGACGTCCGCGCCCGCGCGCGTCGCGAGCACGTTCGCGTGGTGCTCGGCCAGCCGGCGCACGATCGCGACGACCTGCCCCGGGCTCTTGCCGGGGCAGAACACGGCCTCGGCCGCGCCGCCGCGCAGCGCCCGGTGGTGGTCCACCTTGGCGAAGCGCAGGTCCTCGTAGGGCAGGCGGCGCAGGCGCGCCGCCGCGGCCTCGACGTCGAGCCGGCCGGCCTGCACCTCCTCGAGGAGCCTGCGGATCGCGTTCCGGTCCACGGTCAGGCGTCCGGCGCCTTCGGGCGCGGCGCGAGCAGCAGGTTGGCGCTGCCGGAGTGGAAGCCGGCCAGGTCGAGCGCGACGTAGAGGTAGCCGAGCTCGCGGAGCCGCCGCACGGCCGTCTCGTGGCGGCCGTCCGCCCAGAGCCGGGGCATCTCGTCGCGCGCGATCTCGAGCCGCGCCAGCCGGTCGTGGTCGCGGACGCGGAACTGGCGGAAGCCGAGCGCGCGCAGCACCTCCTCGGCGGCGTCCACGCGGCGGAGCTTCTCGGGCGTGATCCGGTCGCCGTACTGGAAGCGCGAGGACAGGCAGGCGAACGAGGGCTTGTCCCACGTGGGCAGGCCGAGGCCGCGCGACAGCTCGCGGATCTCCGCCTTCCACAGCCCGGCCTCGATCAGCGGCGCCCGGACGCCCCGCGCCTCGGCCGCCTTCATCCCGGGCCGGTGGTCGCCGAGGTCGTCCATGTTGGCGCCGTAGACGAGCGCGCGGCAGCCCGCGCGCGCCGCGACCGGCGCGAGCCGCGCGAACAGCTCCTCCTTGCAGAAGAAGCAGCGGTTGATCGGGTTGGCGGCGTAGTCGGGATTGGCGAGCTCCTCGGTGCGCACGACCACGTGGCGCAGGCCGAGGAGCGCCCCGAGACGCCGCGCCTCGGCGAGCTCGCCGGCCGGGTAGGTCTCCGAGTCGGCGGTGACGAGCACCGCCCGCGCGCCGAGGGCGTCCTTGGCGGCGCGCGCGAGGAACGTGGAGTCCACGCCGCCCGAGAACGCGACGACGACGCTCTCCATCCCGCGGAGCAGCTCGAGCAGCCGCGCGTACTTCGTCTCGCTCATGCCTCGAGCCGGATCAGGTCGTGGAACGACGCGTACCGGTCCGCGATGTCGCCCGGCTTGAGCCGGGTCAGGCGGCGGAGCGAGAAGTCCTCGACCGTGAACGAGGCCATGACCGAGCCGTACACGACGGCGCGCCGCATGGCCGCGGCGTCCACGCGCTCCTGGGCCGCGAGGTGGCCCATGAAGCCGCCGGCGAAGGTGTCGCCGGCGCCGGTCGGGTCGTACACCGACTCGAGCGGGTACGCGGGAACGAAGAAGAACGCGCCGTCGGCGAGCATGAGCGCGCCGTACTCGCCGCGCTTGACGACCACGACGCGCGGGCCCATCGCGCCGATCGCCCGCGCCGCGCGGATCAGGTTGGGCTCGCCCGCGAGCTGGCGCGCCTCGGCGTCGTTGATCGTGACGACGTCCACCTCGGCGAGGGCGCGGCGCAGCGCCGCCTGCTTGCCCCGGATCCAGAAGTTCATCGTGTCGAGCGCGACGAGGCGCGGCCGCTCCTTCATCTGGCGGAGCACGTCGAGCTGCAGCTCGGGATCGATGTTCGCCAGGAAGAGGAACGGCGTGCGCCGGAGGTCCTCGCCGAGGTCGGGGCGGAAGTCGGCGAGCACGTTGAGCTGGGTGTCGAGCGTGCGGGCCTCGTTCAGGTCGAAGCCGTACTCCCCCGCCCAGCGGAACGTCTTGCCCTGCGACGCCCGCAGCCCCCGGGTGTCCACGCCCCGGTCGGCGAGCAGGCGCCGGTGCGGCTCGGGGAAGTCCTCGCCGACCGTCGCGACCAGGCGCACCTGGGTGAAGAAGCTCGCGGCGTACGAGAAGTACGTCGCCGAGCCGCCCAGCACCTCGCGCACCTTGCCGAAGGGCGTCTCGACGCTGTCCAGTGCGACCGAGCCGATGACCAGGAGATCACCCACGGCGACGGGCTCCCTTCGCGGCCGGCCGCGGCGCCGGGCGCCGCGCCGGGAAGTAGCGGCCGATGAGCAGGTCGAGCCTGCGCCGGGTCGCCGGCGGAAAGGCCCCGGGGCTCGTGATGACCGCGCTCTCGAGCAGGCGCGCGCAGCCGCACGCGCGCGGAGGCCCGAGCCGCGGGATCACGCGCTTGAGGACCTCCTTGGCGGTCGCGACGTTCTTCAGGAGGTTCTGGATCACCGCCTCGACGGACACGGCCTCGTGCGTCTCGTGCCAGACGTCGTAGTCGGTCGCGAGCGCGAGCGTCGCGTAGCACAGCTCGGCCTCGCGCGCGAGCTTCGCCTCGGGCATGTTGGTCATGCCGATCACGTCCACGCCCCAGCCCCGGTAGATCCGCGACTCGGCCCGGCTCGAGAACTGCGGCCCCTCGATGCAGATGTAGGTGCCGCCGCGGTGGACCGTCGCGCCCGTCTGGCGCGCGGCCGCCTCGAGCGTCGCCGCGAGGTCGCCGCACACCGGCTCGGCCATCCCGACGTGCGCGACGATCCCGTCGCCGAAGAACGACGAGACCCGGCGCCTGGTCTGGTCGAAGAACTGGTCCGGGATGACCAGGTCGAGGGGCCGGATCGCCTCTTTCATGGAGCCGACGGCCGAGATCGAGATCACCCACTCGGCGCCGAGCGCCTTGAGCCCCCAGACGTTCGCGCGGAAGTTCAGCTCGCTCGGCATCAGCCGGTGCCCGCGCCCGTGCCGCGGCAGGAAGATGACGCGCCGGCCCGCGAAGGTGCCGACGCAGTAGTCGTCCGAGGGCGCGCCGAACGGCGTGCGGACCCGCTTCCACGCGACCCCGCGCAGGCCCTCCAGCTCGTACAGCCCGCTCCCGCCGATGATGCCGATCGCGGGTTCGTTCATCGGCGTGCCTTCACCAGGGCTCTCCCAGGGTTCGGTCCCCCCGCGCGCCGGTGACGCGGACCCGCGCGAGCGTGCGCATGCGCGCGTCCGGCCCCGGGAAGACCACCTCCACGTAGTTTCCGGTGAGCCCGACCAGGTCCCCGCTGGCCCGGTCGCGCGTCTCGAGCACGAGCACCTCCTGCACGCCGCCGACGAGCCGCGCGCCGAACGCGGCGCGCTTCGCGCCGCCGAGCTCGCGCAGCTCGCGCCCGCGCCGCGCCGCGGTGCGCGCGTCCACGCGGTCGCCGAGCGTCGCGGCCTCGGTCCCCCGCCGCGCCGAGAACGGGAACACGTGCAGGTACGAGAACGGCAGCGCCTCCACGAGCGCGCGCGTCGCGGCGAAGTCCGCCTCGCGCTCGCCCGGAAAGCCGACGATCACGTCGGCGCCGAGGCCGAGCCCCGGGATCGCCGCGGCCAGGCGCTCGACGAGCCGCCGGTACAGGCGCGCCGTGTACGGGCGCCGCATCCGGCGCAGGACGCGGTCGCTCCCGCTCTGCAGCGGCACGTGCAGGTGCGGCGCGAGCCGGGGCGCGGCCGTCAGCACCTCGAGCAGCTCCTCGGTGAAGTACGCGGGGAGCAGCGAGGACAGGCGGAGCCAGCGGAGCCCGGGCAGCGCATCCAGCGCGCGCAGCAGCGCGGCCAGCGTCGTCCGCGGCAGGAGGTCGGCGCCGTAGTGGCCCAGGTCCACGCCCGTGAGGGTGAGCTCGACGTGGCCGGCCTCGACGAGCCGGCGCGCGTGGTCGAGGACGACCCTGGGCTCGAGGCTCCGGCTCCGGCCGCGCGCCCGCGGCACGATGCAGAACGCGCAGCGGTGCTGGCAGCCCTCCTGGACCTTGAGGAAGGCGCGCGAGCGGCCGCCGACCCGCGCGAGCGGCGGGACCGCCACCGCCCGCGCCGCCGCGACGTCGGAGACGTGCACGCGCCCGGGGGCGCCCGCGAGCAGCCCCTCGAGCAGGTCGGGCAGCCGCGCCTTGTCGGCGTTGCCGACGACCAGGTCCACCTCGGCGAGCCCCGCCACCTCGCCCGGGCTCGTCTGGGCCCAGCAGCCGGTGACGACCAGGCGCGCGCCCGGGCTCACGCGCGCCGCCCGGCGGATCGCCTGGCGGTCGGAGCACTCGGCGCGCGCCGTCACCGTGCACGTGTTCACCACGACGACGTCGGCGGGCGCCGCGACCGGCACCGTGCGGAAGCCCCGCGCCTCGAGCGCGGTCTGGAGCTGCGCGCTGTCCACCTGGTTGAGGCGGCACCCGAGCGTCGCGAAGGCGACCGTCCGCGCGCTCACGCCGGGACCGGCTCCCGGAGCTGACCGCAGGCCGCGCCGATGTCCTCGCCCTTGCTCCAGCGCACCGTCGTCGTGATCCCCGCGTCAAGCAGGACCGACTGGAAGGCGAGGATCCGCGGGAGCGGCGGCCGCCGGAACTCCGCCCCGTCCCAGTCGTTGAACGGGATCAGGTTGACCTTGGCGCGCAGGCCCCGGAGGAGCCGCGCGAGCTGGCGGGCATCCTCGGGCGAGTCGTTGACGCCGTCGAGCAGGACGTACTCGAAGAAGATGCGCTGGCGCGGCGCGAGCGGGTAGCGCCGGAGCGCCGCCATCAGCGCGGCGAGGCCGAACGCGCGGTTCACCGGCATGAGCCGCGTGCGCACCTCGTCGGTGGCCGCGTGGAGCGAGATCGCCAGGTTCACCCGGAGCCCCTCGCGCCCGAGCTTCTCGATGCCCGGCACGAGGCCGACCGTGGAGACCGTGATGCGGCGCGGCGAGTAGCCGACGCCGAGCCGGGCGTCGGTGAGGATCCGGAGCGAGGTCACGAGCGCCCCGTAGTTGGCGAGCGGCTCGCCCATGCCCATGAAGACGACGTGGGTGACCCGCTGCGCCGGGGCGAGCAGCCGGTTGGCGGCGAGCACCTGGCCGACGATCTCGGCGGGCGTCAGGTTGCGCTCGAAGCCCATCACGCCCGTCAGGCAGAAGCGGCACTCGAAGCCGCAGCCGACCTGCGTCGAGACGCAGAGGGTCATCCGGTCGTCGTCGGGCATCAGGACCGCGCTGACCCGGCGCCCGTCGGCGAGGAGGAAGACGAGCTTCCGGCTGCCGTCCTGCGAGACCGTCACCCGCTCGGGCTCCGGGACCTCGATGACCGCACGTTCGGTCAGGCGCTCCCGGAAGTCCTTCGGGAGATCGGTCATCGCCTCGAGGTCGAAGACGCCCTTCCGATAGACCCACGCCGCGAGCTGGCGCCCGCGGTAGCGCGAGGCGCCGAGCTCCACGGCGAGGTCCTCGAGCTCGGACGGCAGGAGGCCGGCCAGATTCACGCGCGACATCGCAGGAAGGATATCAGTTTTCCACAGCGAGTGTGACCGACCCGTGGATAACCGCGTGGGCAACCGAGGGCCAGTCCCGGATTTCCGACGGGTTAGACCGCTTCGCCCGCCGCGTAGGCAGCGCCGGCTCTGGTAGAATGCGTGACCTCGGAGGAGACCCGCATGACGCCACCGCTGTCCGAGCTGCTCCAGCGCCAGGTCGCGCGCTTCGTGGACCGCGTCGCCGACTGGGACGCCTTCGCCGACGCGCGGGTGGACGGCTACCGCCGCGCCCAGCACCGCTTCATCGGGTCGGGCGCCTCGGGGAAGAGCGACGGCCGCTTCATCCCGGCCGAGCACTTCACGCTGAGCATCATGTTCGTGCCCCCCGGCCAGGGCAACGCGGCCCACACGCACGAGGTCGAGGAGGTGTTCTTCATCCTCCGGGGCCAGGTCCGCGTGTTCTTCCAGGACGAGTCGGGGCAGCGGGTCGAGACCGTTCTGGGACCGTGGGACTGCGTGTCCTGCCCCGCCAGCGTGATCCACGGCTACGAGAACGCCGGCCTCGAGCCCGCGTACCTGCAGGTGATGCTCGGCAAGGCCCGGCCCGACCTCATGAGCTACACGGACCGTGAGCTCCAGGCCCGGCGCGATGAGCACCTCCGGGCCGCCCGCTAGCGATCCGGCCGCGACGCCCCGGCTCGTCGGCGCCTCGCTCAAGCGCAAGGAGGACCGGCGCTTCCTGACCGGGAGCGGCCGCTACGTGGACGACCTGCGCGTGCCGGGCCTGGCCCACCTGGCGCTCGTCCGGAGCCCCCACGCCCACGCGCGCGTCGTCCGGATCGACGCCCGGCGCGCGCTGCGCCTGCCGGGCGTCCTCGCCGTGCTCACGGTGGCGGACGCGCCGGAGCTGGCGGGCTCGATCCCGCCGCTCATCCGCGAGCCCGGCTGGCCCGCGTACCACCACCCGCTGCTCGCCGCCGAGCGCGTCCGCCACGTGGGCGAGGCCGTGGCCGTCGTCGTGGCCGAGGACGCCTGCCGCGCGGTGGACGGCGCCGACGCCGTGGCCGTCGAGTACGAGCCGCTGCCCGTCGCGGCGGCCCCGGGCGCCGCGGCCCGCGTGCACGACGGCTGGCGCGACAACCACGCGGGCTCCCACGAGAGCGCGGTCGGCGACGTCGCCCGCGGCTTCGCCGAGGCCGACCTGGCCGTCGCCGCGCGCCTGACCTACCCGCGGGTGACCGGCGTGCCGATCGAGCCCCGCGGCGTCCTCGCCGCGCCCGATCCCGAGAGCGGCCGGCTGACCGTGTGGTCCTCCACGCAGGTGCCGTTCAACGTCCGGAGCGCGGTGGCGGCGCTCCTCGCGCTCCCCGAGGATGCCGTGCGTGTGATCGCCCCCGACGTCGGCGGCGGCTTCGGCATCAAGGGCCACGTCTATCCCGAGGACGTCCTGGTGCCCGCGGTCGCGCGGCGCCTGGGCCGTCCGGTCAAGTGGATCGAGACGCGCCGCGAGCACTTCCTCACCGCCGGGGGCGACCGCGACCAGACGCACGAGGCGCGGCTCGGCGTGCGCGCGGACGGCACGATCACCGCGCTCGAGACGACGTTCACGCGGGACCACGGCGCGTACCCGACGCTCGGCACCGCGATGACGGCCAACACGATCAACCATCTCGTCGGTCCCTACCGCGTCCCGAGCTATCGCGCGCGCGCCCGCAACGTGGTCACCCACAAGAGCTTCGCCGCGGCCTACCGCGGCGCCGGCCGGCCGGAGGCGGCGTTCGTCGTCGAGGTGCTCCTGGACCGCGCCGCGCGCCGGCTCGGCCTCGACCCCGCGCAGCTCCGGCGGCGCAACCTGGTCCGCCGCGCCGAGATGCCGTACGCCACCGGGCTCGCCTACCGCGACGGCGTGCCGATCGCCTACGACCCGGCGGACTACGTCGGCGCCTGGGACGCCCTGCTCGCGCGGCTCGACTACACGGCCTGGCGCCGCGAGCAGGCGGCCCGCCGGGGCGGCGCGCGGCCCCTCGGGATCGGGCTCTGCGCGTACGTCGAGGGCACCGGCATCGGCCCCTTCGAGGGCGCCGACGTGCGCGTGGACCCGGGCGGGCTCGTCTACGTGGACGTCGGCGTGAGCGCCCAGGGCCAGGCCCACGAGACCACGCTCGCGCAGGTGTGCGCGGAGGAGCTCGGCGTGCCGGTCGAGCGCGTCGTCGTCCGCGGCGGCGACACCGACCGCGTCGGCTACGGCATGGGGACGATCGCGAGCCGCGTCGCCGCCGTCGCCGGGCCGGCGGTCGCGCGCTCGGCGCGCGAGGTCGCGGGCAAGGCGCGGCTCGTGGCGGCGGAGATGCTCGAGTGCGCCGCCGAGGACGTGGTGCTGGCCGGCGGCCACATGGCCGTGCGGGGCGCGCCGCACCGCCGCGTCCCCCTCGGCGAGGTGGCGCGCGCCGCGGTGCGCAGCCGGGCGCTCGCGCGGGCCGGCGGCCCCGGCCTCGCGAGCTGCGCGTTCTTCTACCCCGAGACGGTCACGTGGGCGTTCGGCGCCCAGGCGGCGGTGGTCGAGCTCGACCTCGAGGCCTGCACCCTCGCCGTCCGGCGGCTCGTCGTCGTCCACGACTGCGGTCGCCCGATCAACCCGATGGTCGTCGAGGGCCAGGTCCACGGCGGCACGGCGCAGGGCCTCGGGAGCGCGCTCCTCGAGGAGGTCGTCCACGACAGCGCGGGACAGCTCCTGACGGGCTCGCTGATGGACTACGCGCTCCCACGCGCCGGCGACTTCCCGGCGATCGATCTCGTCCACGTCGAGTTTCCCTCCAGCGTGAACGAGCTCGGGATCAAGGGGGTCGGCGAGAGCGGCGTGATCGCGCCCGGCGCCGTCGTCGCCACCGCCGTCGAGGACGCGCTCGCCGACCGGGGCGTCGAGGTGGAGCGCCTGCCCCTCACGCCCGCGCGGATCTTCGAGCTGCTGCGCGCCGCCGCCGCCCGCGCCTAGTCCGCGTCGTCCCCGCGCGCGGCTCGCGTGAAGCGGGCGGGTCCTGTCGCAGGGTACGGCCGCCACGGGGCCGGCTCCGTCACCCACTCCACCGGCCCCGCGGGACCGCACCCTGCGCCACCCGCCCGGCCACACGAGTGCCGCGCGGGGACGACGCGGGCGAGTGTGCCGTTCCCCGAAGTCCTGTGAAGCCCCGTCGCACGTGGAGTCCGGGCCGACGGGCGCGGGCCGGAGGGGTCGACCGGACCACGCGGCCCGCGTCCGCATGCCCCGTGTGGCCGGGCTCCATCCAGGCGCGCGGGGTCCGCGCCTCGCGCGGCTCCCGCCCGCGCCCGGCGGCCCGGCGCGCGGCGCCCGTCGACATGAGTGCGTGGACCGTACGCTAGCGCGCATT
>MGCF01000176.1:21729-28928 GCA_001788495.1 Candidatus Rokubacteria bacterium RIFCSPLOWO2_02_FULL_73_56
GCGTCGTTGTCCTCGAGCGCCCGCCGCGGGTCGGCGCCGGCCGCCCGCGCGCGCGCCACGGTCCCCGCGTCCACGAGCGCGCCGGCGGCGTCGGTCGGCCCGTCGGTGCCGTCCGTACCGGCGGCGAGCACGCCGAGCGGCTCGCCGGGCAGGAGCTCGAGCGCGGCGGCGAGCGCCAGCTCCTGGCAGCGCCCGCCCGTCCCCCGCCCCCGCACCGTCACGGTCGTCTCACCGCCGGCGACCAGGCAGGTCCGCGGCGGCAGGCGCCGGGCGCGCTCGACCAGGTCGCGCGCCACCTGGCGCGCCTCGCCCTGGAGCGCGCGCGTGAGGAGCTCGGCGCGGTAGCCGAGCCGCCGCGCGGCGGCGAGCGCCGCGTCGGTCACGAGGGCGTTGTTGCCGATGACCACGTGGCTCACCCGCTCGAAGACGCGGTCGCCCGGCTTCGGCGTCTCCTCGAGCTTCCCGCGCCGCCCGGCCTCGAGCCGCTCCCGCACGGAGGCCGGCGCGCGGTCGCCGGGCGCGCGCGCCGCCAGGACGTCGAGGGCGTCCTGGAAGGTCGTCGGGTCGGGCGCCGTCGGCCCCGAGGCGATGACGTCGAGCGCGTCGCCGATCACGTCGGAGAGCGCGAGCGTCAGCACGGCGGCGGGCCACGCCGCGCGCGCGAGCTGGCCGCCCTTGAAGAGCGACAGGTGCTTGCGCACGGCGTTGAGCTCGCCGATCGTGGCGCCGGCGTCGAGGAGCAGGCGCGTCACCTCGCCCTTCTCGGCGAGCGTGACCGGCGGCGCGGGCGCCGGCGTCAGCGCCGAGCCGCCGCCCGAGACCAGGAACAGGATCAGGTCGTCCTCGTCGGCGCCGTGCGCCAGCTCGAGGAGCCGCGCGGAGGCGGCGAGGCCGCGCGCGTCGGGCACCGGGTGGCCCGCCTCGGTGAGACGCACGCGCGCGAGCGGCACCGTGTAGCCGTCCTTGACGACGACGAAGCCGGCGGCGATGCGCGCGCCCAGGACCTCCTCGGCCGCGCGCGCCATGGCGCCGCTCGCCTTGCCGCAGCCGAGCACGAGGATGTGGCGGGCGGCGGGCAGGGCCGCGAGGTGCGCGCGGACGAGCGGGGCCGGGTCGGCGGCGGCGAGCACCGCCTGCCAGATCGCGCGCGCGTCCTCGCGCGCGCTCATCGGCCGGCCATCCTAGCGGTCCCGCAGCGTGAGCAGGCGCTCGCCCGCGTCCCGGAGCACCGCGTCGGTCTTCGGGAAGCAGAAGCGGATCTTCGTCCGGCCGAGCTCCGGGTGGGCGTAGAAGGACGAGCCCGGCACGGTCGCGACGCCCACGTTCTTGATGAGCCACATCGCGAACGCGGCGTCGTCGGCGACGCCGTACCGCTCGAGGAAGTGCGCGGCCTCGGTGAGGATGTAGTAGGCGCCGCGCGGCTTCCAGGCGACGAACCCCGCCTTCTCGACGTAGCCCAGGAGCAGGTCGCGCCGCGCCTGGTAGTCCTCGCGCAGCCGCACGTAGTAGGCGCCGGGCAGCGCGAGCGCGGTGACCGCGGCCTCCTGGAGCGGGTGCGGCGCGCCGACCGTCACGAAGTCGTGGGCGCGGCGGATGCCGACGCTCAGCTCCGGGTTGGCGATCGCCCAGCCGACGCGCCAGCCGGTCACCGAGTACGACTTCGAGATGCCCGAGATCGTGATCGTGCGCTCGGCCATCCCGGGCAGCGTCGCGATCGGCGTGTGGCCGAGGCCGTCGTAGACGATGTGCTCGTAGATCTCGTCGGTGATCGCGAGCAGGTCGTGCTCGAGGCAGAGGGCGGCGATGGCCTCGAGGTCGGCGCGCGAGAAGACCTTGCCCGTCGGGTTGTTCGGGCTGTTGAAGATGATCGCGCGCGTGCGCGGCGTCACCGCGCGCCGCAGGCGCTCGGGGTCGAACCCGAACCCGGGCGGCTCGAGCGGCACCCACACGGGCCGGGCGTCGGCGATGATGCAGCCGGGGCCGTAGTTCTCGTAGAAGGGCTCGAAGACGATGACCTCGTCGCCGGGGTTCAGCACGGCGAGCAGCGTCGAGAGCATCGTCTCGGTGGAGCCGCAGCAGACCGTGATGTGGCGCTCCGGGTCCAGCTCCATCCCGTAGAACGTCCGGTACTTGTCCGCGATGGCGCGCCGCAGGCGGGGCGTGCCCCAGGTGATCGCGTACTGGTGGAAGTCCCCGTCGACCGCGCGGTGGGCGGCCTCCAGCAGCTCGCGGGGCGGCGGGAAGTTCGGCATCCCCTGCGCCAGGTTGACCCCGCCGTGCTGGTTGACGACGCGGGTCATCTCGCGGATGACCGACTCGGTGAAGCCCTGGACGCGCCGGGAGATGCGCACTGCGGGCCGCTACGGGATCACGACGTCGTGCTCGAGCGGGTCCACCTGGATGCCGGTGTCCTTGAGCCACCGGATCCCGCGCTCGAGCGCGGCCTCGTCGCCGTCCAGCTCGAGCGCCATCCAGCCGTGGTCGGCCTTGACGTCGGCCCGGCGGATGTTGATGACGATGTCGAAGTCCTTGACGAGCCGGTAGACGATCGGCTCCTGGATGAGGTGCGTGGGGAACGTGAGCCGCACGCGCATCCGGGCCATCGGCGTCACCGCGCTCAGCGGCCTCCGGCGATCGCCGGGACGATCGAGACCTGGTCGCCGTCCTTGAGGGCCGTCTTCTTGGCCTGCAGGAAGCGGATGTCCTCCTCGTTCACGTAGATGTTGATGAAGCGGCGCAGCTCGCCCGCGTCGTCGACGAGGCGCTCGCGGAGGCCGGGGAACTGGCGCTCGAGGTCCTCCACGAGCGCGTCCACCGTGGCGGCCGTGGCGTGGATCTCGGCGGCGCCCTTGGTGAGCGCGCGCAGCGGCGTGGGGATCCGTACGAGCACCGGCATCAGCGTCCCTCCTGGGCCGTCTGGGATTTCAGGTCGGCGAGCGCCTGGTCGAAGGCCGAGAGCGAGGGCTTGATCTTGACGTGCGCCTCGAGGCGGTCGTAGAGCGCGTCCGGGGTCTTGAGCCCGTTGCCCGTGACGCAGATCACGAGCGACTCGTCGCGCGGGATCACGCCCGTCTCGATCAGCTTCTTCGCCGCGGCCACCGTGACGCCGCCCGCGGTCTCGGTGAAGATGCCCTCGGTGCGCGCGAGCAGCAGCATCCCCTCGATGATCTCCTCGTCGGTCGCGTGCTCGCCGGAGCCGCCCGACTCCTTGGTCGTGCGGTACGCGTAGTAGCCGTCGGCCGGGTTGCCGATCGCGAGCGACTTGGCGATCGTGTTCGGCTTGACCGGGACCAGCACGTCCGTGTCCTTCTTGATCATCGTGACGATCGGCCCGCAGCCGAGGGCCTGGGCCGCGTACATCCTGGTCGCGACCGGCCCGTCCACCAGCCCGAGCTGCTTGAACTCCTTGATCGCCTTCCAGATCTTCGTGATCAGCGAGCCGCCCGCGCACGGCACGACGATGTGCCGGGGCGCCTTCCAGCCGAGCTGCTCGACGATCTCGTACCCGTAGCTCTTCGAGCCCTCCGAGTAGTAGGGGCGGAAGTTCACGTTGACGAACGCCCAGCGGTACTTGTCGGCGATCTCCGAGCAGAGCCGGTTGACCTCGTCGTAGGTGCCGTGGACGGCGACCAGCGTCGGGCTGTAGACGAGCGTCGCGAGGACTTTGCCCTGCTCGAGGTCGGCCGGGATGAAGATGTAGCTCTTGAGCCGGGCCTCGGCGGCGTGGGCCGCGACCGAGTTGGCGAGGTTGCCCGTCGAGGCGCACGCGACGGTGTCGAAGCCGAACTCGAGCGCCTTCGTCACCGCCACGGCCACGACGCGGTCCTTGAACGACCACGTCGGGTGACAGACCGAGTCGTTCTTGATCCAGATCTCCCGGCAACCCAACTCGTCGGCGAGGTTGTGCGCGCGGATCAGCGGCGTGAAGCCGACGTGGTGGCCGACGGCGACGTCGCCCTCGATCGGCAGCAGGTCCTTGTAGCGCCACATGCTCTTCGGGCCGGCGGCGATGGACTCGCGGGTGACGACGCCGCGGAGAACGTCGTACTTGTAGTCCACCTCGACGGGACCGAAGCAGAACTCGCAGACGTGGACGGGTGTGGCCGGGTAGCGGCGGCCGCACTCGCGGCACCGCAGACCGTTCAGCTTCTCCATCGAGGCGTCTCCATCGGTAGGGGAATTGAGCCCCGAGTTATGCTGCACCGACAGCCAGACATTTTCATCACTTAACACTCAACGTCGCTCGAAGTCAATTGAAGTATCATCCGGGGCCGTGGCCGCCCGCGTCCTGCCCCTCGCCCTCCTCCTCGTCTACGGCGTCCTCTTCGCGGCGCGGGCGCTCGGCACCGAGCTCGTCCTCTTCGACGACCACCCGGGCCAGCTCCACCGCCTCTGGCACGTGCTCACGCGCGGCCCCGCGCCCTGGGCGTGGCAGCCGGGCTGGTGGGCGGGCTACCCGGAGCTGCAGTTCTACCCGCCGGGCGCGGCGTACGCGGGCGCGCTGCTCCACTGGCTCTCCCTCGGCGCGCTCTCGGCCGAGGGCGCCTACCAGGCGCTCGTGTGGCTCGCGTACCTGCTGCCCGGCCTCACCGCGTATCTGGCCCTCGCGCGCGTGCTCGGCAGCGGCTGGCTCGCGCTCCCCGGCGCCTTCGTCGCGCTCACCTTCTCCGGCGGCACGAGCGGCGTCGAGGGCGGCGTCCACATCGGCATGCTCGGCGCGCGCCTGGCCTGGGCGCTCCTGCCGCTGCTCGTCTGGCTGCTCGCGCCTCCAACGAGGTCCGGTGTGCCCGATTCCTTCACGCTCTCCGAGCGCGCGGGCCGCGCGCCCTGGTGCGCGGCGCCGCTCGTGGCGGCGATCGTCCTCCTGCACCCGGCGGCGCTCCCCGCCGCCGTCGTGCTCGTGCTGCTCGCCGCGCTCGCTCGCCCGCCGCGCGTTCGGCGCCTCGGCGGCGCGGCGCTCCGGCTCGCGCTGGCCGCGGCGCTCACCGCCTTCTGGTGGCTGCCGCTCCTGGCGCGGCTCGCCCACACGCGCGCGCTCGCCTGGGGCGAGCGACCGGGCGTGGACGCGCTCACGCTCGCGCTGGCGCTCCTCGCCGTCCTCGGCCTCGTGCGCGCCGTCTACGCCGCGCGCGCGGCGGTCGTCCTCGCCCTCTGGCCGTGGGCGCTGGCCGTCGTCGTCCTGCTCGACGGCGCCGTGCTCGAGCCGCTCGGCGTGCGCTGGCTCCCCGCGAACCGCGTGGTGGACGGCCTCTTCATCGCGCTGATCCTCGCCGCCGGCCTCGGCTGGTCGGGATTCCGGACGCGCCCGCGCCGCGAGGCGCTCGTCGGCCTCGCGGGCGTCGTCCTCGCCGTCGCCGCCGGCCTCGGCGGCGGCGCCCTCGCCCTCTGGCCGCGCGCCGCCGTCTGGCCGAGCGCGCACCAGATCGAGACCGGCATGCGCCTCGGGAACTTCTGGAACGGCCTCCGCCGGGTTCCCGAGGGCCGGGTACTCTTCGTCCGCTCCGGCGTCCCGCTCGTCTTCGGCACGGACTGGTGGCGGCCGCACACCCACGTGACCGCGCTGACGCCCGTCGGCGCCGGGCGCGAGATCGTCAACGGCACCTTCACCCACCCCGCGCCCATCGCCGCGCTCGTCTATCGCGGCGACGCCGGCCCCGGCCCGATCCGGACGCTGGTCGAGCGGCTCGACGGCGTCTCGCTCTTCGGCCGCCCGCTCGACGCGCTCGACCCTGCGAGCTTCGCGCGCGACACCGAGCGCCTCGGCGTCTCCGCCGTGGTCGCGCTCGACCTCGACCTGCCGCGGCTGGCCTGGCTCGACGCGCACCCGGACTTCGCGCGCGCCTGGCAGCTCGGCTTCTTCGTCGTCTGGACGCGCCGCGCGGGCCTCGCGATCCCGAAGGAAATCGCTCCCGGCCGCTGGCGCGTTCTGCTCGAGGGCGCGCCGGGGGCCTGGGCGCCGGCGCGGCTCGCCTACTACCCGCTCTGGCGCGCGAGCCTCGGCGGCGCCGCGCTCGAGACGCGCCGGGGGGCGCTCGGGGATCTCGAGGTGCGGCTCCCTCCGGGCGGCGGCGGCACCGTCGAGCTCAGCTACGCGCCGGGCGCCCCCGAGCTCGCCGGCGCCGCGCTGAGCGCCCTCGCCCTCGCCGCCTGGGCCGCCGCCGGCTTCGGCATTCGCCGGCGTGGGGCACTCACCGCATGCTGAGCTTCACTCCGGGCCGAGGGTGCGGGTGAAGAGGACCTGGCCCTCCTCGTCCACGATGCGCACGGTCAGGTGGGCGGGCTCGATGCTGATCTCGCCGAAGTTGTAGACGCCGCCGCGGGCGAAGAGCGAGCGGGGGTTCAGGCCCTCGTCGAGGGGGCGCGGGCGGCCGAGCGAGGCCGAGAGGGGGCCCGCGATGAACTCGTGGAACGACCACTCGGGCGTGGGCTGGTGGCGGATCAGCTCGGCGTGGTGGACGTCGGCGGCGAGGACCACCAGGTTCTTCACGCCGCGCGCCCGGAGCATCCCGAGGATCGCGTCGCGCTCGCTCGCGAACCCCCGGCCCTCCTCCGGGCCGCCGAGCACGTTGGCGTTCGACCAGGAGTCGCGCCGCTCGGGCCGGCCCGTCGGCACCGACAGCGTCACGCTCGTCACGACGAGCTTCCAGAGCGCGGTGGACGTCGAGACCTCGTCCACGAGCCAGCGGCGCTGGGCCGCGCCGAGCATGGTCTTGGCCGGGCCGTCGGGGTCGGTGTTCGGGCTCCGGTACTGGCGCGTGTCGAGGATGAAGATCTCGGCGAGCTGCCCCCAGCGGAACTTCCGGTAGAGGCGCGTGGGCTCCTCCGCGGGCGGCGCGATCGGCCAGTACTCGAGGAAGGCGCGCCGCCCGGTGGGCATCAGCGGGTCCACCGAGCCCGCGAAGTCGTTGCGCACTTCGTGGTCGTCCCAGATCGCGTAGACCGAGGTCGCGCGGAAGAGATCCTGGACGGCCGGATCCTCGCGGTTGTAGCGGTGGCGCGCGCGGAACTGGGAGAGCGTCGTCGCGACGAAGGCCGCGCCCGGCACGACGTCGTGGCCCTCGCACTTCCTGTCGGCGTAGATCGTGTCGCCGACGAAGAGGAAGAAGTCGGGCTGCCGGCGCGCCATCGCGCGGAAGATCCGGTAGCCGCCGTCGAGCTTGCGGCAGAAGCCGCCGCCGCCGAGGTCACCGCTCCAGAGG
>MGCF01000176.1:29006-31824 GCA_001788495.1 Candidatus Rokubacteria bacterium RIFCSPLOWO2_02_FULL_73_56
TGGACCGCGTAGCGCGTGCCCGGCCGGAGCCCCGCGAGGCGTGCCTTGCCCGTGAAGTCCTCGCCGCGGTCGGTGCGGATCGTCGCGGCCGCCGCGCGCGCGCCGTCGGGGCCCGTCAGCTCGACCGCGATCTCCCCCGCCCCCGCCGCGCGCGCCCAGACGACGGCCGACGTGGGTGTGACGTCCCCGACCGTGAGGAGCGGGGGCTCCGCCGCGGCGGCGACGAGCGCGACCAGAGGCGCGGCGAGCCAGACGAGGAGCCCGGCGGCGAGCGGCCGCACGGCCGGGCGCCGCCACGCGCGCCGCCCGCGGCTCACACCAGCGGGTCGTAGTTGAAGTACTGCCCGGAGGTCACCATCGGGACCAGGTGGTGCAGGAGCGTCCCCGGGAACATCTCGGCGAGGCTCTCGGGCGTCCAGCCCTCGCTGTTGTGCACGCGCATGATCGGCCGCTCGTGCGAGAAGAGCATGATCTCCTTGCCCCGCACGCCGAAGATCTGCCCGGTCACGTCCTTGGCGGCGTCGGAGGCGAGGAAGACGGCCACCGGCGCGATGTGCGCCGGCGAGAGCTTCTTGATCTTCTCCACGCGCGCCTTCTGCGCCTCGGTCTCGGCCGGGATCGTGCCGATCATCCGCGTCCAGGCGAACGGCGAGATGCAGTTGGCGGTCACGTTGTAGCGGGCCATGTCGAGCGCGGTCACCTTCGTGAGGCCGAGGATCCCGAGCTTCGCCGCCGCGTAGTTGGCCTGGCCGACGTTGCCGATGAGCCCGGAGGTCGAGGTCATGTTGATGACGCGCCCCGACTTCTGCTCGCGCATGAGCGGGGCCGCCGCGCGGGTGACCGCGAAGCTGCCCTTCAGGTGCGTGTCGATGACGGCGTCCCACTCCTCCTCGCTCATGTTGAAGATCATCCGGTCGCGGAGGATGCCGGCGTTGTTGACCACGATGTCCACCCGGCCGAAGGCGTCGAGCGCGGTCCGGACGATGGCCTGGCCGCCGGCCATGGAGGCGACCGAGTCGTAGTTGGCGGCCCCCTGGCCGCCCGCCTTCGTGATCTCGCCCACGACCTCGTCCGCCGGGCCCCGGGCGCCGCCGGCGCCCGCCTCCGAGCCGCCGTAGTCGTTGACCACCACCCGGGCGCCGTGCCGCGCCATCAGGAGGGCGATCTCCCGCCCGATGCCCCGGCCCGCGCCCGTCACCACCGCGACCTTGTCCTTCAGCATCATGACCCGGTCCCTCCGACGGGGAGTGAGAAGCGCCGCCCACGATAGCATATTCGCGGCGCTCCGCCACCCGTGCGCCGGCCGGCGCGCGCGTCAGCGGCGGCCGGCGTCGAGGGCGGCGACGAACGCGGCGGAGAAGACGAAGACGACCGCCGAGTAGTACACGAACATCACGAACGCGATGAGGACGCCGAAGGGCCCGTAGATCTGGTCGTAGAGCCCCACCTCGAGGATGTAGAGGCGGAAGAGCTGCTTGGCGATCTCCCAGAGCACGCTCGCGAGCACCGCGCCGGCGAGCGCCGCCCCCGAGCCCACCCGGTGGCGCGGCACGAAGCGGTACGCCAGGTAGAACATCAGCGTCGAGACACCGAGCGACAGCACGATCGAGCCGAGCTGGAACCACTCGGCCGGCAGCGGCAGCGTGACCCGCGCCAGGTCGCGCAGGCCGTGCAGCACCCACGTCGCCGTGCTCGCGGCGAACAGCAGCACCGCGAGCAGCAGCGCCATCCCCGCGTCCACGACGAGGTTCCGGAGGAAGCCGGCCTGCGCCTTGACGCCGAGCAGGCGGTGCAGGATCAGCCGCACGGCGCTCAGCAGGGGCGTCGCGAACAGGACCAGCACGGCCGTGCCGAGGATGCCGGAGGCGCCGCGCGTCTCGACGAGGCGGACCAGCGCGCGCGTGATCTGCTTCTGGTAGACGGGGAAGTGCTGGGTGAGCTGGCGGACGACCGCCTGCGCGGCGTGCTCGGTGGACAGCACGAAGCCGAGCAGCGAGACCCCGAGCAGTAGCACCGGGATCAGCGAGAGCAGGAAGACGAAGGCGAGCCCGGCGCTCAGGAAGAAGCCGTCCGCCGCGAGGAACCGGGAGATGGCGCCGCCGGCGCGCGGGCTCACTGCGGTCTAGACGAGGCCGCGGATCAGGCCCCCGTCCACCTGCAGGGCGACGCCGGTGACGTACGACGCCTTGTCGGAGGCGAGGAAGACCACGACGTTGGCGAACTCCTCGGGCGTGCCGATGCGCCCGAGCGGGATCTCCGTGCTCTGGCGCTCGAGGTACTGCTCGCGCGAGAGCTTCTGCGAGGCCGCGCCGGACAGGAAGCGGTCGGTCAGGATCCGCCCGGGGCAGACCGTGTTGACCAGGACCCCGTCGCGGCCGACCTCGGCGGCGAGCGTCTTGATGAGCCCCGCCACGCCGGGCCGGATCGCGTTCGAGAGCAGGAGCCCCGGGATCGGCTGCTTGACGGACGAGGACTGGATCGTGAGGATGCGCCCCCACTTGCGCCGCCGCATCTCCGGCAGCACGGCGCGGATCAGCCGCACCGTGGAGAGCAGCGACAGCTCGAAGGCGCCCGCCCACTGCTCGTCGCCGAGCTCCTCGAAGGTGCCGCGCGGCGGCCCGCCGGCGTTGGCGACCAGGACGTCCACCGGCCCGAGCGTCGCGCGCGTCGCCGCGACGAGCCGCTCGACGTCGGCGGCGCGCGTCACGTCGGCGGGCAGCGCGAGGACCTCCGCGCCCGTCCTCGCGCGGATCTCGTCCGCCGCGGCCCGGAGGTCCGCCTCGCCGCGCGCGCAGATCGCCACCCGCGCGCCCTCGGC
>MGCF01000176.1:31846-40791 GCA_001788495.1 Candidatus Rokubacteria bacterium RIFCSPLOWO2_02_FULL_73_56
CGGCCCATCCCCTTGCTCCCCGCCGTGATCAGCGCCACCTTGCCCGTGAGCCCGAGGTCCATCCGTCGTCCCCTCCCGTGAGCGCGCCGCTCGATCAGAGCTGCCTGAAGAAGTACGCGCGGTCGCCGCCCGTGACCTCGCAGCGCCGCAGCTTGCTCTCGCGCATCACCCCGACCGTGAGCTTCTCGCCCGGCTCGTGGCGCCAGAGCGAGAGGTACAGCTCGCGCCGGCTCGACACCTCCTCCGCGTTGAGCGACACGATCAGGTCGCCCTCCTCCAGGCCGCCGCGGTCGCCCGGGCCGTCGGGCACGACGCCCGCGACGATCACGCCCTCCTCGAGCGCGTGGGCGAAGACGCCGAGCCACGCGCGGCGCGGCCGGCTCACCGGCCGCCCGTAGCGGAGCAGCTCCTCGGCGTGCGTCCGGTAGACGTCCACCGGGATCGAGAGCGAGCTCCGCGCCATCTCGTTGAGGCTCAGCGAGACGACGCCGCGCATCTCGCCGTCGAGGCCGAAGAGCCCGCCGCCGCCGAAGCCCGGGTTCCCCGCGCTCGCGACGATCCCCCGGTCGAGCAGGTACTCCCAGTACGCCTCGAACTCGCCGACGTAGGTCACGAGACCGCCCGCGACGCGCCGCTCCTGGGCGCCCGTAGACGCGAGCACCATGACCTCGTCGCCGCGCTCGACCGCGGCGCTCGCGAGCGTCACCGCGTGGAGCCCCTGCCGCTTGACGCGAAGCAGCGCGATGCCCACGTCGAAGTCCTGCGCGACGAGCTCGGCCTTCACGCGCCGGCCCTTCTGGAACGACACCTCGATCGTGCCGGCGCCCATCACCACGTAGTTCACCGTCAGCAGGAGCCCGGAGGCGTCCACCACGACGCCGGTGCCGAGCCGCTCGTTGCCGAGGATGCGCGTCGACGGATGGCCTTTCGGAACCGTCGCGTACAGGTTCACGACCGACTGCAGCAGGTGCTTGACCAGCTCGACGGAGGCGTCCACGGCTAGAGGCGTCCGAGGTGGCGGGCAAAGAACTGCCGGACGCGCCGCCGCGCGTCGCGGAACGCGGCCGCGTCGTAGCCGACCGTCGCGCCGCAGCACTCGTCGGGCTTGTTCCGGTTGCCGACCTCCGGCAGGTACGCGCGCGGCTGGCCGCGCACGTCGAAGTAGTGGTAGGCGCCGGGGTAGAGCACGATCGTCGCGTCGGCGCCCTTGCGGCGCATGTTCTCGACCATCTCGACGCACGGGCCCGGCAGGGTCCAGTCGTCGGCGGCGCCGATGAGGACGAGGAGCGGCCGGACGACCAGCTCGCCGACGAGCGAGAAGCACCCGCCCGGATAGACGCCGACCGCGGCGCGCACGCCGGGCTCGGGCAGCAGGACGCCGCGCCGCCGCGCGCGCTCGAGGCTCGGCCCGTTGACGAGCGCGATCGCGAACACGCCGCCGTTGGACCAGCCGATCGCGCCGATGCGCGCGCGGTCCACGTACGGCCGGCCGTGGAGATGGCGCAGCGCCCCGACCGCGTCGTCGAAGCGCTCGGTGGACGGCAGGTCCGGCGTCTTCGCGTCGCAGCCGTCGCCGATCCCGCGCGCCGCCCAGCTGTCCACGACGAGCGCGACGTAGCCCTCGCGCCGGAACCAGCGCGCCCACTCGCGGCTGGACGCGCTGACCCCGTGACAGCCGTGGAAGAGCATCACCGCGGCGAAGGGCCCCGGGCCCTCGGGCCGGTACTCCTCGGCCGGCACCGCGAGCGGCCGGCCGGGCGTCGCGTTGGGGAACGTCACACCCGTCGCGGCGCAGCCTGCGAGGACCGTCGCGACGCAGAGCGCCGCCGGAGCGTGCCGGAGCATGGGTTGAGCATACACCGGCGCGCGGGTAGAATCCGCTCGTGAGCCCGCGCCCGTCCGAGAAGCTCGCTGACGCGCTCCGCGTGGAGGAGGCTCTCGCCTAGCCGCGTGCTCACCCTCGAGCGCGCGCCGCTCCTGTTCGGACACGACCCGACCCCGGGGCTCCTGGCCCTCGACCTCGCCGACGGCGGCCGCGCCCTGCGCCTCTGGGCGCGGCGCGGCGGCGCCGTCGTGAGCGAGCTCGCGCCGTTCGCGCCGTTCCTCTTGACCGCCGACGCGGCGCTCGTGGGGGAGGCGCCCGGGCTCGTCGCGCTCGAGCCGCTCGCGGGGCCCGGCGAGCTGGCCTGGCGCGCCCGGTTCGCGGCGTGGGCCGACGCGCTCGCGGCGCGCGACCGCTGCCGCGAGCGGAGCGGCCAGCCCGCGAACGCGCCGGGGGCGCCCTACCGCTTCCTCGCCGACCCGGTGCACCAGTACCTGCTCGCGACGGGCCGCACCTCGTTCGGCGGGCTCGCGTTCGACGACCTGCGGCGGCTCGCGCTCGACATCGAGGTCGTGACGACCGAGGGCTGGGAGTTCCCGAGCGCCGCGCGGCCGGACGACCGGATCGTCGCGGTCGCGCTCGCCGACTCGACGGGCTTCCGCCACGTCGTGCGCGGTGACCGCCTGGACGAGCGCGCGCTGCTCGAGGAGTGCACGCGCCTCGTCCGCGAGCGCGACCCGGACGTGCTCGAGGGCCACAACATCTTCCGCTTCGACCTCGAGTACCTGGAGGCGCGCGCCCGGCGCCACGGCGTCGCGCTCGCCTGGGGCCGCGACGGCAGCGCGCTGCGCGGCCGGCCGGCGCGCCTGTCGATCGCCGAGCGCACGATCGGCTACCGGCGCTACGAGGTGGCGGGCCGGCACATCGTGGACACGTGGATCCTCGCCCAGCTCCACGACGCGGGCACGCGCGACCTGCCGGGGTTCGGGCTCAAGGACCTGGCGCGCCACTTCGGCGTCGCCGCGCCGGCGCGCACGTACGTGGACCCCGCGCGCATCTCGCGCGAGTTCCGCGAGGACCCCGAGCGACTCATGGCCTACGCGGCCGACGACGCGGTCGAGACGCTCGGCCTCGCGGCGATCCTCGCCCCGCCCTACGTCGCCCAGGCCCGCGTCGTGCCGTTCGACTACCAGGCGTGCACGCTGCGCGGCGCGGCCGCCAAGATCGACGCGCTGCTGCTGCGCGAGTACCTGCACCGCGCCCACGCCGTGCCGCTGCCGCGGCCGGTCGCGGCCGTCGGCGGCGGGCACACGGCGATCCTCCAGCAGGGCGTCGCGCGGCCCGTCCTCCACGTGGACGTGACCTCGCTCTACCCCTCGCTGATGCTCGCGGGCCCGATCGCGCCCGCCTCCGACACGCTCGGCGTGTTCCTCGAGCTGCTGCGGCACCTGCGCGACTTCCGCGTGCGCGCCAAGCGCCTCGCGCGCGAGACGGCCGAGCCGCGCGAGCGCGCGCACCTGCTGGCGCTCCAGCAGTCGTTCAAGATCCTGATCAACGCCTTCTACGGCTACCTCGCCTTCGGCGGCGGGCACTGGAACGACTTCGAGGCCGCCAACCGCGTCACCGCCGAGGGCCGGGCGCTCGTCACGGCGCTGATCGAGCGCCTCGCCGGGCTCGGCGCCACGCCGGTCGAGGCCGACACCGACGGCGTCTACTTCGTGCCGCCGCCCGGCCACGCGCCGGCGGACGACGAGCCGCTGCTCGAGCGCGTCGCCGCGGGCCTGCCGCCCGGCATCCAGCTCGAGCTCGACGGCCGCTTCGCCGCGATGCTCAGCTACAAGATGAAGACCTACGCGCTCCTCGACGCGCGCGGCCGCCTGCTCCTCAAGGGCTCGGCGTTCCGCTCGCGCGGCATCGAGCCCTTCCAGCGCCAGCTCATCGAGGAGATCGTGCGCGCACTGCTCGAGGGCCGGCGCGCCGAGGTCCGCGGCCTCGTGGACCGCTGGCTCGCCGACTTCGGCGCCCACCGCGTCGCGCCGCGCCTGTTCGCGCGGACCGAGACCCTGCAGGAGTCGGTCGAGGCCTATCGCGAGCGGGTGCAGGCCGGGGCGCGGCCGCCCTCGGCCGCGTACGAGCTCGCGCTCGGCTCGGGCCGCGCGCTCCAGCCGGGCGACCAGGTCTCCTACTACGTCGCGGGGCGGAGCGCCGGCGTCGCGGTGAACGAGTACGCGCGCCTGCTGACCGACTGGGATCCCGCGCGGCCCGACGAGAACGCCGAGTACTACCAGGCGAAGGTCCTCGAGGTCTGGGAGCGCTTCCGGCCCTTCACGGAGCTGGACGGGCTCCGGCCCTTCGTGGAGGAGCCGGCGCCGAAGAGCCAGCTCTCCCTGTTCTAGCTATTGAAGCGGTCCAGCAGATGCGCCGCGTGAAGCTCGCGATACTCCACGCCCCGACGCGATGCGCGCTCTCCTGTTCGCTGTCGCCATCTGTCGAGTAGTCGCAGCCAACGAAAAACCCGGGAATCCGCGAGAGACTCCCGGGCTCCGTCGAGGCTCTAGCGGCGCCAGCCGCCGCCCGGGCCACCCCCGCCCGGACGCGGACCCCGATCGCCGCGGGGACCGCCCGGGCCGCGCTGGGGCTGCGGGCGCGCCTCGTCCACGACGAGGTTGCGATCGCGGAACAGCCGCCCGTTCAGCATCTCGATCGCCTTGGTGGCCTCCTCTTTCGTCGCCATCTCGACGAAGCCGAAGCCCCGCGGCCGTCCGGTGAACTGATCGGTGATGATGCGCACGGTCTCGACGTTGCCGGCCTGGGCAAAGAGCTCGCGGAGGTCTTCCTCCGTCGCCTGGAAGGAGAGGTTGCCCACGAACAACTTAGCGGCCATCGCGCGATCCTCCTAGCCCTAACGAAAGCGGCGGAATATAGGAACCCGACCCCTCTAGAGCTTCCGGCGGGCCCACCGCGCCCACGAGGTAGCTCAGCTTAATGACAGGAGGCGCAGCATGTCAAGGCGCCCCGCGCGCCGGCGCGAGCACGCGCTCACACGTAGACCCCGCGCGTCGCGCCGCCGTCCACCGTGACGCAGATTCCGGTGAGGAACGAGGCGCGCGCCGAGACCAGGAAGCAGACGAGGTCGGCCACGTCCTCGGGGCGCGCGATGCGCTTGAGCGGGTAGCCCTTCTCCGCCTCGGCGCGGAAGACCTCGGGCGGCTTGCCCGCGGCCTTCGCCTGCTGGACCATCAGCATGTCCCAGCGGGGCGTCGCGGTCGCCGCCGGTGAGACCGCGGTGACCAGGATGTTCGAGGGTGCGCCGAGGTCGGCGAGCCCCTTCGTGAAATTGACGAGCCCGGCGTTCGCGATGCCGCCCGGCAGGTAGCCCGCGGTCGGGTTGCGCGCGGCGGCGCCGACCACGTTGCAGACGCGCCCGCCGCCCTGCGCCTGCATGCGGGGGAACACCGCGCGCGCCATCCGGACGTAGCCCAGGAGCTTCAGGCTCCAGTCGCCCGCCCACTGCTCGTCGGGGATCGTGAGGAAATCGCCGCCGCGGATGGCGCCGGCGTTGTTCACGAGGATGTCGATGCGCCCCAGGCGGCGGGCCGCCTCGTCCACCACGCGCTCGACCTCCTCGAGGCGGGAGAGATCGCCGGCGAGCGCGACGGCCTCGGCGCGCCCCGCCGCGCGCAGCTCGCGCGCGGTCGCCTCGAGCGCCGCCCGGTCGCGCGCGCAGATCGCCACGCGCCCGCCCTCGCGGGCGAGCGCCAGCGCGATCGCCCGGCCGATCCCCTTGCTGCCGCCCGTCACCAGCGCCGTCTTGCCGTCGAGCTCGAGATCCACGCTCGCGCCCTCCTCGCCGTCTCCGCCTCAGGCGTGCGGTGCCCGGGGCCAGCCGGGCACCGCGGTCCAGTCGAAGTGGTCCAGGTCCTCGCTCGAGCGCGCGAGCGCGCGCGCGAACGGCTCGAGCTCCGCCCCGCCGAGCCGGCGCCCATGCAGCCGCGCGCCGGCCTCCGCGAGGAGCGCCCGGGCGCCGTGGAGGTTGCCGTTGGCGAGGTGCTGATAGCCCACGGCCGCCTGCACGAGGCCCTGCAGGGTCTCGCGCGCCTCGCCCTCCGCCACGCGCCAGGCCGGCTCGAGCAGCTCGTGCACCTCGAAGAAGCACCGCGCGTCCCAGAGCGCGGCCGCGTCGTCGAGCCGCGCGGCGAGGGTGCGCGCCGCGCGACCGAGCGGTCGGGACGCGAGCGCCGCGCTCGCGCTCGCCGCGCGCGCGGCGAGGAGCGGCGCGTGCGCCCGCTCCGCGTCGCCGAGCCATCCCGCCGCCTCCGGCCCGCCCGCCGCCAGCGCCGCGAGCTCGCGCCGGGCGCCCGCGTCGTGGAGCGCCGCGAGGATCACCTCCGCCAGCCGGTTCCGGGGCGCGAGCGGCAGCGTCGGGATCACGCCGCCCCGGCGTCCCCGGCGGCGGGGGCGACCACGGGCGGCGGCGGCGCGGGCCGCCGCGCCACGGCGCGCTCGACGCGCACGACGCGGGTGCCCGCGATCAGGTCGTGGAGCGCGCGCCGGTCGGCGCGCAGCCCGGCCATCAGGAAGCCGAAGCCGAGCGTCGCGCACGAGACGAAGTACCCGAGGTAGCGCAGCACCGCGGCGCCGAGCGTCAGCGGGCCGCCGTCGTCCGCGACGACGCGCACGCCGACGAGCATCTTGCCGAGCGTCTGGCCGCCGAGCCGGTGGAGCATGATCGCGTACAGGCTGGCGAACAGGACCGTGTGCGACACGAGCAGGCCCTGGAACGGCGCCGAGGCGGCGAAGTCGATGTCCACGAGCAGCGCGGCGAGCCTCCCGAACGACGCTTCGACGAGTCCGTAGATCGCGAAGTCCACGAGCGCCGCGAGCGCGCGGATCCAGAAGCCGGCCGGCCGAGGCGCGTTCATGGCGCGTATAATAGCCCCATGATTTCGGTGCAGGACGGGCAAAATCGGATCCTCGCCCGGATCCCGCACCCGACGCCCCCCGAGGTCGTCTCCGTCCCGCAGGCCCTCGCGCGCGTGCTGGCCGACGACCTCCGCGCGCCGTTCGACGTCCCGCCGAGCGACAACTCCGCCGTGGACGGCTACGCCGTCGCGAGCGCCGACGTGCCGGCGGACGGCACGCGCGAGCTCGCCGTCGTCGCCGACCTGCCGGCCGGCGCGGTCTTCGACGGCGCGCTCGTCCCCGGCCAGGCCGTGCGCATCATGACGGGCGCGCCGATGCCGCGCGGCGCCGACACCGTGTATCCCCAGGAGATCGTCGAGCGGCTCGGCGGCCGCGTGCGCGTACCGCCGATCGCGAAGGGCGCGAACGTGCGCCTGCGCGGCGAGGACATCCAGGCGGGCACGATCGTGGTCGAGCGCGGCACGGCGCTCCGGCCACAGGAGGTCGGGCTCGCCGCCTCGCTCGGGTTGTGCCAGCTCGCGGTGCACCAGCGCCCCCGCGTGGCCCTCCTCTCCACCGGCGACGAGGTCGTCGAGCCCGGCACGCCGCGGCGGCGCGGCCAGATCTACGACGCCAACCGGTTCACGCTGCGCGGGGCGATCGAGCAGTGCGGCGGCGCCGTGCTCGACCTCGGCATCGTGCCCGACGTGCGCGACGAGCTGCGCGCGCGCCTGCTCGAGGCGAGCGCCGCGGCCGACGTCGTCGTCACCTCGGGCGGCGTGTCGGTCGGCGTCTACGATCTCGTCAAGGCGGTGCTCGAGGAGGTCGGCGCCATCGAGTTCTGGCAGGTGGCGATGCAGCCGGGCCGGCCGCTCGCGTTCGGCCACGTCGGCGGCGCGCGCTTTTTCGGCCTGCCCGGCAACCCGGTGGCCTCGATGCTCGCCTTCATGCTCTTCGTCCGCCCCGCCCTCTACAAGCTCGGCGGGCGCCGGCGCCTCTTCCACGAGGTGTACGAGGCGCAGGCGCTCGAGCCGATGCCGAAGAAGAAGGGCCGGCGCGAGTTCAAGCGCGGCGTCCTGCAGGTGCGCGACGGCCGCTGGGAGGTGCGCACGACCGGGCCGCAGGGCTCGGGGATCCTCTCCTCGATGGTCGCGGGCAACTGCCTGGTCATCCTCGAGGAGGCGCGGGGCGACGTGGTGCCCGGCGAGACCGTCCTGGTCGAGCCGTTCTGAGCGTGGCGGCGAAGCTCACGATCGGCCTGATCGACGCGGCGAAGCCCGCCGCGCAGGAGCTCGTGCGCGAGGGCGCGCGGCGCCTGCCCCACCTGCGCTACGCCGACCTCCGGCTCGAGGTCGGCGAGGCCAAGGGCGTCGCCGCCGAGAACGGCGCGCCGAAGTCCTCGGGCGACGACTACGCGTTCGCCCTCGGCGTCCGCGTCCTGGCCGGCGACCGGATGGTCGCGCCCGGCTACGCCGGCCTCACGCTCGGCGCCGCCGACGCCGCCGACCTGCCGCGCGTCCTGCGCGAGGCGCTCGAGCGCGCGTACCGGCGGGCCGTGGCGAACGCCGAGCACAAGGCGGAGGCCCGCGACAAGTTCGGCCCGCTCGGCGCGGCGCTCGCCGACACGCGCCTGCATCCGGTCGAGGTCCGGCAGGACACGGTCGCGGCCGTCTACCGCATCGACCCGCGCGCCGTGGCGCTCGACGAGATGGTCCGCTACACCGTGGACGTCTCGCGGCGGGTCGCGGCGGCCGACCCGGCGATCCGGTACAACCACGTCGGCACCACGACCGGCCTCACCCGCGAGCTGTTCGTGTCGAGCGAGGGCGCCGCGCTCGACCAGACGTTCGCGCTCACGCAGGGCGTCTGCGCGGTCGTCGCGGTCGCCGGCGAGACGAGCCACGAGCTCCACGACGCGCTGGGCCACCAGCGGGGCTGGGAGATCCTGCTCGAGGGCGTGGACGACCCGCTGCTCCCCTTCCCGCGCTTCGTGGACTTCGCGCTCCAGATGGCGCGCGAGGCCGCGCGCGTCGCGGCGGCGCCCCCGCTGCCGACCTCCGCGGGCGAGGTCGTCGTGGTGACCGACCCGCACTACAACACGCTCGTCGCGCACGAGATCGTCGGCCACCCGGGCGAGCTCGACCGCGCGCTCAAGCTGGAGACGGCGTACGCGGGGCGCTCGTGGCTCCTGGGCGGCCTCGACGCGCACCAGGTCGGCCGG
>MGCF01000177.1 GCA_001788495.1 Candidatus Rokubacteria bacterium RIFCSPLOWO2_02_FULL_73_56
CCGGGGCCCGGATCACGATCGACGACTTCGGGCGGGTCGAGCTGCGCGTGGCGGAGGTGCTCGCCGCCGAGCCGGTGCCGAAGTCGAGGAAGCTCCTGAAGCTCACGGTCTCGCTGGGTGCCGAGCAGCGCACGCTCGTCGCGGGGATCGCGGAGCACTACGCGCCGGCGGACCTCGTCGGCAAGAAGGTGGTCGTGGTCGCGAACCTCGAGCCGGCGACGCTGATGGGCGTCGAGTCGAACGGGATGGTCCTGGCGGGCTCCGCCGACGGCACGCTCGCCGTGCTCACGCTCGACCGCGACCTGCCCCCGGGCGCCAGGGTACGCTGAGGGCATGCTGACGCCGAGCCCCGACGAGCTGGTCGACACGATCGTGCAGGTGGCCGAGCGGGACGCGTCCATCGCCCGGGTGCTCCGGGAGATCGTGAGCCTCGACACCGCCGTGCGCGCGAGCGCGCTCGACCTCGTGGGCGCGCACCTCCGCATCCACTCGGCGGCGGGCGACGCGCTCGACTGCGTGGACGCGCTCAAGCGCGACGACGTCGCGCGCCGGCTCGCCGAGCGCCTGGGCCCGCCCGGCGCCTGACCGCCCGCGCCGGACCCCGTCGTGACCCGGGCGCTCGCGTGGCTCCGCCGGTGGGGCGTCTCGTTCGCCTCCCTCGGCGGCGGCCTCGTGACCCTCTTCGTCTTCCGCCGCGGCCTGCCGCACGTCGCCTGGATCGCGGGCTACCTCGTCCTGCTCTGGCTCCTCGTCGCGGTCGTCACGCAGACGCGCCGCGCGCTCGAGGCGTCGGCGCGGCGCTCGCGCCGGCTCATGGTCACCGCCGCCGACTACACGATCCAGACGCTCTACCACGGCCTGCTGCTGTTCGTGCTCCCCGCCTACTGGGCGAGCGCGACGCTCACGTCCGTGAACGCGCCGTTCCTCGGGCTGCTCGTCGCGCTCGCGCTCGTCGCGACGTTCGACCCCTGGTACCGGGCGCTCGTCCAGCCGCGGCCGTGGGCGGGCTACCTCTTCTTCGTCGTGTCCATCTTCGCCTCGCTCAACGTGGCGCTGCCGCTGGTCGGGCTGCCGCCGCTCGCCTCGCTGGTCGCGAGCGCGTTCGTGGCCGCCGTCGCGCTCACGCCGGTCGTCCGGCGCGCGCGGCGCGGGACGTGGGGCCTGGCGCTGCGGACGACGGTGGCGATCGGCGTCGTCGCGGCCACGCTCGCGGCGCTCGGCCGCGCGTGGGTGCCGCCCGTGCCGCTGTTCATGGCGGACGCGCGCCTGGTGTGGGTCACGGCGGACCTCGCCTCGCTCGAGCCCGCGCCCGGGGCGATCCGCGCCGACGAGCTCCGGCGGCGCGGGCTCGAGGCGCACACCGCCATCTACGCGCCCGCCGGCCTCGGGGTCCCGATCGAGCACGTGTGGCGCCGCGCGGGCGAGGTCGTGAGCGTGGTGCCGCTCTCGCCGATCCGCGGCGGCCGGCGGGGGGGGTACCGGACCTACTCGCGCAAGACCGCGTTCCCCCCGGACCCGGTGGGCGCCTGGACCGTGGACGTGCGCACGGCCTCGGGGCAGCTCATCGGCCGCGTGCGCTTCCGCGTCGTCTCGTGAGACTCTAGGGCCCCGGCAAAGGAGGACACCATGGCCGACACGATCCGCAGCGTGGACTACTTCTACGTGACCGTCCCCGACAAGCCCGGCGAGGGCGCCCGCGTGCTCGGGGCGCTCCGCGACGCCGGCGTGAACCTGCGCGTGTACTCCGGCTTCCCCGCGGGCCGGCGCTCGCAGCTCGACTTCGTCCCCGCCGACCCCGCCGCGTTCCGCGCGGTCGCGAAGGGCCTCAAGCTCAAGGTCGCCGGGCCCAAGCGCGCGTTCCTGATCGAGGGCGAGGACCGCGTCGGCGCGGTCGCGGACATCCTGGGCAAGCTCGCCGGCGCCCGGATCAACGTGACCGCGATGGACGCGGTCTGCGCGGGCGGCGGCCGCTGGGGCGCGATCCTCTGGGTCGCGCCGAAGGACGTGAAGAAGGCGGCGGCGCTGCTCGGCGCGGTGTGACGCCGGACCTCTTCGACACGCACGCGCACCTGCACTTCCCGGAGTTCGCCGGGGACCTCGCCGGCGTGCTCGCGCGGGCGCGCGCGGCGGGCGTCCGGCGGATGCTGACGATCGGGACCGACGTCGAGACCTCGCGCGCCGCGGTGGCCCTCGCCGGCCGCGAGCCCGACGTCTGGGCCGCGGTCGGGATCCACCCCCACGACGCCGCGTCGGCGGACGCGGCGTCGCTCGCCGAGCTCGAGCGGCTGGCGGGCGCCGACCGCGTGGTCGCGATCGGCGAGACCGGGCTCGACTTCTTCCGTGACCTCTCCCCGCGGGACGCCCAGGCGCGCGCGTTCCGCGCCCAGCTGGCGCTGGCCCGGCGTGCCGGCAAGCCCGTGGTGGTCCACTGCCGGGACGCGCACGCCGAGACGCTGGCGATCCTCGCCGAGGCGTCTGTCGGGGACACGGGCGGCATCATGCACTGCTTCTCGGGCGACCTCGCCGTGGCCCGCCGCTGCCTCGACCTCGGGCTCCTGATCTCGCTCGCCGGCCCCGTGACGTACCCGAAGGCCCGCGCGCTCCCCGACGTCGCGCGCGCCGTGCCCGCCGACCGCCTCGTCGTCGAGACGGACTGCCCGTTCCTGCCGCCCCAGCCCCACCGCGGCCAGCGGAACGAGCCGGCGTGGCTCGCGCTCACCGCCGCGCGGGTGGCCGCGCTCCGGGGCGAGCCGCTCGAGGCCCTCGCCGCGCGCACGACCGCGAACGCGCGCGCGCTGCTCCGGATCTGAGCGTGACGCCCCTCGAGTGCGCGCGCCTCCTCGCGGGCCGCTCGAACGCGGAGCGCGAGGCGGCGGTCCGCGGCTGGCTCGAGGCGCGCGGCGTGCCCGTGACGCGCCACCGCTTCGCCCTCCCCGAGGGCGCGGGCGAGAACCTCGCGGTCGAGCTGGGCGCGGGCGAGCGCGTGCTCGTCCTCTGCGCCCACCACGACGCGGTGCCGGGGAGCCCCGGCGCCAACGACAACGCCGCGGCGGTCGGCGTCCTGCTCGACCTCCTCGCGCGTCCCGGCGCCGCGCTCCCGCCCGGGCTGCGCGTGCGCCTGCTGTTCACGGCGTGCGAGGAGCTCGACTACCTCGGCGCGCGCGCGTACGTGCGCGACGTGGGCGTGGCGGGGCTCGAGGGCGTCCTCTCGCTCGAGCTCTGCGGCATCGGCGACAGCCTGGTCGTGTGGGACGCGGTCGAGGAGAGCCCGTTCCTCGCCCGCGTGCGCGCCGCCCTCGAGGGGCTCGGGCTCCGGGCCGACGCGGGCTACCACGTGGTCGGGCGCATCCCGCGCTTCGGGAGCGACCACCGGGCGTTCGCGGCGGCGGGCGTGCCCGCGTACGGGCTCACGCTGGTGCCGGCCGCGAGCGCCGGGGCCCTGCGCCGGTTCGTCTTCCAGCCGCGCCGCGCCGCGCTCCGGTTCCTGCTCCGGCGCCCGGCGCCGTTCCACACCTACCACACGCCCCGCGACCGGGTCGAGACGCTCGAGCCGGCGGCGCTCGCGGCGACCGGGCGCGCGCTCGGGGCCATCATCGCCGCGATGGGCGGACGGCCCGGCGGCGGGCCCCCCCGGGGGGCCGCCGTTTCACACCGGCCCCCCTCCGGTGTCTCATGAGTGTCATGGGCCAGCCGCCGTTCGACGCGGTCGTCGCCACGCACCACGCGGAGATCCATCGCTACCTGCTCCGCACCACGGCGCGCGCGAGCGAGGCGGAGGACCTCGCCCAGGAGACGTTCCTCCGGGCCTACCGCGCGTACCGGACGCTCACCCCCGACGCCAACGTGCGCGCCTGGCTCTTCGCGATCGCGACCAACCTGACCCGGAACCACTTCCGCGCCGAGGGCCGGCGGCGCCGGGCCCACGCGGAAGTGCGCGCCTCGCGCGCGGCGGCGGTCGCGGACGGCCCCGAGCACGCGGCGCTCTACAACGAGGCGCGGGCGCGCGTGGAGGCGCTCGTCGCGCGCCTGCCGCTCAAGCAGCGGCTCGCCTTCGTCCTGCGGCGGATCCACGACCTCGACTACGACACGATCGCGCGAAGCCTCGACTGCTCGTCGGAGAGCGCCCGGGCGCACGTCTTCCAGGCGCTCCGCAAGATCCGCGTGAGCCTCGACGGGCGGGAGCTTCCGCACCAGGAGTGACGCGATGAGCCGAACGCCGTCCCAGTGCCTCGAGATCGAGCCCGCCCTCGCCGCCACGGCGACCGGGGACGGTGACGCCGCGGAGGCGGCGCGCGTGGAGACGCACGTGCGCGCCTGCGCCCCGTGCCGCGCAGCGTTCGCGCGCTACCGTGACCTCGGCCGGGCGGTGGCCGCGTGGGGGCGCGCGCCGGAGACGCCGCCGGACGCGGCGCGCGCGCGCCTGGAGTCGCGCCTGGCGAATCTGCGAGCGCGGACGCTCCTGTACCGCGTCTTTTCGTCCCCCCTCGGCGACCTCCTCATCGCCCGGTCGGAGGACGGCGTGTCGCTCGTCGAGTACCTGGCCGGGCGCGACCTGCGGCACTCGCGGCTCCTCCGCGCGGCGGGCGTCGAGGCGCTCGAGGACGGCGCCGAGGTCGAGGTCCTCTATCGCGAGCTGCTGGAGTACCTCGAGCACAAGCGCACGCGGCTCGAGTGGCCGCTCGACCTGCGCCTGGCGCGGAGCGACTTCCACCGCCGGGTGCTCGAGGCCACCGCGGGGATTCCGTACGGCGCCGTCATGTCCTACGCCGGCGTCGCGTGCGAGATCGGCAAGCCCGCGGCGGTGCGCGCGGTCGCGCAGGCGCTTCGCTGGAACCCGCTGCCGATCGTCGTGCCCTGCCACCGCGTCGTCGGCGCCTCGGGCGCGCTCACGGGCTACGCGGGCGCCCGGGTCGCGCTCAAGCAGCGGCTGCTCGCCGTCGAGGGCGTGCCGGCCGTGCGGGGCCGCGACGACTACCGGATCCCGCGCGACGCCATGTACGTGCGCACGCCCGGCAGCGCGGAGTACTGCCTGCCGAGCTGCACGTGGCTCGAGCGCGTCGAGCAG
>MGCF01000178.1:0-9948 GCA_001788495.1 Candidatus Rokubacteria bacterium RIFCSPLOWO2_02_FULL_73_56
AACCCCAAGCTCGTCTACTTCCGCGGCGAGCTCGACACGACCTCGGCCTTCACCGGCCTCAAGCTCAACAACAGCTCGAGCGATCCGCCGATCAAGGGCGCCGGCATCCTCGTCGTCGAGGACGGCGACATGAGGAACTACGGCAATTTCGAGTGGGACGGCGTCGTGATCGTCACGGGCGCCTACACCTCCGCGGCGTTCTTCAGCGGCAGCGTCACGAAGGTCCGGGGCGCGCTGGCCGCGCTCGAGGGGCAGGCGGGCGAGACGAACGGCTACTTCGAGTTCTACCTGGCCGCCCTCGCCAACCAGTTCTCGATCAAGAACAGCAAGCAGAACGTCGACATGGTCCAGAAGATGCGCGCGCTCCACTCCCTGTCGAGCTGGCGCGAGATCTGACGACCGTGCTGCGGCTCGTCGTCGCGGCCGCGCTCACCCTGGCCCTGGCGGGCGGCTGCCAGCCGTCGCAGC
Organism: Candidatus Rokubacteria bacterium RIFCSPLOWO2_02_FULL_73_56; assembly: GCA_001788495.1. Classification (GTDB taxonomy): domain Bacteria; phylum Methylomirabilota; class Methylomirabilia; order Rokubacteriales; family CSP1-6; genus GWA2-73-35. The sequence continues at coordinate 469 of MGCF01000178.1, forward strand.
CGCCGGCCCCGGCGGCCAGCGCCCCGACCAAGGGGCCGCTCACGGCCCAGCTCAAGGCCGAGGGCGACGCCCTGATGGCGAGGGGTGACTTCGAGAAGGCCGTCGTCAAGTACCTGGCCGCGGTCAACCAGGAGCCGAAGGACGTGTCGCTCAGGTTCGCCCTCGGCGTGGCGCTCTCCAACCTCGACCGGCGGGACGAGACGATCGAGCAGTTCCGGTTCGTCGCCAGCAACGGCGCGGCGGGATCCGACGAGGTCCGGCTCGCCCGGGACTGGCTGGCGAAGGCGGGCGCCCTCGACGGCTCCGTGCCCGAGCCACGGCAGGCGTCGAAGCCGGAGCCCGCGACGGCCAGCGGCCCGCCCAGGGGCAAGCTGCTGGGCAAGCTCACGTGGGGCGGGATCGACCCCCGCGACCACCTGGTGCGGGTCACCGTGGCCATCTCGGGCGAGGACGACACCAACCGGGACGTCCACCTGCAGGGCACCAACTTCAAGCTCGGCTGGGGCTACGACTTCAAGAACGTCCCGCCCGGAAGCTACCGCATCACCGCCGAGAGTGCGGGCACGCGCATGTGGGAATTGAAGGTCAGCGTCGCCCCCGGCAAGGACACGGTGCTGGACCTCACCGAGGCGAACAGCCTCGTCACGCCCAAGGACTTCACGCCGCAGGACGGCTGATCCCGCCAACGGGATTCGATCGGTAGGGGCCGCGAGCCTCGCGACGCCCAAATATAGTAGGTGGGAAAATATTGGCCCCTTGAGGCGTGGCCTCTATACTACGTAGCCAGCCAAGGGAAAGGCGTTAATTATGGCCCTCTTCCGAAAGACCCCTGAGCTATTCGGCCTCGACATCGGCTCGAGCGCGGTGAAGGTCGTCCAGTTGCTGCGCGACTCGGGCGGGATCGGGCGGGTCGTGGCGCTGGGCACCGCGTCGCTGCCGCCCGACGTCATCGCGGACGGCACGATCAAGGATCCGCCGACCGTGGTCGACGCGATCCGGAGCGCCGTGAGCAAGGCGGGCGTCAAGGGCAACGAGACGGCGATCGCGATCTGCGGCCGCGAGCTGATCATCAAGAAGGTCCAGATCCCGCAGGTGCCGCCCAAGGAGGTCCACGACGTCGTCCAGCTCGAGGCCGAGCACCACATCCCGTTCGCGATCGACGAGGTCTTCCTCGACTACCACGGCGTCGGCCAGCACGACGGCGTGATGGACCTGATCCTGGTCGCCGTCAAGAAGTCGAAGGTCCTCGAGTACTCGGCCGTGGTCGAGGAGGCGGGCCTGATCCCGAGCATCGTCGACGTCGACAGCTTCGCGCTCGGCAACCAGTTCGAGCACAACTTCCCCGAGGAGCGGGGCGAGGCGGTCGCGCTGATCGACATCGGCGCCTCGATCATGAAGACCAACGTCGTCCGGGGCGGAGCGACGATCTTCGCCCGTGACATCCCGTTCGGCGGCAACAACTACACCCAGGCGATCGCCCAGCAGCTCAAGATCCCCTTCGAGCAGGCCGAAGCCGCCAAGCTCGGCCGGGACGTCGGCGTCCGCTGGGAGACCGTGGTGCCGGCCCTCGAGGCCGTGTCGCGCGAGCTCTCGCTCGAGGTGCAGCGCACGTTCGACTACTTCGCCTCCACCGCCGAGTCCGAGCGCATCGGCAAGATCGTGCTCGCCGGCGGCTGCTCCCAGCTCCCGGGCCTCAACGACTACCTGTCGTCGAACTGGGGCATCCCGGTGGAGCTGGCCAAGCCCTTCGAGCGCATCGAGGTCGATCCGGCCTACGCCGACGAGGTCGCCAGCTCGGCGCCCTCGTTCGCCGTCGCCGTCGGCCTGGCGCTGCGCCGACCTGGAGACAAAGGCTGATGATCCGGATCAACCTCGCACCCGCGCGCCGGCGCCGGCGCGGCGTCGGTATCACGCTGACGCTGCCCAGCTTCAACCTGGGGTTGCTCTTCGGCGTCCTCTACGTGCTGGCCGTCGTCGGCCTCGGCGCGTACTGGTGGTCGCTCTCGGCCGAGGAGGCGACGCTCGCCGACGAAGTCTCCCGGAAGTCCAGGGAGATCGCCTCCCTGAAGGTCACGATCGGCCAGGGTAACAAGATCAAGGATCAGGCGGCGGAGCTCCGGAAGCGGGTCGACGTCATCGAGAAGCTCACGCGGGACCAGTCCAAGCCGATCCTCCTCGCCGACGCCTTCGCCGACGTCATCCCGCGGGATCTCTGGATCACGCGGCTGGAGGAGCGGAACTCGGTCCTCCGCATCGGCGGCGCGGCGTTCTCGACGACCGCCGTCTCGGACTTCATGTCGAACCTGCGCTCGTCGGGGAGATTCAAGGACGTGGACATCGTGGTGTCCCGCCGGGACCTGGCCCGGCCATCGTTGCCGGTGACCTTCGAGGTCACCTGCCGGTTCGAGGGCTGAGATGGCGCTCCCCGCGTTCTTCGATCCGCTCGTCAACGCGCCGAAGCCGCAGAAGGTCGTGGCCGGCCTGTTCGGGCTCGCCGTGATCGGCGCGGCCGCGTACTTCCTGCTGCTCTCGCCGATCGAAGCGCGGGTCTCGGCCCTCCGCGCGCAGGCGAGCTCGCTGGAGCGGGAGCTGGTGCAGAGCCGCGCGGTCGTGACGGACCTGGCGCGGTACCGGCGCGAGGCGGCCGAGCTCGAGGCGCGGCTGAATCTGTTGAAGGAGCGGCTGCCCACCGAGAAAGAGATGCCCACGCTCTATCGCGCGCTCTCCGACGCGGGGACGCAGGCGGGGCTCGGCGTCTCGCTCTTCCAGCCGCGCGACCCGAGCACGAAGGACTACTACAACGAGATCCCGATCACGTTCACGGCCGAGGGCACGTACCACGAGGTCGGCGAGTTCTTCGAGCGCATCGCGAAGCTGTCGCGCGTGGTGAACGTGACCGACTTCCGCCTGACGGCGCTGACCCGCCAGCGGGTCCCGCTGCGCGCCGAGATGACGCTCGCCACCTACTCGTACCGTCCCATCGGATCGCCGCCCGCGCCCAAGGCGCCGGGCGCGAAGAAGTGAGGGGCTGGGGCATGCGCATCCGGGTCTCGCACGTCTGGCTGATCGGCGCCGCCGCGGTGCTCGGCGCCTGCGGCGGTTCGGCGCCGACGCCCCCGCCGGCCCCGCCGAAGCCTCCGGTGGCGACGGCCCCGAAGCCGGCGGCCCCGGCGGCACCCGCGCCCGCGACGCCGGCTCCGGCCGCCGCGGCGACGGCGCCCGAGGTGCCGATGGCCCAGGTGCCGAACTACGAGGCGAAGGCGCGCCGCGATCCCTTCGTGACGCTCGAGCTGCGGGAAGGTGCGGGAGGATTGACTGTGGCGGCAACCAAGCTGAGCGGTATTGTGCGCGGTAGCCGGACGGCGCTCGCTCTGGTCGAGGCGCCGGACGGCATCGGCTACATCCTCAAACCCGGGGACACGCTCGGGGATGGCCGCCTGCTGGAGATCGGCTCCGACAGCGTGGTGTTCGCGGTGACGCCGAAGCCCGGCGCACCCTCCAACCGCGTGGTTCTCAAACTGGCGACCAATTAAATGAAAGCTCTACGACGGATCCCAGGCCTGCTTCTCGCGTCGAGCGTCGCGCTCGCCCTCGCCGCACCGGCGGCGACCGCGCAGGCGCAGACGGAGCCCGCGCGCCTCAGCGACGTGACGGTGAGCTCGCAGCCCGATGCCGTCACCGTGTTCGTGAAGACGTCGCGCGAACCCAGGTACAACGCCGAGCTGATCGACGGACCCGTCCGCCTCGTCGTCGATCTCGCGGACACCGTCTACAGCTGGCGCAAGACCCCGCTCCCCGTCGGCGTGGGACCGCTCAGGCAGATCCGCGGCAGCCAGTGGCGCAAGGGCATCTCGCGCGTCGTCTTCGACATGACGCGCAAGACCGGCTACGCGATCCGGGAAGAGGCCGACGGCCTCGCGATCGTGATCCCGACGGCCAGCGCGGCCGAGGCGCCCCGCGTGAGCCGCGCCGCCGCGGAGCCCACGGCCACGGCCCCGGCGCCTGCGGCGGCGAGCGCGCCCGAGCCGGCCGCGCCGGTCCAGGTCGCCCAGGCGACGCCGCAGGTCGCGCCGCCGGGCGGCCCACGCATGATCTCGTTCGACTTCAAGGACGCCGACGTCGTGAACCTGCTCCGCATCCTCGCGGCCGAGAGCGGTCGCAACATCGTCATCGGTGACGACGTCAAGGGCAAGATGTCGATCTCGCTCCGGAACGTCCCGTGGGAGCTGGCCCTGGACACCGTGCTCGAGACGCGCGGCCTCCGCAAGGTCGAGAAGGACGGCGTGCTCCGGATCGTCTCCAACGAGCAGCTCCTGAAGGAGCGCGAGGCCTCGCAGCGGCTCGCGGAGGCCAAGCTCAAGGCCGAGAACGAGCTGCGCACCAAGGCCGCGGAGGCCGCGCTCAAGGAGCAGGAGGCGATCGACAAGAAGCGCGCGTCCGAGGCGGCCGTGGCGGAGCTCCGGGCCCGCGGCCCGCTGCAGGAGGAGACGATCCGCCTCTCCTACGCCGACCCGGAGGAGCTGGCGAAGACCCTGCAGGGCATCCTCGGCATCCCGCCCGAGGGCGTCCAGGCGCAGATCGCGCCGCCCATGTACTCGCCGAGCCAGGGGCCGCCGAACCCCGAGCTCCGGCCGGTGCCGTCGCTGCTCACCTCGACGCCGCCGCCGCCGCCGGCGGCACCCGCAGCTGCGCCCTCGGCCGAGGTGCTCGCGAAGGGCATCACGATCCGGGCGCACAGGCCCACGAACTCGATCTTCATCCGCCACTACGAGGCCGACCTCGCGCGGATCAAGAAGCTCATCCGGGAGAAGTTCGACATCCCGCTGCCGCAGGTGAAGATCGAGGCGCGGATGGAGATCCTCGATCGGACCGACCTCTTCGCGATCGGTGTCCGCTGGGGCGGCGGCGGGATCGCCGTCATGGACAAGGCGACGCTCGTCGGCACCGGCTTCACGTCCGCGACGACGGGCATGGCGCCGGTCGGGCTCGGCACGCTGGCGAACCCGAACCTGACCCTCACGTCGGCCCTGCCGGTGACAGCCGCGACAGGCCTCTCGACTGGCGGCAACCTCGTCAACCTGCCGATCGGGAGTCTCCTGGGCGGGGCCGCCACGAGCGGCGTCGGGGGCTTTTCGTTCGGCATCATCGGCAGCCGCATGAACGTCAACCTGGCGCTCGAGGCCCTCAAGTCGGAGGGCAAGACACGCACCCTCGCCCGGCCCGAGGTCATCACGGTCGAGAACAACAAGGCGACGATCTCGCTCGGCGAGGAGATCCCGTACGCCACGGTCAGCTCGGCGGGCACGCAGATCCAGTTCAAGGAAGCCCTGCTGAAGCTCGACGTCACGCCGACCGTCATCCGCGAGGCGAACAACGTCAACAAGATCAAGATGAAGGTCCTCGTCGAGAACAACTCGCGCTCGAACACCACGGTCGACCTGGGCACCTCGGCGGGGAGCCCGCCGGTCATCAACCGGCGCAAGGCCGAGACCGAGGTCCTCATCAGGGAGGGCGAGCGCCTCGTCATCGGCGGCGTGACCAACAACGCGGACGACGAGGAGACACGGAAGGTGCCGGTGTTCGGGGACATCCCGTTCCTCGGCTGGCTGTTCAAGCAGAAGGCGACCAGGTTCGTCGGGCGCGAGCTCGTGATCTTCCTCACGCCGACGATCCTGAACAACGAGCTGGCGAAGCAGGGGTCGCCGCCCGCGGCGCCCAAGAAGTAACGATGCGCGGTCCGTTCCGCTTCCTCACCGCGGGCGAGTCCCACGGTGAGGCCCTGGTCGCCGTCATCGACGGCGTGCCGGCCGGAGTCCCGCTCGCCGAGGCGGACATCGACGCGGACCTGGCGCGCCGCCAGCGCGGCTACGGCCGCGGCGGGCGCATGAAGATCGAGCGCGACCAGGTCCACATCCTCTCCGGCGTCCGCTTCGGCGCCACCCTCGGCAGCCCGATCACGCTCCAGATCGCCAACCGCGACTGGGAGAACTGGAAGGCCGCGATGGGGGTCGCCCCGCCCCCGCCGGGCGCCGCGCAGAAGCAGGTCACGCGGCCGCGGCCGGGCCACGCGGATCTCGCGGGCGCCATGAAGTACGGCCACCACGACATCCGCAACGTCCTCGAGCGCTCGAGCGCGCGCGAGACCACCGCGCGGGTGGCCGTGGCGGGCGTCGCCAAGCGTCTCCTCGCCGAGTTCGGGATCAGCATCCTGAGCCACGTGACCGAGATCGGCCCCGCCCGCATCGCGCCGGACCTCGACCTGCCGTGGGAGGAGATCCGTCGTCGCGCCGAGGCGTCCGAGGTCCGCTGCGCGGATCCCGCCGTCGAGGCGGCGATCATCGCGGCGATCGACGACGCCCGCGCCAAGGGTGACACGCTCGGCGGCGTGTTCGAGGTGGTCGCCCTCGGCTGCCCCGTCGGCCTCGGCTCCTACGTGCAGTGGGACCGCCGGCTCGACGGCCGCCTGGCGCAGGCCGTCTGCTCGATCCAGGCGATCAAGGGCTGCGAGTTCGGGCTCGGCTTCGAGACCGCGCGCCGGCCGGGCTCGGCCGTCCACGACGAGATCCTGTTCGACGCCGAGAGCGGGTTCAAGCGGGCGAGCAACCGGGCCGGCGGCCTCGAGGGCGGCGTGACCAACGGCCAGCCCGTGATCGTCCGTGCCGCGATGAAGCCCATCTCCACGCTCCGCAAGCCGCTCAGGTCGGTGGACGTCGCCACCAAGGAGCCGGTCGAGGCCGTGGTGGAGCGCAGCGACGTCTGCGCCGTGCCCGCCGCGGGGATCGTGGGCGAGGCGATGGTCGCGCTCGTGCTCGCCGACGCGTTCCTCGAGAAGTTCGGCGGCGACAGTCTCGTCGAGATCCGCCGCAACCACGACGCCTACCTGGACAGCCTGAAGAGCTGGTAGCGGGCGGGCGGCCCGCGCGGCCGCCGCGGGCGGTACAATCACTGGCATGAACGTCACGGTCAGTCTCGGCAGCCGCTCCTACGCGATCGTCGTCGAGTCGGGCGCGCTCGGCTCGGTGGGCGGCCGCCTGCGCGCGCTCGGAGTCGGCGCGCGCGCCGCGCTCGTGAGCGACGCCGCGATCATGCGCCTCTACGGCAAGACGGTGGCCGACGGCCTCGAAGCCGCGGGCTTCGCGGTCACGCTGGTCGAGGTCCCCGAGGGCGAGGCGGCCAAGCGCCTCGATGTCGCCGCGCAGTGCTGGGACGCGCTCCTGGCCGCGGGGCTCGACCGGACCTCCACCGTGCTGGCGCTCGGCGGCGGCGCGGTCGGCGACCTCGCCGGCTTCGTCTCCGCCACCTACATGCGCGGGACGAACTTCGTCCAGCTCCCCACGACGGTGCTCGCGCAGGTGGATGCGTCGATCGGCGGCAAGACCGCCATCGACCACCCGAAGGCCAAGAACCTGATCGGCGCCTTCCACCAGCCGCGCCTCGTGGTCTGCGACCCCACGACCACGCTCACGCTGCCACCGCGCGAGTTCAGCTCCGGCCTCGCCGAGATCGTCAAGCACGGGATCGTCCTCGACGCGGAGTACTTCGGGGAGGTCGAGCGCGACGCGGCGGCGCTGCTCGCGCGCGAGCTCCCGGTCCTCGAGCGCGTCATCGGCGGCTCCTGCCGCCTCAAGGCCGGCGTCGTCGAGCGCGACGAGCAGGAGGCCGAGCTGCGCGCCGTGCTCAACTACGGGCACACGATCGGCCACGCGCTCGAGGCCGCCAGCGGCTACGCGCGCTTCGCCCACGGCGAGGCCGTCGCCCTCGGCATCGCCGCGGAGGCGCGCCTGGCACGGCGGCTCGGGCTCGCGTCGGAGGAGACCGTCGGCCGCCAGGAGCGGCTCCTCGAGGCGGTCGGGCTCCCCGTGCGGATCGACGCGGTCGACGTCGAGGCGCTGCTGGCCGCGATCACGCGCGACAAGAAGGCGCGCGACGGCCACGTGCCCTTCGTGCTCGCGCCGCGCATCGGCGCCTTCCGCCTCGTCTACGACGTGTCGCCCGACGACATCCGGGCCGTCATGGCCGAGCTCCGGCCCGGGCGCGGTTGACAATGCAAAGTCCCGATACGTATAACCGATCCGCCATGAGCCAGGACGACGCCGCACTCGCCCAGGCGATCCGCCGCCAGGAGGAGCGCCTCGCCCGCGACCCGGGCTCGCTCGCGTTCGCTCAGCTCGCCGACCTCTATCGCAAGGCCGGGCGCACGCGCGAGGCCGCCGCGCTCTGCCGCGACGGGCTCACCCGCTACCCGCACTACACGACGGCGCGGCTCATCCTCGCCAAGACGCTCGTGGCCGACGGCGATCTCGACGGCGCGCTCGCGGAGCTGGCGAGGATCCTCGAGGTGAGCCCGAAGGACGTCCAGTGCCACCGGCTTGCGGCCGAGATCCACCGGCGGCGCGGGCGCATCGACGCGGCCGTGGCGCACCTGGAGACCGCGGTGCGGCTCGACGCGGGCGACCGCGAGTCGCGCGCGCTGCTCGGGCTCCTGCGCGCGGCGACGCCGCCAGCGGACGACGCGAGCGGGCTCGTGCGCGTGCTCGCTGACGACACGTTCGCGACGGTCGCGTTCGGCACGCTCTGCCTCGAGCAGACCTGCCTCGAGGAGGCCGCGCAGACGTTCACGCGCATCCTCCGGAAGGACCCCGACAACCGCGCAGCCCGCGAGGGCCTGGAGCTGACGCTCCGCGCCCGCCAGCGACGGAAAGGCTAGCGACACGATGCAAGTCTCGACCGCGGAGTTCCGGAAGGGGTTGCGGATCATGTACGACGGCAACCCTTACACGATCGTCGACTTCCAGCACGTCAAGCCGGGCAAGGGCGGCGCATTCGTCCGCACGAAGCTCAAGCACATGAGGCTCGGCAAGGTCATCGACAACACGTTCCGCTCGGGCGAGAAGGTCGAGCTCGTCGACTTCGAGGACAAGCACATGCAGTTCCTCTACCGTGACGACCGGTACCACTTCATGGACACGGAAACCTACGAGCAGGTCTCGCTCTCGCGCGACGAGGTGGGCGACGCCCGCGACTACCTCAAGGAGCAGACCGAGGTGGACGTGCTCTACATCGGCGGCGCGCCCATCACGGTGGAGCTGCCGAACTTCGTCGAGCTCGCCATCGCCAAGACCGATCCCGGCGTGCGCGGTGACACGGCGCAGGGCGGCACCAAGCCCGCGACGCTCGAGACGGGCGCGGTCGTGCAGGTCCCGCTCTTCCTCGGCGAGGGTGACGTGGTGAAGGTCGACACGCGCACCGGCGAGTACCTGGGCCGCGTCGCGGCGGCGGGGGCGTGATGGCGCACCGGCGCCCCGGGCGACGCGGGCCGGTCGTCACAGAACTCGTGCGCGAGCTCGGCGCGCTGCTCGCGGAGCTCGACCTCGCCGAGATCGAGGTCGCCGTCGGCGACGTGCGCGTCCGGCTGCAGCGCCTCGGCGCCGCGGCGGCGCCGGCCGCGGCGGCGCCCGCGCCCGTCGTGCCGGCGGCCGG
>MGCF01000178.1:9955-21795 GCA_001788495.1 Candidatus Rokubacteria bacterium RIFCSPLOWO2_02_FULL_73_56
TCGGCACGTTCTACCGCGCGCCGTCCCCGAACGTCGAGCCGTACGTGCAGGAGGGCGACGTCGTGAAGGAGGGGCAGATCCTCTGCATCATCGAGGCGATGAAGCTCATGAACGAGATCGAGTCGAAGGCGGCCGGGCGCATCGTGAAGATCCTCGTCGAGAACGGGCACGGGGTCGAGTACGGCCAGCCGCTCTTCCTCATCGAGCCCGGGCGCTGAGGCCTGCCCTGAAGCGGTCCACCGACGTCCGGCTGCTGGTCCCCGTCGCCGCGGTGCTCTGCGCCGCCGCGCTGGCGCTGGGCTGGTGGGAGGGACGGCGCCACGGCGTGCGCGACGCGCGGCCGGCCGTGGCGGTCGTCCCGGTGGCGGTCTCGGACGCGGCCCGGGCGCTGACGGACGAGGCGATCAGACTCTACGCGGTCGGCCAGTACTCGCGCGCGTGCGAGCGGCTGAGCCGCGCCGCCGCGGACGACCCCTCGAGCGCCGTGCGCCGCGAGGACGTCTCGAGCTGCTTCGAGGCGTGGGGCTGGCAGGCGCTCCGCGAGAGCCGCCCCGACGAGGCCTGGCTGCTGTTCCGGCAGGGGCTCGCCGAGTCGCCCGAGGCGCCCGCGCTGCTGAAGGGGCTCGGGCTGGCGGCGGTCCACGCGGGCCGCTCCGCCGAGGCGGTCGCGCCGCTCGAGCGCGCCGTGCGCGCCGGGCACGACGGCCAGGCCGCGCTGCTCCTCGCGCACCTCTACGACCACCACGACGACCCCGATCGCGCGATCGCGCACCTGCGCGCACTGCTCGCGCGCGAGCCGGGCAACGACCGCGCGCGCCGCCTGCTCGACAAGCTCGAGCGCGAGCGCCGCGCCGAGGCCGGCTTCGAGCGCGAGGTGACCCGGCGCTTCGTCGTCAAGCAGCGCGGCGTGCCGGACCGGGCGGCGCGCGTGGCCGTCACGCGGGCGCTGGAGGCCGCCGCCGACCGCGTCGGCGGCGCGCTCGGCTACGCTCCGCGCGAGCGGCTCGGCGTGATCCTCTACGACCGCTCGCAGTTCGAGGACGTCACGCGCGTCCACGGCTGGGCCACGGGCGTGTTCGACGGCAAGATCCGGCTGCCGGTCGGGGCGACGCCGCCGCCCGCGGCCGAGCTCGAGCGCCTCGTCGCGCACGAGTACGCGCACGCCGCGATCCACGGCCTCTCGCGCGGGCGCGCGCCGCGCTGGCTGCACGAGGGCCTCGCGCAGGCCCTCGAGGGCGCCACCGTGGACCCGATGCTCCCGGTGCCCGGTGCCCTGACGCTCGCGGGCGTCGAGGCGCTCGTGACCGACGCCGATCCCCTGCGCGCCCGCGCCGGCTACGACATCGCGCTCTGGATCGTGCGCGACCTGCTGGACCGCGGCGGAATGCCGGTGATGCGCGAGCTCCTGCTCCGCCTGGGCGCCGGCGACACGCTCGCCGAGGCGATGCCGCGCGTCTACGGCCTCCGCATGGCGGAGCTCGAGTCGCAGTGGCGCCGCGTCCTCGGAGGCTAGCCTGTTCCAGAAGATCCTGATCGCCAACCGGGGCGAGATCGCGCTCCGCATCGTCCGCACGTGCCGCGAGCTCGGCATCCGCTCGGTCGTCGCTCACTCGAAGGCCGACGCGGCCACGCTCGCGGTGCGGCTCGCCGACGAGTCGATCTGCGTCGGGCCCGACGCGCCACGACTGAGCTACCTCAACATCCCCGCGATCATCTCCGCCGCCGCCGTCACCGACAGCGAGGCGATCCACCCCGGGTACGGCTTCCTCGCCGAGAACCCCGCCTTCGCCGAGGTGTGTCGCGCCTGCTCGGTCACGTTCATCGGCCCGTCGCCCGAGGCGATCCGGCTGATGGGCGACAAGGCACAGGCACGCCAGCTCGCGAAGCAGACTGGCGTGCCCGTCGTCCCGGGGAGCGAGCTGCCGCTGAAGGACGCGGAGGAGGCGCTGGCGGTGGCGGACGCGATCGGCTACCCGGTCATCTTCAAGGCGGCGGCGGGTGGCGGCGGCCGGGGCATGCGGATCGTGCGCGCGCGCGCGGAAGCGGGCGCGGCCTTCGACGCCTGCCAGTCGGAGGCGGGCGCGGCCTTCGGGTCCTCGGAGGTCTACTGCGAGAAGTTCGTCGAGAATGCGCGCCACATCGAGGTCCAGGTGCTCGGCGACCGCAACGGCATCCGTGTGCACCTGGGCGAGCGCGACTGCTCGGTGCAGCGCCGCCACCAGAAGCTCATCGAGGAGTCGCCCGCGCCGGCCCTCTCCGCCGAGATGCGCGCGGGTCTGCACCGCGCGGCGCTCAGCGTCGCGGCCGCGGTCAACTACGCGAGCGCGGGCACGGTCGAGTTCCTCGTGGACCCCGGCGGGCACTTCTACTTCATCGAGATGAATACGCGCATCCAGGTCGAGCATCCGGTCACCGAGATGGTCACGGGCATCGACCTGATCCGCGAGCAGATCCGCATCGCCGCCGGCGAGGGCCTCGGCTACCGCCAGGACGCCGTGCGGTTCGACGGCCACGCGATCGAGGTTCGCGTCAACGCGGAGGACCCCGAGACGTTCGCGCCGAGCGCGGGGCGCGTGACCGCGTGGATCCCGCCCGGAGGCTTCGGCGTCCGCGTCGACAGCCACCTGGCGGCCCCGTGCGTGGTCCCGCCCTTCTACGACTCGTTGCTCGCGAAGATCATCGTCCACGGCCGGGACCGCCGCGAGGCGATCGAGCGGATGCGACGCGCGCTCGCGGAGACGGTGGTCGAGGGCGTCAAGACCTCGATCCCGTTCCAGCTCCGGGTCCTCGGCGATCCGCTGTTCCTGGAGGGACGCTTCACCAGCGTCGACACCGCCCGCCTGCTCGGCTGATGGATCCGACGCTCTACGTCATCCTGGACCGCGCCGCGGCGCGCGGCCGCGACCTCGAGGAGATCCTCGAGGCGGCGCTCGCGGGCGGATGCGGGATGTTCCAGCTCCGCGAGAAGGCGTGGCCGTCCGGGCGCCTCCTCCCCCTGGCCGAGCGGCTGCGCGGGCGGTGCCGGCGCGCCAGCGCGACCTTCATCGTGAACGACCGCCTGGACCTCGCGCTCGCCGTGGACGCCGACGGCGTCCACCTCGGCCAGGAGGACCTGCCGCCCCGCGCCGCCCGCCCGCTCCTGCGGCGCGGGATGATCCTCGGCCTCTCGACCCACAGCCTGGCGCAGGCGCGCGACGCGCAGGCCGCGGGCGCGGACTACGTCGCCGTCGGCTCGATGTTCCCGACCGACACCAAGCCCGACTTCGAGCTCGTCGGGTCCGACCTCGTGCGGCGGCTCCGGCCCGAGATCCGGGTGCCGCTCGTCGGCATCGGCGGGATCACGGCCGCGAACGTGCCGGAGGTGATCCGGGCGGGCGCCGACGGCGTGGCCGTGATCTCGGCGGTCTGCGGGGCGCCCGACCCGGCCGCGGCGACGCGGAGCCTGCTCGACGCGATCCGCGGGGCGCGTGACATCCGCGGGGCGCGTGACTTGACCGCCCGGAGGCGGCCGCTATAATGGCGGCGCATTGCGGCATCCGGCACGCTCACCGAGCGTGCACAAGGAGGGGGCACGAATGAACCGCTACCCCGTTCGCCTGGCGCTCGTTCTCGCCGTGATCCTCGGCCTCGCGGCGCTGCCGGCGGCCTCGAATCTCGACGCGCAGGGCAAGGGCACGATCAAGATCGCCAGCCAGAGCCCGCTCAGCGGCGGCCAGGCCGCCCTCGGCGAGGGCATCAAGCTCGGCGTCCAGCTGGCGCTCGAGAAGCTCAAGGGCGGCCTCGAGAAGCGTGGCTTCAAGGTGGAGCTGGTGCCGTTCGACGACCAGGCCAAGCCCGACGTCGGCGTCGCGAACGCCAAGAACATCATCGCCGACAAAGACATCATGGTCATCATCGGCCACCTGAACTCCGGGGTCGCCATCCCCTCCTCCGAGGTCTACAAGGAGGTCAACCTGGCCATGGTCTCGCCGGCGAACACGGCCCCGGACGTGACCGACCGCGGGTACAAGAACATCTTCCGCGTGTGCGGCCGCGACGACGTGCAGGGCCCGGTGGGCGCCGAGTTCGCCAAGGGGACGCTCAAGGCCAGGTCGGTGTACATCATCCACGACAAGACGACGTACGGTCAGGGCGTCGCCGAGTTCTTCAAGGCCGACGCCGAGAAGAAGGGCATCAAGGTCCTCGGCTTCGACGGCACCGAGGAGAAGTCGAACTTCGATCCGATCATCACGCCGATCAAGGCCAAGAATCCCGACCTGATCTACTTCGGCGGCATCTACGAGCAGGCCGGGCCGTTCTTCAAGCAGGCGCGCGAGAAGGGTGTGAAGTCGAAGTTCCTCGGGCCCGACGGCCTCGACTCCTCGGACCTCGCGAGGATCGCCGGCAAGGCCGTCGTCGGCATGTACTACACGTCGGTCGCCGGACCCGCGTCGCTCTACCCGCAGGCGAAGCAGTTCGCCCAGGACTTCAAGCGGAAGTTCGGCAGGAACCCCGAGCCCTTCGCGGCCCAGGCGTACGACGCGACCGCGATCGCGATCAAGGCGCTCGAGGCGGTGACGAAGGGCGGCAAGGCCCCCACACGCGACGCCGTGACGTCGGCGGTGCGCGACGTCAAGTACGCGGGCATCACGGGCACGGTCGAGTTCGACGACAAGGGCGACCCGAAGAAGGCGGTGTACCTCGTGCTCCAGGTGGGGAGCGAGGATCCGGCCAAGTGGAACGACAACAAGGCGGCGAGGATCCTCACCATCGCGGCGCCGAGGAAGAAGTAGCGTCCCGATCCCGGCGAGGGGGCCGAGCCGGCCCCCCTCGCGGCCCTCCCGGCCAATGGATTTCCAGCTCCTCGTCGACATCTTCCCGCAAGTCCTCCTCGACGGTCTCATCCTCGGGTTCATGTACGCGCTGATCGCGCTCGGCTACACGATGGTGTACGGCGTCCTCGAGTTCATCAACTTCGCGCACTCCGAGATCTTCATCGTCGGCGCGTTCGCCGGCGTGGAGATCCTGCTGGGGCTCAAGGGCGCGGGCTGGCTCGACGGCCTGCCGTGGCCGCTCGTGCTGCTCCTCCTGCTGCTCGCGGGCATGGCCGTCAGCGGTCTGCTCGCGGTCACCGTCGAGCGGATCGCCTACCGGCCCCTGCGCTCGGCGCCGCGGCTCATCCCGCTGATCTCGGCGATCGGCGTCTCGTTCTTCCTCCAGGACCTGATCCGCCTCGTCGAGTCGATCTGGCGCAACGCGTTCAACCTGGTCTACCCGACGCTGGACGCGCTGAACCTCCGCTTCGAGCTGACCGAGACGATCGACGTGTCGGTCAAGTCGATCGTCGTGATCGTCGCCGCGCTCGGCATGCTGTGGGTGCTGCACCTGCTGGTCAACCGCACCAAGATCGGCACCGCGATCCGCGCGGTGGCCGAGGACCAGGCGGCCGCGAGCCTGATGGGGATCGACGTCAACCGCATCATCTCGCTCACCTTCTTCATCGGCGGCGTCATGGGCGGCGCGGCCGGCGTCCTGTTCGGCGTGCAGTACGGGCTCATCAACCCGTACAGCGGCTTCATCCCGGGGCTCAAGGCGTTCACGGCGGCGGTGCTCGGCGGCATCGGCAACATCCCGGGCGCGATGCTCGGCGGGATCGTCCTCGGCCTGCTCGAGGCCTTCGCCGCCTCCTACCTGTCGCTGCTGACGGGAGGCGCCTTCGGGGCCGAGTACAAGGACATCTTCGCCTTCTCGGTCCTGATCCTGATCCTGATCTTCCGGCCCAAGGGCCTCCTGGGGGAGATCGTGCGGGAGCGCGCGTGATCCGGGCCACGCTCGCGGTCGGCGTGGTCGCCCTCTCGACGTGGGCGGTCGCCGTGTTCCCACGGTCGATCCTCGTCTTCCTGCTCTTCCAGGGCTCGCTGCTGTGGGTCTACCTCGCCCGCATCCCGCGCTGGCTCCGCGCGACGCTCCTCGCCGCGGCCCTCCTGGTCCTGATGCCGCTCATCGGCTCGTTCAACGGCTACTACCTCGAGGTGGCCACGCAGGTCGGCATCTTCGTCGCGCTCGCGCTCGGCCTGAACATCGTCGTCGGGCTCGCCGGGCTGCTCGACCTGGGCTACGTCGCGTTCTTCGCCGTGGGCGCCTACTCGTGGGCGATCTTCGGCTCGCCGCAGGCGAACCAGATCTTCGGCGGCGGGTTCCCGCTCGCGCCGGGGTGGTTCTACGTCTTCCTCGGCGTCGGCCTCTGCGTGGGCGCCGCCACGGGCGTCCTGCTGGGGCTGCCGGTGCTGCGGCTGCGCGGCGACTATCTCGCGATCGTGACGCTCGGGTTCGGCGAGGTCATCCGCGTGCTGGCCAACAACCTCGACAAGCCGATCAACTTCACGAACGGCCCGAAGGGGATCACCCCGATCGCCCGCCCGCCGGTGCCCTTCGGCCTGCCCTACTCGGAGGCCTTCTACTTCCTGGTCCTCCTGATCGTCTGCGTCGTCGTGCTCGTGAACCGGCGCCTGGAGGACTCGCACATCGGCCGCGCGTGGGAGGCCATCCGCGAGGACGAGCTGGCCGCCCAGGCGATGGGCGTGCCGCTCGTGCGGAGCAAGCTGCTCGCGTTCGCCTGCGGCGCCTCGTTCGCCGGGGTGATGGGGGTCGTCTTCTCCGCCAAGCAGATCTTCATCAACCCCGAGTCGTTCACGTTCCTCGAGTCCATCGGGGTGCTCGCGATGGTGATCCTGGGCGGCATGGGGTCGATCCCGGGCGCCGTCGTCGGCGCGACGGTCGTGACCGTGCTGAACCTCCAGGTGCTCAAGGGGTTCTCGCTCTGGCTCAACGAGCTGAAGAACGCCGGCGTCACGGTCTTCGGCATGAGCCTCGCCGACCTGCCCACGCAGCTCGAGCCGGCGAAGTACGAGCGCATGATCTTCGGGATGATCCTGGTCCTCATGATGATCTTCCGCCCCCAGGGGATCCTGCCGGCGCGCCGGCGGGCCCGCGAGCTCGGCAAGCCATGACCGCCCTGTTCGAGGCCCGCGGTGTCACGAAGCGGTTCGGCGGCCTCACCGCCCTGCACGCGGTGGACTTCGCGCTCGACGAGGGCATCGCCTCGATCATCGGCCCGAACGGGGCGGGCAAGACGACGCTCTTCAACGTCTTCACCGGCCTCTACCAGGCCGACGAGGGGAGCGTCACCTTCCGCGAGCAGCCGCTGCTCGGCCTGCGCCCCGACCAGATCACGGCGCTCGGCATCTGCCGTACGTTCCAGAACATCCGCCTGTTCGCGAACATGACCGCGCTCGAGAACGTCCTCGTCGGGATGCACGCGCGCGTGGGGCTGGGGCTCTGGGACGTGCTGACCCACCGGCCGCGCTTTCACGCCACCGAAGGGGCGCTGATGGCGCGCGCCTCGGCGCTGCTCGAGCGGGTCGGCCTCCTCCGTCAGGCGAACGAGGTCGCGCGCAGCCTGCCGTACGGCGACCAGCGCCGGCTCGAGATCGGCCGCGCGCTCGCCTCGGAGCCCGCGCTGCTGCTGCTCGACGAGCCGACCGCGGGGATGACGCGGGGCGAGGCCGGCGCGCTCATGCGCCTGCTGCGCGCGCTGGTCGCAGACCTGCGGCTCGCGGTCATCCTGATCGAGCACAACATGCGCGTCGTCATGGAGGTGTCGGACCGCGTGACCGTGCTCGACCACGGCGAGAAGATCGCGGAGGGCCCGCCGCAGGAGGTGCAGGCCAACCCCCGCGTGATCGAGGCCTATCTCGGCACGCGCCACTCGGGCGGGCCGCGGAGGCGTCTTGCTGAGCGTTGAGGCGCTCGAGGTCGCGTACGGCGGGATCCCGGCGCTGAATGGCGTCGCGCTCGGGGTGGACCGCGGCGAGATCGTCGCGTTGCTCGGCAACAACGGCGCCGGCAAGACCACCACGCTCAAGACGATCTCGGGCCTCCTCCGTCCCCTCCGGGGCGCGATCGTGCTGGAGGGCGAGTCGCTCGTCGGCGCCCCGGCGCACCGGATCGTCCTCAAGGGCATCGCCCACGTGCCCGAGGGCCGGCGGATCTTCAACCGGCTCACCGTCCGCGAGAACCTCATGATGGGGGCCTACCCGCGGCACGACGCCGCGGCGATCGCCGGCGACCTCGACCGCGTGCTCACGCTGTTCCCCCGGCTCGAGGAACGGATCGGCCAGGTCGCCGGCACGCTCTCGGGCGGCGAGCAGCAGATGCTCGCCATCGGCCGCGCGCTCATGCTGAGCCCCCGGCTCCTGCTCCTCGACGAGCCGAGCATGGGCCTGGCGCCGGTGCTCGTGGAGCAGATCTTCGAGACGATCGTGGACATCAATCGTCAGGGCACGACGATCCTGCTCGTCGAGCAGAACGCCGCGATGGCGCTGGCCATCGCCCACCGAGGCTATGTGCTGGAGACCGGCACCGTCGTTCTGGCGGGCACGGCGGCGGAGCTCTCGGACAACGCCGACGTGCGCCGCGCCTACCTCGGGGAATAAGCACCGGACGATCGAAAGGAGACCCGATGTTCGCCCACGGCTTGAGCTTCGAGGAGCACCAAGTCGGCACCACCTGCACGACCCTCGCGCGCACGGTGTCCGAGGCCGACATCGTCGGCTTCGTGAACCTCTGCGGCTTCACCGAGCCCCTCTTCATGGACATGGAGTACGTCGCGCGCGAGTCGATGTTCAAGCGCCGCGCGGCGCCTGGCGCCCTGACGTTCGCCCTCTCCGAGGGGCTCATCATCCAGACCGGGATGCTCCACGGCACGGGCATGGCGTACCTCGGGGGCGAGCTCCGGGTGGTCGCGCCCGTCCTCGAGGGCGATACGCTCCGCGTCACGGTGGAGATCGCCGACAAGCGCGAGACGAAGAAGCCCGACCGCGGCATCGTCACGTACCGCCATCGCGTGCTGAACCAGCGCGGTGAGCTGGTCCTCGAAGCGCGCGTCCAGCGGATGATCCGCCGCGCCGCCTGAGGCGGGCCGCCGTCGTGCTCGTGCTCGGACGCGACGACCTGCGTGCGGCGCTCCCGCCGGCCGAGCTGGTCGACGTCCTGGCCGACGCATTCCGCGCCCACGCCGAGGGCCGCACGCGCGTGCCGCCGCGGACGGTCGTCCCCGTCACCGACGACGGGCTCCTCCTGCTCATGCCCGCGGCGCTCGGCGCCGCGGGCGACGACGGGCTCGCGCTCGGCACGAAGCTCGTGACGTACTACGCCGCGAACCGGGCGCGGGGCCACCCGACGCTCCAGGCGAGCTACGTCCTGCTGGACGGGGCCACGGGCCGGCCCCTCGCGCTGCTCGAGGGCACCGTCCTGACGGGCCTCCGCACGGGCGCGACCTCGGCGCTCGCCGCCCGCTACCTCGCCCGCGCCGACACGCGCCGCGCCGTCTGCTTCGGGGCGGGCGCGCAGGCGACGTTCCAGCTCCGCTGCCTGGCGGCGACGCTGCCGCTCGAGCGCGTGACGGTGGTCGGCCGGGACCCCGCGCGGGCGGCGGCCTTCGCCGCCGCGATGGGCGCGGAGCTGGGGATCCCGGTCGAGGCCGGCGCGGACCCGCGCCGTGCGCTGCGCGAGGCCGACCTCGTGACGTGCGCGACGACGTCCGCGACCCCCGTCGTGGCCGGCGCCGAGCTGCGCGCGGGGACGCACGTCGACGCGGTCGGCGCCTTCCGGCCCGGCACCCGCGAGGTCGACACCGAGACGGTCCGGCGGGCGCGCGTGGTCGTCGACACGTACGCGGGCGCGCTCGAGGAGGCGGGCGACCTGCTGATCCCGCTCGCGGAGGGCGTCGTCGCGCGCGGGCACGTGACCGCCGAGCTGGCCGAGCTCGTCACCGGCCGGCGTCCGGGCCGAACCCACCCCGGGGAGATCACGCTGTTCAAGTCGGTCGGCTTCGCGCTCGAGGATGTGGCCGCCGCCCGGCTCGCGTACGAGCGGGCGCGGGCGCAGTCCCTCGGCACGGAGGTGCCCCTGTGAGCCGCACCGCCGGCGTCGTCATCGTCGGCGGCGGCGTCACCGGCACCTCGCTCGCCTTCCACCTGGTCTCGCGCGGCGTGCGCGACGTTCTCCTGCTCGAGCGCACGGCGCTCGCCGCCGGGGGCACGGGCCGCTCGGTGGGGATCATCCGCCAGCTCTACCCGACGCGCGAAACGAGCCAGATGGTCAAGCGCTCGCTCGCGGTGTTCCAGCGGTTCGCCGACGCCGTCGGCGGCGACGCCGGCTTCGTCGCCTGCGGCGCGCTGATCGGCGTGGCGCCGGCCATGCGGTCGAAGCTCCTCGCGACGGTCGCCGCGCAGCGTGCCGTCGGCATCCGCGCCGAGGTCCTCGATCCCGCGGACGCCGCGCGCATCGAGCCGCGCCTCGACGCGTCGGCCCTCGGCGCCGTCCTCTGGGAGCCCGAGTCCGGTTACGGCGACCCGGCCGCCGTCGCCACCCGCTACGCCGACGCGGCCCGCCGCCTCGGCGCGCGGATCGAGCAGGGCGTCGAGGTCTCCGCCGTGCTGACCGCCGGCGAGCGCGTCGTCGGCGTCGCCACCGCGCGCGGTGAGCGGATCGAGGCCCCGGTGGTGGTGAACGCCACCGGCCTCTGGGCCCGCGGGCTGGCGCGCACAGCCGGCGTCGAGCTGCCGATCGTCGTGGGCCGCCACCCCGTCTTCGTCGTCGAGCGCGATGCCGCGTTCGGCCGCCCGCACGTCGTCTACCTCGACCTCGCCGGCGGCGCCTACGTGCGCCCGGAGACCGGCAACCTCACCCTGACGGGCTCGCTCACCGACGACGAGACCCGGCACCCGATGGACCCCGAGCGACTCGGCGCCGCGGTCTCCCTCGACGAGGCCGCGCCGGTCCTCGCCCGCACGAGCCGTGCCCTGCCCGCGCTCGCGCAGGCGCGCTACCGCGGCGGCTGGGCGGGTGCCTTCGACATCACGCCCGACTGGATGCCGATCCTCGACGAGGCGCCCGTACGCGGCCTCTGGATCGCCGCCGGCATGAGCGGTCACGGCTTCAAGCTGGCTCCCGCCGTGGGCGAGCACCTGGCCGCGCTGCTCACCGGCGCGGCGCCGCCCGTCGACCCCGCGCCGTTCCGCCTCGGACGCTTCGCGACGCCGGCCGCGGCCGGCACGTTCGTCGCGTCCTATCTCCGTTGACAACGCCGCGCGGTTCGGCCAGAGTCTCGGGGCCACGATGAGCGTCGCCATGCGAGCCGCAGCCGGAGGCGAGGCGAGCCTATGAACGTGGAGGTGCGAGCCGCAGGCGAGGCGAGCCCATGAGCGACGACCCCGGGCTCCGGATCGCTCAGGACGAGCAGGCCGGCATCGCCGAGGCCGAGCGTCTCGTCAAGGAGGCCGAGTTCGGCGCGCGCGAGCTGGGGGGCTGGTCGTTCTGGCTCTCGGGGGCGCTCGCGCTCGCGATGACCGCCTTCCAGCTCTGGACCGCGGCGGTCGGCGCGCTGCCCGCCGCCAAGCAGCGCTCGGTCCATCTCACGTTCGCGCTCCTGCTCGGGTTCATGTTCTACCCGGCGGTGAAGCGCGCGCGGAGCCCGCGGCTGCCGTGGTACGACCTCGTCCTGGCGGGGCTCGGCGCGTACGCCTCGCTCTACGTCACGCTCCACTACGAGGCCCTGCTCCAGCGCGTGGGCACGCCCGAGCCGAGGGACATCGCGGTCGGCGTCGTGCTCATCCTGCTCGTCCTCGAGGGCACCCGCCGCGCCGTCGGGCTCTGGCTCCCCGTGATCACCGTGCTGTTCGTCCTGTACGCGTTTCTCGGCGCGTGGATGCCGGAGCTGATCTCGCACCGCGGCTACACCGTGCGGCGCGTCGTCGGCCAGCTCTACCTCACGACCGAGGGGCTCTTCGGGATCCCGC
>MGCF01000179.1 GCA_001788495.1 Candidatus Rokubacteria bacterium RIFCSPLOWO2_02_FULL_73_56
CTGACCATTGACGAGCCGCTGGCCCGCAACGGGATGGAGTTTTACACGGCGGACGCCCTCGGCTCCGCGCTGATGCTGACGGACTCGGCCGGCGCGCTGGCCACGCGCTACACCTACGCGCCGTTCGGGCGGACGGCGGCGGAGGGCGTGAGCTCGGGGAACCCGTTCCAGTACACGGGGCGGGAGAACGACGGCCTCGCGGGCCTCTACTACTACCGGGCGCGCTACTACCATCCGGGGCTCCAGCGGTTTCTTTCACAGGATCCCCTGGGCTTTGCAGCGGGCGACGTGAATCTGTACGCGTACGTCGGCAACAACCCCCTGAACTTTATCGATCCGCTGGGTCTTGATCGCGAGGATCGCCTGCTCCTCCAGCTTGAGCTTGACTTGGATCTTGTCCCCATTTCCGAAGCTGGGTTTGGAGCGATCGCGAAGGCGGTTGCAGCTCTCGCCGGCCGTCTGTTCCCGCGCCTGGCGCCTGTCGGGGCAGTTGCCGCACCATCGCTTCAGCGAGTACCGTTCGACTGGAGTCGCGCCGACCACATCTTTCGTGCCGCGCGCGGCCACTTCAATCCGACGTTCGCCACGTCGATGGAACGCCTAGCCCGAATCTTCCAGGCTGTCGCTTCGAACCCAGCGAACCGCAACCCGGACGTAATCTCACCAGGCAAAGCAAAGGCTGGTGTGGAGGGATTTAGCCAGATCTTTCGGAGTGGTCAGCAGATCTGGGTTCATGTTCGAGACGGGAGGATAATCGACGCTGGCGTGAATGTCGTCCCGCGATGAGTGCAAGTGAGGAAGCCGCTATGTGGGATGCTCAGGAGAGACCAGTAGAGGCAGTCGAGGCATACGAGCGTGCGATCGCAGAACCGGATGCAGGACTCGATACCTTCCTGAATCTCGCACTGCTCTATCTTGAGTGCACCGACCCGTCCTACATCCATCATCATAAGCTGTCTGGCTTCCTCGTCGCAGCCGCCGAGCAGCGTATGCCGGAGGTTCTTGAAGAGGCCGAAAGGAGGTTTGGCGCGAGTTCAGAGATCGAGTTCTGGAAACTCTATTTGCCGTATGCACACGCTGGCGCCGAGCCCTTTGTCAATGAGTGCGAGCGCCTCGCCGAGGCGGGGACGTCGCTAGTCCCGTACTTTTATCTCTTCAATGCCAGCGACGGCAGGCGCTATCGGCCGGAGGCAGAGCGCCTCTTCTCGGAGGTTCAGAGACGCCGGAACGCACGTGAGAGATACATTTGGTCGGTGCTCGTGAGACGCCTTGGCACAAGGTAGAGGAACCTTCAACCGTTGTAGCGACCGTCGTCCCAGAGGACACGAGCCGGACAGATCGAGGAGTTGCTTGCCCCAGATGTCGGTGAGGCAGAGGAGGTATAGCTCCTCTGCTCGTAGTCGCCGGTACGAGCACGCGGTCGCCATCCCATGCATAGGCCGGCCCCGGCCTCATCACCGAAAGTCTCATCGGGCTCGGCGTCGAGTTTCTGGCCAAACTCACAGTGGGCGTTACTCTTGGGCGCGCTACTACCACCCCGGCCTGCAGCGGTTTATCTCCGAGGATCCGGTCGGGTTCCGCGCTGAAGTCAACTTCTATTCGTACGTTGGGAACAGTCCGCTTCGTTACCCTGATCCTCTAGGCCTTGACAAGAAGGCGCCAGACGACTGGCCACCCATCAGTCTGTCTGGAGAGGTCATTCCATTGCCGCCCCCGAAGGGTCGGTATTGGAAGCCAGAGAAGCTTCCTTGGGATCCCCCTGGTAAGGTGATTCCGTTCAGACGGCGCCCGCCCCCAACTTCCCTGACCCCTCCGCCATGGGTGGAGATCTTCCCACTAATCGTTCCCGACTTCCCGGCTCTCCAGAGATACTTGGATTCTCTGACGGGACGCCTGCCGGGAGAGGGTGAGATATGACATCGCGGGGATCCGATGGCCGTGAGATGTATAGAGTGGAGGGGGCTGATACCAGATGCAGCTTCTGCGGCAAGCTGCCGCAGGACGTTCACACGATCTTGACTTCTCGTGAGAGTGCTATCTGCGACGAGTGCGTGGTCGGCGCATTGGATACCATCAGTCGTCAGCCGGGTTATTTGTTCGTGCGCATTGCTTTTCGCATCTTTCGGTATGTCGCATCACTCAATCGTCTATTTCGACTGGGACCAGGGATGTAGGGCCTCATGGTTTTGGCCGCCCAGACCGTGGACGGCCAGAGCCTGCCGGCCACCCCGACCCCGCTGCCTCGCCGAGCGTGAGCGCCGCGGCGACCTGGGACACGACGAGCGTCGCCGACGGCTCGCAAACGCTCGGTGTCCTGGTCAGAAACTCTGTTGGCGTGCATCGAAGTGGTTGCAGCCCCCGCGGCCACGCGACGACGACGCTCAGAATCTTGGGGGACTCGGTCTCGAGACGACGATCTGAGAGGCGAAGCCCTCGGTGACACGCGCGAAGCGACAGGCCAGTACCCTGAGGGGCAGATTGGGAACCCGGCGTCCTTCAGGCGGCGCGCCGGTAGCGGTGATGCAGCCCACCGACCTGCGGCACCGCAACAATCGGCCCCCGCTCGGGTGGCTCGACCGTCCGCGGCCACGGGCTGTTGTCCTCCAGGCTCTGATGGGGCCGCGCCGCGTTGTAGTACCGCTGGTAGCTGCGGAGGCGGCGGCGCAGGTGGCGCTCGTTGAGCACGAGGACGTGCTTCAGGCACTCGCGCCGGATCGAGCCGATCGCGCGCTCGGCGAACGGGTTCTGCCACGGCGCCTGCGGTGCGATGAGGCGCTGCCGGATGCCGCGCGCCGCCAGGCGCTGCTCGAAGACTTCGCCATAGACGCCGTCGCGATCGCGGAGGAGATACGCCGGCGCCAGGGCCCCGGAGAGCGCGGCCTCGATCTGCTGGGCGGCCCAGGCCGCCGTCGGATGGTCGGTGACGCTCACCTGGAGGAGCTCCCGGCGATCGTGGCGGAGGACCACGAACGCGAAGAGCAGGCGGAAGGTGAGTGTGGGCACCACGAAGAAGTCGACCGCCACCACGTCGCCCAGATGCGCGGCCAGGAACGCTCGCCAGGTCGGCGACGGCCGCCTTGGCCGCCGGCCCATGTACCTGGCGACGGTCAGCCCCGACACCGCGTAGCCCAGCAGCGCCAGTTCAGCCTGGATCCGGCGGCGGCCCCACGTTGGATTCTCTCGCGCCATGCGCTGGATCAGGGCGCGCAGCGCCCCGTCGAGTGGCGGCCGCCCCTTCCCGCGCGCGCGTGACCGCCAGCCCCAGTAGAGCCGGAAGCCGCGCCGATGCCACGCGAGCACTGTCGCGGGGCGCACGATGAGCAGGCTTGCCCGCCAGCCGCCCCAGCACCGCGCCAGCCACGCCCACAGCAGGCGATCCCGCTGGCGCAGCCGCGGCCGCGCGACCGAGCGGTGCAGCACCGCGACCTGCTGGCGCAGCGCGGCGTTTTCGATGGCCACGGCGGCCGCGCCGAAGACCAGCGCACGAAGGAAGCTGACGACGCCAAGCAGGAGGATCATCGGCGGCCCCCCGGGGCGCGAGGATGTGGATCCGCATCGCCGCCTCTCGAACACCCCGACCCCCGCCATATTGTCTATAATGCTGTCTCCATGACTTTCGCCGCACGCATGGCCCGGCTCGGGACCGAATCGGCCTTCGAGGTGCTCGCCCGCGCGCGCGCCCTCGAGCGCGCCGGCCGCCAGATCATCCACCTCGAGATCGGCGAGCCGGACTTCGACACGCCCGCCCACATCAAGGAGGCGGCCAAGCAGGCGCTCGACGCGGGCGCGACGCACTACGGCCCGTCGGCCGGCCTGCCCGAGTTGCGCGAGGCGATCGCCAAGCACGTCGGCGAGACGCGCGGGGTTCCCGTGGCGCCGGAGGAGGTCGTGGTCACGCCCGGCGCGAAGCCGATCATGTTCTTCACGATCCTGGCGCTGGTCGACCGCGGCGACGAGGTGATCTATCCGAACCCGGGCTTCCCGATCTACGAGTCCGTCATCAACTTCGTCGGCGGCGTGCCCGTGCCGATCCCGCTGCGCGAGGAGAGCGGCTTCGGCTTCGACCTCGAGCTGTTCGAGCGGCGCGTGTCCGCGAAGACGAAGCTGATCGTCGTCAACTCGCCCGAGAATCCCACCGGCGGCGTCCTCGACGCGCGCCAGCTCGAGCGCATCGCCGCGCTCGCGGCGGCGCGCGGGATCCCGGTGCTCTCCGACGAGATCTACCGCCAGTTCCTCTACGAGGGCGAGTTCGCCTCGATCATGAGCCTGCCCGGGATGCGCGAGCGCACGATCCTGCTCGACGGCTTCTCGAAGTCGTACGCGATGACGGGCTGGCGCCTCGGCTACGGCGTGATGCCGCTTCCGCTCGCCGAGCAGGTGACGCGCCTCATGGTGAACTCGGCCTCGTGCACGGCGTCGTTCGTGCAGCTCGCGGGCATCGCGGCGCTCCAGGGCGACCAGGCGCCGGTCGCGCGCATGGTCGCGGAGTTCAAGCGGCGGCGGGACCTGCTCGTGGGCGGGCTCAACGCGCTGCCCGGGGTCCGATGCGCGCGGCCGCGCGGCGCGTTCTACGTGTTTCCCAACGTCACCGGCACCGGCCGGCCCGCGGCCGAGGTCGCCGAGCGGCTCCTGAACGAGGCGGGCGTCGCCGCGCTCTCCGGCACCGCGTTCGGCGCGCACGGCGAAGGCTACCTGCGCTTCTCGTACGCGAACTCGGAGGAGAACCTGCGCCTCGCGCTCGAGCGGATGCGCCCCGTCTTCGAGAGCCTGGCGGCACGCCGCTAGGTGAGCCGCACCACCGTCGCCGACGTCGTCGTCGACGGCCTCCGGCGGGCGGGGGCGCCGCGGATCTTCGGCGTGCCGGGCCCGGGGGCGCCGCTGCCGCTGCTCGACGCGGCCCGCGCCGCGGGACTCCCGGTCGTGCTCGCCTACGACGAGTCGGCGGCGTGCGTGATGGCGGCGGTCACGGCGGACCTCTGCGGGGCGCCGGGCGTGGCCAGCGTCGGCGCGAGCGCGGGCGTCGTCGCCGCCGCCGCGGGCGTCGCGCACGCGGTCCTGGACCGCTCGCCGCTGGTCCTGCTGACCGGCCGGCACCCGCGGGGGGTGCTCGGCTGCAAGGCGACCGTCGTCGTCGAGGCCGCGTCGGCGGCGGCACGGACCGCGCACGCGGTCCGCGTCGCACTGGCGGCGCCGTGCGGCCCCGTGCACCTCGAGGTGCCCGAGCCCGTCGTCGGCCGGGACGCGGAGCGCCCGGCGACGCCGTACGCGCCCGAGGTGCCGCCGCGGCCCGCGCCGGGTGCCCTCGAGGAGGCCGCGCGCCTGCTCGCGCGCGCGGCGCGCCCGCTGCTCGTGCTGGGGCAGCACTGCCGGGCGGCGGCCGACGCCTCGTGGCTCCGCGCCTTCGCCGAGGCGCTGCCGGCGCCGGCGCTCGTGACCGCCAAGGCCAAGGGCGCGCTCCCCGACCCGCACCCGCTCGTCCTCGGCGTCGTCACGGGCGAGGCATCCGACGACCGGGCGCTGGGCCGCGCCGACCTGCTCGTCGCCCTCGGTCTCGACGCCGCCGAGCCCGTGCCGCGCGCGTGGTGGTCGCGGCTGCCCGTGCTCGCCATCGGGCCCGCGCCCGCGAGCGACGGGCCGCCGGCCTTCTGCGAGGTGACGGGCGGCGTCGGATCCGTGCTCGAGGAGCTGGCGCCCCGGCTCGCCGACCGGCCGCGGGCGGACTGGGACGTGGCCGAGCTGGACCGCCTCAAGCGCGAGTGGCCCGCACCCGCCACGGCCGCGCCGGCCGGGCTCGCGCCGCAGCGGGTGGTGGAGCTCGCGCGCGAGGCGATGGAGCCGGACACGCTCGCCGCCGTCGACGCGGGCGCGCACTGGGACGCCGTGACGGGCTTCTGGCAGGCGGTGGCGCCGGGCGAGTTCCTGGCGCCGAACGGCGCGACGCGGGCCTTCGCGCTGCCGGCCACGCTCGCCGCCCACCTCGCGCGGCCCGCGCGGCGCGTCGTGGGCTTCACGGATGCGGCGGGGCTGCTCGCCGCGGCGGCCGAGCTCGAGACGGCCAAGCGCCTCGCGGCGCCGATCGTGCTGGTCGTCTTCGGCGGCGCCGACGCGGTGCGGCTCGCGCAGAGCTTCGGCGTCGCGGCGTACGCGGCCGACAGCGAGCCCGCCGTCGCGCAGGGGCTCGGTCGCGCGCGCCAGGTGCGCGGCCCCGCCGTGCTCAGCGTGTTCGCCACCTAGCCCCCGCCGCTCACGCACGGTCGTCGCGCGAGCCCATCGGAGTATCGAGGAGCGCCACGGGTTTCCCGGGGTGCTCCGAGCGCTGGGGGGCTGGGGGGCTGGGGGGTGTGGGGGGCCATGTCGGGGCCCCCCACCTAAGGGGCGACGATGGCCGGGTCGACGCGCGCGATGACGTAGCCCGCGACCGCGCCGGCGCCGAAGCCGGGCGCGAACACGCGCAGCGGGCGCGCGATCACGCCCTCCCGCACCGCGTCGTGGAGCGCGATCGGGATCGAGGCCGACGAGGTGTTGCCCACGCGGGCGATGTCGAAGTACAGGCGGTCGGGGGGAATGCCGGCCGCCGTGGCGTAGTGGACGACCATCGTCTTGTTCGCCTGGTGGGGCACGATCAGGTCGACCGCGTCGAGCATCGTGCCCGCGCCCCCGTCGGGGTGGGGCAGGCCCTTGAGCTCCTCGATCATCTGCGTCAGGTAGCGGCGCACGAGCGCGCGCACCTCGGGGCCGTACACGGTGATGTTGTTGTCGAACTCCGGGTTGGGCCAGATGATCGAGTCCACCTCGCTCATCGGCCCGCTCGCGTACGTCTGGTAGTACTCGATGTCGGGCGGGGCGCCGGCGGGCGCGGGCCCGACGACGAGCGCCGCGGCGCCGTCGCCGAAGATCATGCGCGACGTCCGCACGGTGCCGATCTTGTCGGAGAACCGCTCGCCGCAGACCACGAGCACCGGCCGCTCCACCTCCTGGAGCAGCCGCACCGCCTCCGAGAGCCCGTACGGCAGCCCCGCGCACGCCGCGACGATGTCGCACGAGGCGTGCGTCTGCAGCAGGCCGAGCTGGCCGGAGAGCCACGTCGCGAGCGAGGGCATCATCTTCGTGGACGTGCAGGAGCAGAAGAGGACGGCGCCGATGTCCTCCGGGCGCCGGCCGGACTTGGCGAGCGCCCGCTGGGCGGCGAGCAGCGCGATGTGGTCGAGGTCGAGCTCGGTGTAGAGCCGCTCGACGATACCGGTCTTCTCCTCGATCTCCTTCGCGGTCATCGGCGACCAGCAGTACGCGCTGTTGCGGATCAGGTCGTCGTTCGTGCAGACGCGCTCGCCGCGGTAGACGGCGAGGGCCTCGAGCCGCGGCAGGACCCGGAACCGCGCGCGCACGTCGACCGGCGGGTAGGGCGTCGCGGGCGGGCGCGGCGCGGCCGGCGCCGGCCGGCGCGGGCGGGCGCGCCGCGCGCCGTTCACGCGGCGGATGAACTGGAGGACGTCGTCGTTCTTCGGCTGGAAGACGACGACGAAGTCGTCGTCGTGCAGCTTGCCGACCTCGATGAGCCGCGTCTTCGCGCGGTCCCAGCGGTACTGGTTGTGCAGCACCATCGCCTGGCGCATGAGCGCCTCGACCTCGGGGACGCGGTGGGCGTACTCGATGATGTCGTCCCAGCCGTAGCCCGGGTAGTCGGGGTCCCAGGCGAGCAGGTGGTAGGTCAGGTTCGCCGGGCGCGCGAGGATCTCGGGCACGGTCGGCTTGAGGGCCGGGAGCTCGT
Source organism: Candidatus Rokubacteria bacterium RIFCSPLOWO2_02_FULL_73_56 (assembly GCA_001788495.1). Classification (GTDB taxonomy): domain Bacteria; phylum Methylomirabilota; class Methylomirabilia; order Rokubacteriales; family CSP1-6; genus GWA2-73-35. Next base: position 7,769 of record MGCF01000179.1, read on the forward strand.
CGCCCGCGCCCTTCTTGTGGCGGAACACGTCGAGCAGGATGCGCGAGATCCGGTCCTCGGTGCCCTCGTCCCAGCTCGGGGCCAGCGCCCGGTAGCCGGTCTCGATCGTGGTGGTGAGCTCGGCACCCTCCCAGCCGCGGAACACGGGCAGGAAGACGTCGTCGCGGTGGCGCGGCACGTCCCGCCAGCGCGTCGGCCGCCTGTCGTACATGGTCATCGCGTAGCGGTTCACCCAGAACAGGTGGAGCGCGAGGTCCCGGAGCAGGTCGTAGCGTCCGGCGTACCCGCGCGCCTCGAGGCGGCCGGCGATGTCGGTCTCCGTCGGCGCCTTCTCCTCGAAGTCGCGCTTGATGACCGCCGCGAACTGCTCGAGCGTCTCGAAGACCGAGAAGTCGAGCGCGGGGAAGAAGTTGAAGGGGAAGACGATCCGGCCGTACCGGTTGATCACGAAGGGCTTCATGGCGCCACTCCCACGCGCGAGGTCGGTCGGTCGCTAGTATAATGCGGGCATGTCGATCCTCAACGCGCAAGTCCGCGCAGACGTCCGCACGGAGCTCGCGAAGCTCGCCGGCCCCGTGCGGCTCGTCGTCTTCTCGCAGGAGCTCGTCGCCGGCGACCTCTGCCGCCAGAACGAGGCGCTCGCGCGCGAGGTGGCCGAGCTGAGCGAGCAGATCACGGTCGAGGTCCTGAACCCGGCGATCGACCGGGAGCGCGCGGCCGCGTACGGCGTCGACCAGGTGCCGGCGCTCGTCGTCGAGGGCGCGCGCGACTGGGGCCTCCGCTTCTACGGGATCCCGCTGGGCTACGAGTTCAGCAACCTGATCGACGCGCTCGTCGTCGCCTCGACGGGCGAGCCCGCCCTCAGCGAGGCGACGCAGACCGCGCTCCAGGCGCTCGCGGCCGACGTCGAGATCAAGGTCTTCTCGACGCCGACCTGACCGCACTGCCCCCGGGCCGTGCGCCTGGCGCAGCACATGTCGGTCGCCTCCGACCGGGTCCGCTCGACGGTGATCGAGGCCACCGAGTTCCCCGAGCTCTCGCGCGCCTACCGCGTGCTGGGCGTGCCGAAGGTGGTCATCAACGAGCGCGTCGAGTTCGAGGGCGCCGTCCCCGAGGCCGACTTCCTCGGCGCCGTGCTCAAGGCGGTGGAGACCGCCTGAGCGAGCTGCTCTTCGCGTACGGCACGCTGATGCGCGGCTACCCGCTGCACCGCGCGCTCGCGGGCGGCGCGACGCTCCTCGGCGAGGGGCGCGCGGCGGGGCGGCTCCTCGACCTCGGCCGCTACCCCGGGCTCGTGAAGGGGCGGGGCGCCGTGCGCGGTGAGGTCTACCGGCTGGACGATCCCCAACTTCTCCCCGTTCTGGACCGCGAGGAGGGGTACAATTTCGTCCGGCGCCACGCCGTCGTCACGCTCGTCGACGGGCGGCGCGCGCGTGCGTGGGTCTACGGCTACCGCGGGCCGCGGGAGCGCGCGGTCCCGATCCCGCACGGGGACTACCGCCGGGCGCGCCCGGCGAGCCACTGAACCCGGGAGGACGTGATGGCGCTGACCGCTGCCGAGCTCGTCAAGGCCGACCAGGAGCACCTGATCCACCCGCTCCACCACCCCGTGGACAACGCCGAGCCGATGATCTACGTGCGCGGCCGCGGCGCGACGGTCACGGACATCGGGGGCCACGAGTACCTCGACGGCCTCTCCGGCCTCTGGAACGTCAACGTCGGCCACGGCCGCGCCGAGCTGGCGGACGCCGCCGCGGCGCAGATGAAGGAGCTCGCGTACTTCTCGGGCTACGTGGGCTCGTCGAGCGTGCCGGCGATCACGCTCGCCAGCCGCCTCGTCGCGCTGGCGGGCGACGGCATGCAGGGCGTGTTCCTCGCCTCCGGCGGCGCGGAGGCCAACGAGTCGGCGTTCAAGACCGCGCGCTTCTACTGGAAGGCGCGCGGCAAGCCGGACAAGGTCAAGATCATCGCGCGCCACAACGGCTACCACGGCGTCACGCTGCAGGCGATGAGCGCCACCGGCATGGGCGCCTACTGGAAGATGTTCGAGCCGCGCGTGCCCGGCTTCGTGCACGTGCCGACCTGCTACCCGTACCGCCAGCAGGGGGTCCGGCCCGGCGAGACCGCCGGGCAGGCCGCGGCGCGCGAGATCGAGGAGGCGATCCTCCGCGAGGGGCCCGACACGGTCGCCGGGTTCATCGGCGAGCCGATCCACGGCGGCGGCGGCGTGATCTACCCGACCGACGACTACTGGCCGTGCGTGCGCGAGGTGTGCACGCGGCACGACGTGCTGCTGATCGCCGACGAGGTGATCACGGGCTTCTGCCGCACCGGGCGCTGGTTCGCCATGCACCACTGGAACGTCAAGCCCGACATCCGCGCCTTCGCCAAGGGCGTGACCTCGGGCTACCTCCCGCTCGGCGGCATCATGGTGTCGAAGGCGATCAAGGACGCGATGGACTCGGTCAAGCCCGAGGACCGCTGGATGCACGCGTACACGTACTCGGGCCACCCGACGTGCTGCGCGGTCGCGCTCGCGAACCTCGACATCATGGAGCGCGAGCGGCTCTGGGAGCGCGCCGCGAGGCTGGGCGCGCGGCTGCACGCGGGCCTCACGGCCGCGTTCGGCGACCACCCGAACGTCGGCGACATCCGGGGCGGCAAGGGCCTGCTCGCGGCCATCGAGCTCGTGCAGGACCGCGGCACGAAGGCGAACTTCCCGGCGGACAGGAAGCTCGCCGCGCGCCTGCAGGCCGAGATGGTCAAGCGCGGCATGGTCACGCGCACGCGCCCCGTCGTGGGACCGCACCCGGCAATGGGCGACAGCGTGTTCTTCGCGCCGCCGCTCGTGGTGACGGAGGCCGAGGTGGACCGGATCGTCTCGATCACGCGCGACGCGCTCAAGGCCGTGCTCGGCGCGTGAGGCTGATCACCGCCCACCGCATCCTGATCGCCGCGGGTATCGCGTTCTTCGTCTTCTACGCGGCCTGGCAGGGCCGGCGCTGGGCCGCCGGCGGCGCCGGCGGCGCGCTCGCGCAGGCGCTCGTCTCCGCCGCGGTCGCGCTGGGCTTCGCCGTCTACTACCGGACGCTGAGGCGGTGGGACCGGCGCTAGCGGGGACGGCGCCTGCCGTCCTGATCTACGACGACGAGTGCGCGATGTGCCGGGCGAGCGCGCTCTGGCTCATGCGCCTGGCGCTCGCGGGCGGCGCGCTCGAGATCCTGCCGTGCCGCGCCGAGGCGCGGGCCGCCCGCTTCCCGCAGGTGCCGGAGGCGGCGTGCCTCGTGGCGATGCAGCTCGTGCTGGCCGACGGCCGCGTGCTCGCGGGCGCCGACGCCGTGCCCGAGCTCCTGCGCCGCGTGCGCGGCCTCGGCTGGGTGGCCGCAGTCTTCGCGCTGCCCGGCATGCGCCCGCTCGCGCGCCGGGTCTACGGCTGGATTGCGAAGAACCGCATGCGGATCTCCTGCAGCCTCGGCGACCGCGCCCGGCGCTAGCGAGCCCCCCGGCGCGCGCGTCTGCCCGGGAATCGGGCATGCCCGCTCGGGCCGCCCAAACGGGAGGCACGCCGGCGCGACGCGCCGGCGCCCGGAGCGCCGGTTTTCGCGGCGTTTCCACGGCTCCGACCGCGCCGGCGCCTGGCACGAAGATTGTCTCCATCGCCCGCGTGACTGCTCGTGTCGCAGTCCCTGCAGTGCCTTCCCGAGAGAGGAGACAGCATGACAAGCGAACCGCAGATCGAGGGCCGGGAGCCGGGTGACGTGGCCGCGGGGCGGCGCGGGTTCCTCAAGGGCGCGCTCACGGTGGGCGGGGTCGCCGCCGCGCTGGGACCGGTGGGCATCTCGTCCGTGTCGACCGCCGCCGCCCAGCCGGGCATCGTGCCCGGCACGCGCAACCACTTCTACGTGCCGGCCACGGACAAGACGGTCCACTGGGGCTACTTCAGCAAGTCGCTCCGGCCGCTCGTCGAGGTCGCCTCGGGGGACTTCGTCACGATCGAGGCGCTCACGCACCACGCCAACGACGACGCCACGCGGATGATCACGGGCGACCCGGGCGCCGAGAGCGTCTTCTACTGGGACAAGCAGCGCAAGGGGGTCGATCGGCGCGGCGCCGGCCCGATGAAGCCGACGCTGTTCGGCCGCGGCGCGGGCGAGGGCCTGGGCGTCCACATCTGCACGGGCCCGGTGGCGGTGCGCGGGGCTGCGCCCGGGGACGTGCTCGAGGTGCGCATCGTCGACGTCAAGCCCCGCCCGTGCGCCAACCCGCGGTACAAGGGCAAGAGCTTCGGGAGCAACGCCGCCGCGTGGTGGGGCTTCCACTACAAGGACCTGCTGACCGAGCCGAAGCCGCGCGAGGTCATCACGATCTACGAGGTCGACGCCAGCGGCGAGCGCAACTGGGCGCAGGCCGTCTACAACTTCCGCTGGACGCCCCAGACC
>MGCF01000180.1:0-10179 GCA_001788495.1 Candidatus Rokubacteria bacterium RIFCSPLOWO2_02_FULL_73_56
GTCAACGGGGAGCGCTATGTCGTGCGCCCGCGTCCTGCCCGGCTGGTGGACCCGACCGGAGCGGGCGACGTGTTCGCCGCGACGCTCCTCGTCGACTACCAGCGGCACGGCGATCCGTGGCGGGCGGCGGCGGCAGCGGCCTGCGCCGGGTCGCTTTGCGTCGAGGGCGAGGGATGGTCGGCGGTCCCCGACCGTGCGGGGCTCGACGCCGCACTCGCCGCGTACGCGCTGGTCGAGTAGCGCGGTGCCTTGACACCCGTCCGCGCCGGAGACTACGCTGGCGCCGTGGTCGATGGTCGCGCGATCCGGATCACTGCGGGGCAGGTCTCGGTCGAGGCGCGGCTGAACGACTCGAAGACCGCCACCGCGATCTGGGAGCGCCTGCCGATCGAGGCAAAGGGCGAGACCTGGGGCGACGAGATCTACTTCGCCATCGGTGTGCGCGCCGCCGCCGAGTCGCCCCGTGAGGTCGTCGGGCTGGGCGACCTCGCCTACTGGCCGCCGGGCCAGGCCTTCTGCATCTTCTTCGGCCCCACGCCGCTGAGCCGCGGCGACGAGATCCGCCCTGCGAGCGCCGTGAACGTCGTGGGGCGGATCGTCGGCGAGCCGACCGTGTTCAAGAACGTGCGCGCGGGGACGCGCGTGAGACTCGAACGCACCTGACGGGGAGGAGAACCCGATGAAGATCTTTCTGGACACCGCGAACGTCGCCGAGATCCGGGAGGGCGTCGCGCTCGGCGTGGTGGACGGGGTGACGACCAACCCGTCGCTGATCGCCAGGGAGAAGCGGCCGTTCCGCCCGCTCGTGGAGGAGATCTGCGCGCTCGTGCCTGGCGATGTGAGCCTCGAGGTCGTTGCGACCGATTTCGAGGGGATGATCAAGGAGGGACAGGAACTGGCGCAGATCGCCGACAACGTCGTGGTCAAGTGCCCGCTCACGAAAGATGGCCTCAAGGCCGTGAAGCACCTCTCGGGCAAGGGGATCCGCGTCAACCAGACGCTCTGTTTCTCGCCGGGCCAGGCGCTGCTCTCGGCCAAGGCGGGCGCCTTCTACATCAGCCCCTTCCTCGGCCGGCTCGACGACATCGCGCACGTCGGCATGGACCTGGTCCGCGAGATCTGCGAGATCTACCGCGTCCAGGGCTTCCGGACGCAGGTGCTCGCGGCCTCGATCCGCAACCCGCTCCACGTCGTGGACGCGGCGAAGGCCGGCGCGCACGTGGCGACGATCCCGTTCGCGGTGCTCGAGCAGCTCATGAAGCACCCGCTGACGGACATCGGCCTCAAGAAGTTCCTGGACGACTGGGCGAAGCTCGGCGAGAAGATCTGAGGGGGCGGTCGGCTCCGCGCCGTCGCGTTACCTCGCCGCCAGCGGGTGCAGGACGTCGATCGCATAGCCCACGTCGAGGCCCTCTCCCAGCCAGCCAGGCATCGCCGTTCGCGGGTGGATGCGGAGCCCCTGCGCCTCGTGGCGCGCGCGGAGGGCCTGGACGGGATCGGCCGGTATCGCAGCGGGAGGCGGCACCTCGGGCAGGAGCCACCCGTCCGGGCGCCTGAACCGCAGCTCGCCGCCGGGCTCTCGCTCCACCTGGTAGCCTTCTTCATGCACAGCGCGGTGATGCCGACGGCAGAGGAGCGCGAGGTTCGAGAGGGTGGTGGGGCCGCCGTGGGCCCAGTGGCGGAGGTGATGCCCCTGACCGAAGGGGAGCCCGCAGCCGGGGAAGCGGCAGCCCCGGTCCCGGTGCTGGAGCGCCCGCCGCAGGGCCGGCGGGATGGTCCGGGTGCGGGCGCCGACCTCGACGACCCGGCCGTCCGGGCTGTGCCGCATCACCACGCGAGTCGCGTCGCACGCCAGGCGCCGGGACGTTTCCGCGGAAACGTGGGTGCCGTCCTCGAGGACTGACTGGCCGGGGGCGTCGGGGTCCGCCAGCACCGGGGCGTCGACGTGGACGACCACCTGGTACCGCTCCCCGGGGGTGCCCGGGTCGATTCCGTGGTGCAGGGCCGTCTCGGCGAGGAGCGCCAGGGCGTCAGCTTGCTGCTGGGCCCGGGTGGGCGGTTCCTCCATAGGGGGCGTTTCCGCGGAAACGTTTTTCTCGTGCGATCGCTGATACAGCGTCTCGCGCGCCGCGGCCAGGGCCTGCACGAGCACGGCCCCGACCTCGGGCGCCAGCCGCCCGCGGACGACTACCATACCGTCCTCGTCCTGATACACGTGCAGGGCCCGGCCCTTGTGCCGCTGCGCGTCCTCCCGGGCCTCGGCAATCCGGTCCACCCGGCGCCAGCCGCGGACGATCCGCTCGACGTGGGCGGCGGTGCCGGCCCTGCCGACGGCCAGCAGCCGCTCTTCGGTCTCGGGCGTGGCGACGCGCGTCAGCGCCCGGACCTTGGCGTACGAGAGCTCGCCGCAGGCGAGCGCCCGGGCGAGCCGCGGGAGCGTGCCGAGGGCGCGCGCCACCCGCACGCGCTCGCGGGCCGCGCCCGGGTCGAGCCCGACGCGCCAGCCGAGCCAGGCGGCGCAGGAGCGGAAGCCGGTGTTCCAGCCGCCGCGGGCGTCGAACTCGCGGATCAAGTCGAGGAGGGGCGCGGTGGCGGCCTCGATGTGCGCCGACAGCTCGGCGATCTCGTCACCGAGCCGATCCAGATCTTCGGCGGGCGTGAGAAGTTCCATCAGTGAGTCCCCCTTCTACTGCGGCGACTCTACACCCGGGTTTTCGAGCCTCCGTGGAGCCCGCGGGATCGACAATCGCGCCGCGATCCGTCATTTTTCGAGGTGGACCCGGCGATACCCGCCTCGGCGGGCGAGCGCGCACCGCTGAGCCGGTATCTACGAGAGACTGCCGGAACGCGCCCATCCTCCGTGCTGGAGGCTGTCAAGCGGAATCGCTCGTCGGTACCGAGTGCGCTTCGCCGATCGTACCTATCGAGGTTCGCCTGCCGTACAATGCCGGGCATGGCGAAGCGGACGCCCAGGCCGAAGAAACCGGGGAAGAGCCGAGTCGGCGAGCCGCCGAAGGTCTACGAGCACAAGGAGGAGAAGCTCCTCCTGCGTCCCGACGTCGGCCTCCAACCGCAGTTCAAGGCCAAGAAGCCTCCCAAGACGTATCGCTACGATCCGAGCCTCGACCCGGCGCGCTCGGAGGTGTTGCTGCTATCGGAAGGGTTCGAGGCGGACTCCCACGCGGGTGTCATCGCGCTGCTCCACCGGGAATTCGTCAGGACCGGCAAGCTGGATCGTGCTCAAGCCGCCGCGCTCGAGCGGGCCTGGAAGGAGCGCGGTCAGGCTGAGTACGAGGCCGGCGCGGAGTTCACGCAGGCTCGGGCCGGGCAGGCCGTGGAACGGGCAGGGAGATTCCTGCGTGCGGTGGAGGCCCTGGCGCGGGCGTAGGTCAGATCCTGGCGCGGACGCCCTCCGCGAACCGCGTGTAGATGGCGGTGAGGTCGTCGAGGTCGCGGATCCGCGACTCGAGGATCACGTGGCTCACGCCGAGCGCGGCGAGCGCGCGCAGCTCGACGACGAGCGCGTCGGCGTCCTGGCGCGCGGGCAATCCGAGGCGCGCACTGATCGCGAGCGCCTTCGGGTCGCGCCCCGCCCGGCGGCACGCCTCGGCGAGGGCACCCATGCTCTTCGTCATGTCCGCCGAGCGCGTGAACGCGGCGTGCCAGCCGTCGCCGAGCTCGGCGACGCGGCGGAGCGCCCGCGGCGTGTGACCGCCGATCCAGATCGGGATCGTCCCGCGCGCGGGCTTGGGCGCCATGCCGAGAGCGTCGAAGCTCAGGAACTCGCCGCGGTGCTCGACGCGCTCGTCGCGCCAGCACGCGCGCATGACGCGGATCGCCTCGTCGCTCCAGGCGCCCCGCCGCGCGTACGGGACGCCGAGCAGCTCGATCTCCTCCTGCATCCAGCCGACGCCGGCGCCGACGATCACGCGCCCGGGCGCCAGGTGGTCGAGCGTCGCGAGCATCTTCGCGGCCAGCAGCGGATGGCGGTGGGGCAGCACGAGGACGGTGGTGCCGAGGCGCACCCGCTCGGTCGCGCCCGCGACGAGCGCGAGGGCGACCAGCGGCTCGAGGACGTTCGCGGTCGGCGGCAGCGGGAAGTCGCCGGTCACGTTGTACGGGTAGCGCGAGCGGATCGTGAACGGCAGGACGATGTGGTCGCTCGCCCAGAGCGAGTCGTAGCCGAGCGCCTCCATCCGCCGGGCGAAGCCGAGCAGGACGTCGCGCGTGGCGGCGGGACCGAAGACGGGCAGGTGGCAGCCGAATTCCACGTCAGTGCCCTCCGTGGACCAGGCGCTCGCCGAGCGCGCCGGTCGTGAGCATCTCGACGAGACGCGAGCGCTGGAGCTTGCCGCTCGACGTCTTGGGGATCGTGCCCGGGGCCACCAGGAGCACGCGCGCGGGGCGGTGCCCGGTCGCGTCGTGCACGCGGCTCACGATGGCGCGGACGAGCGCGTGGTGCTCGTCGGTCGCCGCCGCGTCGCCGCGCACCTCGGCCACGACGTAGAGCCGCTGCGTGCCGGTGCGCTCGCTGTCGAGGCCGATGGCCGCGGAGTAGCGGACGCCCTCGATGCCGTCCACGACCTCCTCGATGTCGGCGGGCAGCACGTTCGCCCCGCCGAGGATGATCAGGTCCTTGAGCCGGCCCGTGATGTAGAGGAACCCCTCCTTGTCCACGAAGCCGAGGTCGCCGGTGCGCAGCCAGCCGCCGGGCAGCAGGACCCTCGCCGTCGCCTCGGGGTTGTTGTAGTAGCCGCGCATGACCCCGGGGCTCTTGACGCAGACCTCGCCCTCCTCGCCCGGCGCGAGCTCGGGCCCGGCGCCGCCGTCCTCGAGCGGCGCCATGATACGCACGGCGACGCCGGGGCAGGGCTGGCCGACCGACACGAAGCGCCCGCCCGCGTCGAACCGGCGCGGCGTCGCGCGCGGCCAGATCGCGACGGCCAGCGTCGCCTCGGCGAGGCCGTAGCAGGGGGCGATCACGCACTCGAGCCCGAAGCGCCCCTCGAACGCCTCGATCGTGGACGGACGGACGGGCTCGGCCCCGCAGAGCGCCGCCTTGAGGCTCGAGAGGTCCAGGCCCGCCGTGTCGCGCACGTGCCGCACGCAGTTCCGGTAGCCGAAGTCGGGCGACACCGTGAACGTCGCCCGCACCTCGGTGACGAGCTCGAGCCACTGGCGCGGGTTGCGGAGGTCGGGCGGGAGGAGCCAGAGCGGCGTCCCGGTGAGCGGCGGCGTGAAGGCGCAGCCGATCAGCCCCATGTCGTGGTAGAGCGGCAGCCAGGACACGACGCGGTCCGCGGCGGTGAGGCCCGCGGCCTCCGCCATGAACCGGATCGTGGAGACGACGTTCCCGTGCGTGAGCATGACGCCGCGTGGGTGGCCGGTGCTCCCGGACGTGTACTGCAGGAACGCCAGGTCGTCCTCCGCCGGCGCGGCGGTCGGCGGCGGCGGCGCGTTCACCTCGAGGTCCGGGGGCTCGACGACGATGCCCGCGCCGGGCGCGAGCGCGACGCTCTCGTCGACGCCCTTGCGGAACCAGCCGATCGTCGCGACCCCGACGGCCTCCGCGTCCCGGAGGATCCGCGCGGTCGCCTCCACGCCGAGCGTCGGGTAGAGCGGCACGGGCACGGCGCCCAGGCGGAGCGCGCCGAAGAACGTGTAGAAGAACTCGGCGCACGTCGGGTAGATCAGGCACACCCGGTCGCCCGGGTGCACGCCGGCGCGCGCGAGCCCCGCCGCGTACCGCCCGCTCTGCGCCCAGAGCCGCCCGTACGTCACGGTCTCGCCGTAGAGCGTGAAGTACGCCTTGTCGGGCGACAGCGTGGCGCGCCGCCCGAGCATCTCGGTCAGCGTCGTGGCGGCTCCCACCTCTCGATCGGCCATGGGGCTCCCTTGTGCCGCCGGTCTAGGGGTGCTCGCCGAGCGTCGCGGCCGTCCGGTGCGCCTCGCCGCCGCGCAGGTACACGACGTCCACGGTCTGGCCCGGCCGCCGGGCGCTCAGCAGCGTGCGCAGCGCGTCGAGGCCGTCCACGGCGTCGCGGTCGAAGCGGACGATCACGTCGCCCTCGCGCAGCCCGGCCGCCGCCGCCGCGCTGCCCGGGACGACTCCCGAGATCCAGAGGCCGTCCGGCGCCGGCCGCGGCGCCGCGACGATCCCGAGGAACGCCGCGCCGCCGAGGCCCGTGTCCGCCGGGGCGCCGCCGGGTGCCGGGGGCGCGACGCGCGCGTACACGGGCCGCGGCTCCCCGGCGAGCCGCTCCACGGCGCGGGCAGCGACGGCCGCGACGCGGGCCATGCCGTCCGGGTCGAGCCTGTCGGGCGTATCGCTCGGCCGGTGGTAGTCGTCGTGCGCGCCCGTGAAGAAGGACAGGACCGGGACGCCCGCGCCGTAGAAGCGCGTCTGATCGGACGGCATCCACGGCGAGCCGCGCACGTCGAGGGTGACCCCGGTGCCGCGCGCGGCCTCGGTCACGAGCGCCCGGAGCCCGCTGGCGCTGTCGCCCCCGCTCACGAAGAGCCGGTCCCGCCGCAGCCGGCCGACCATGTCGAAGTTCAGCATCGCCACCGTCTGCGCGAGCGGGACGACGGGCTGGCGCACGTAGTGCGCGGAGCCGAGCAGGCCGAGCTCCTCGGCGCCGAACAGGACGAATACGAGCGTGCGGTCGGCGCCCCCCGCCGCGGCGAACGCCCGCGCGAGGCCGACGACGAGCGCGGTGCCGGAGGCGTTGTCGTCGGCGCCCGGGTGCACGACGCCGCCGACGCGGCCGAGGTGGTCCCAGTGCGCGCCGAGCACGACGGCGTCGCCGGCGCGCGCGGGGTCGACGCCGGGCAGCACGCCGACGACGTTCTGCGCCCGGCGCTCGTGGCGCAGGAGGTCGACGCGGAGCCGCGCACGGGCGCCGGTCGCGAACGACGCCGGCGCGCCGCCGCCGCTGAGCGCCGCCGCCAGCTCGGCGGTGGTCCGGCCGGCGGGCGCGAGCAGCGCGTCGGCCGCGGCGCGCGTGACGGCGGCCGAGAGGACGTTGACCGGGGCCGAGGTCGCGGCGACCGGTGGGAGCGCGTCGGCGACGAGCAGGAGCGCGGCGGCGCCGTGCGCGCGCGCGGCGAGCACCTTCTCGATCCGGCTCGCGCGCGCGCCGGCGAGGCTCGGCGGCGCGCCGTCGAGCGCGAGCGCCACGCGGCCGCGCAGGTCCACGGCCGCCCAGTCGTCCCAGCCCGCGTCGGGCGCGCTCACGCCGTAGCCGACGAAGACGATCTCGCCCGCCGCCTCGCCGGTCTGCGAGCCGGCGTGCGGCGTGAAGTCCCGGCCCAGCGCGAAGGCGCGCGGCGGCGCCCCGTCCAGCTCGAGCGCGCTCGTCGGCGCGGGCAGGGCGGAGCGCTCGAGGACGAACGACTGGAGGAAGGTCCCGTGGTCGCCGGCGGGCCGCAGGCCCGCGGCCCCGAGCCAGCCCGCCAGGAGCTCGGCGGCGCGGTCGCCGCCAGCCGTGCCGGACCGGCGTCCCTCCAGCTCGGGCGCGGTGAGGGCCGCGACGCTCCGGCCGAGCTCGGCCGCGCCGGGCGGGACGGCGCGCGGGCGCGCGAGGACGGTGGCCGCGCCGACCAGGCAGCACGCGAGCAGCAGGAACGGGACCGCGCGGCGCCTGATCACGTGACGCATTGTATCCAGTCCACCCGGTGACGCATGCGCGTCGAGCGTACCATGGGGGCGCCCGGTGCGGGCCCGCCGCGGCCGGCGCCCGCGCCGGCGGCAAGGATTAGGTTGACAGGATCTTTGGAGTTAGGTTAACCTAACTCCGGCCCTGTCCCGGGCGGGAGGAGAACCCGATGCGGAGTCGGCTCGCGCTGCTGGTCGCGGTCGTCGTCGCGGCGCTGCTCGTGGTCGCGGGGGACGTCCGCGCGGCGGACCCGCCGGAGGTCGCGCTCACGATCGAGCAGCACCGGTTCGTCCCCGAGGAGATCCGGGTCAGGGCGGGGACGCCGTTCGTGCTGGTCATCACCAACAAGGACGCGACCGTCGAGGAGTTCGAGAGCCACGAGCTGCGCCTCGAGAGGATCGTCCCCGCGGGCAAGACCGTGCGCCTGCGGGTGCGGGCGCTCCGGGCCGGCCGCTACCCGTTCGTCGGCGAGTACCACGAGAAGACCGCCACGGGGCGGATCGTCGCGGAGTAGCCGGTGGGCGCCACCTACGTCGTCACGCTGCGCGAGGGGTTCGAGGCCGCCCTCCTGCTCGGCATCGTCTACGCCTACCTCGACAAGATCGGCGGCCGCGTGCACTACCGGTACGTGACGACCGGCGCCGTGCTCGGTCTGCTCGCGAGCGTCGCGGCGGGGGTCGCCGTGAGCCTGGCGTCGGGACCGCTGCTCGACCTCGGGCCGGACCTGATCGCCACGGCCGTCGTGTTCGCCGCCGTCGTGCTGCTCACGTGGCACGGCTGGTGGATGCGCCGCCACGCGCGTGAGCTCACGGGCGACGTGCAGGCGCGCATCGCGCAGGCGCAGGCGACGCAGCGCCTGTGGCTCGTCGGCATGATCGCCTTCACGGGCGTGTTCCGGGAGGGCGCGGAGACCGTGCTGCTCCTGTGGGGGCTCCTCACGCAGGCCGCCTCGGCGAGCGGCTACGACGGCGCCGTCGGCGGCGTCCTCGGCGTCGCGACCGCGGGCGCGCTCGGCTGGGCGATCTTCCGCGGGAGCCGGCGCGTGAGCCTCGGGCGGTTCTTCACGGCGACCTCGCTGGTGCTCATGCTCGTCGCCGCCGGGCTCTGCAGCACCGGGACGGGGAAGCTCCAGGGGCTCGGCTGGCTGCCGCCGTCCGAGGCGCTCTGGGACACCTCGGGGCTGCTGAGCGACACGAGCCTGCTCGGCGGCTTCGTCGCCGGCCTCGCCGGCTACCGCGCGCGGCCGACGCCGCTCGAGGTCGCGGCCTGGCTCGCCTACCTGGCGCTCGCGACGCCGCTGCTCTTCGGCCTCCGGTGGCGCGCGCGCCGCGCCCTCCCCGTCCCGCCGCGCTAGGCGCGCCTCAGCGCCCGATCACGATCCGGTCGAACGCCTCGGCGTAGGCATAGCCCTGGGCCTGGCCGAGCGTGCGGGCGCGCTCGCGCACCCGCGCCTCGACGGCGGCGAAGTCGCTGAACTGGCTCGCGTGGCACGCCAGGGCCTTGATCTTCAGGTCCATCACGTCGGAGATGTCCACGACGACGTGCGGGTGCTCCCACTGCATCAGGTAGACCTCGCGGACCCGGTGGGGCTCGAACGCGGGCATCAGCTCGGGGAAGGCCATGTGGTCGCGGGCGAGGGGATACACGCAGTCGAGCGCGACGCCCGCCGTGATCCGGTGGTCGCGGTGCGAGGCGCCGAGGTTGTAGGTGCGGTTCGGGTTCTGGGCGATGAGCAGGTCCGGCTTGAAGCGCCGGATCTCGCGGCTCACGTCGCGCCGGAGGTCGCGGGAGTCCTCGACCTCACCGTCGGGGTAGCCGAGGAACCGCACGTGCGCGACGCCGAGCGTGCGCGCCGCCGCGCGCTGCTCCTCCGCGCGGATCCGCGCGAGCCGCTCGGGCGTCATCGTGCGGTCGCTCGAGCCCTTGTTGCCGTCGGTGACGATCACGTAGGCGGCCTCGGCGCCCGCCCGCACCAGCTTCGCGACGGTCCCGCCCGCGCCGAACTCCGAGTCGTCCGGGTGGGCCGTCACGACCATCACGCGCTCGATCGCCTGCGCCATTCACGTCTCCTCTCGCGATAGATAGACGCAAGGCACAAGGATACAGATTCCGGCGTCGTCACGCGACGGGCTATAATCGCGCGGTGTCCATGGCCGCCGGGCGACGGGCCGCGGTGCTCCTCCTGCTCGTCCTCCTCGCGGGCGGCCTCCTCCTGAGCGCGGCACCGGGCGATCCGGGCGCGCTGCGGCTCCGCGGTGTCGGCCTCCTCTGGTGGTACGCGGCGCTCGTCGCGCCGCTCGTGGCGCTCGCCGTGGCGGTGCCGGTGCTCGCGGCGCCGTCCGCGGGGCCGACCCCGTCGGTCGCGTTCTGGGTCTCGCCCGTCGTTCCCGCCGCGGTCGCGGCGCGCGTCTTCGACGGCGCCGCGGAGGCGCCCGTCGTGGTGCTGGCCGCGGCCGTGGCGCCGTTGCTCGCGCTGCTGGTCGCGCGCGCGCCGGCGGCGCCGCCGGGCGTCGCGGCGCGC
>MGCF01000180.1:10210-26088 GCA_001788495.1 Candidatus Rokubacteria bacterium RIFCSPLOWO2_02_FULL_73_56
GCGCGCGCCAGCTCGCGCTCGGCCTCGGGACGCTGGGCGTCGTCGCGTCCGTCGCCGCGGTCGGGCTCGGCGCGGGCGCCGCGCCGTGGGCCGCGTGGCGCGACGTCGCCTCGCGCCCGGCGCTCACCTTCGACGCGCGGAGCCCCGCGGTCGTCGCGGGCCGCGTGATCGGGTCCCCGACGACGCTCGCGTTCGGCGAGGCCCACCGCGTCACCGCGCTCCGGCCCGGCGTCTACCGCGTGACGGACGGGGCGCGGCCGCACGAGTGGCGGCTCCGCTCGGGCGACACGCTCGAGCTGCGGCCGGGCGACCGCCTCGCGCTCGACGCCGGCGCGCACGTCAGGTTCGAGGCCGGCAAGCGCGTGCCGACGGCGCCGGCCTCCGGGGTCGCGTGGGCCGATCCGCCGGGGCGCGCGAGCTGGGGGACGGCCGCGCGCACGACGGGCGTCGCGCTGACGCTGCTCGGCGGGGCGCTCGCCCTCGTCCCGCCCGCGGGCGCGCGCGGCGCCGCGCGCGCGGCCGGCGGCGCCGGGCTCGTCGTCGGGCTCGTGCTCGCGGCCGCGTGCCTCGGCGTCTTCGGCGTGCGCGCGGCGCCCGAGCTCGCGATCGGCGCGGCGCCGCTGGCGGCGCCGCTCGAGCTCCCGGCGCTCGTCCTCGGCGCCCGGTGGGGACGCGCGTGGGCCGTCGCCGGCGTGCTCGCCCTCGTCCTGCTGCTCGCGGCCGCCGCCGGGGCGCTCGCCGGCCCGGCGACCGGCGCGGCACGCCGGCGCGGCGGCCTCGCGCTCAGGCTCGGCGTGCTCGCGGGCGCCGCGGCGACCGGCCTCTGGCCTGGCGGCGACCCGTGGCGGACCGGCCTCCTTGGGCTCGGCCTGGCCGCCTCCGCGGGGGTCGCGCCGCGGCTCGGCGGCGGCGGGCCCCGGGCGGCGCTCGCGGGCACGCTCGCCGGCGCCCTCGTGTTCGCGGCGCTGGCCGTCGCGGCGCCGTGGCTCCCGGCCTGGGCCCAGGCGCTCGGGGCGTACCCGGCACTCGCGGCGGCGCCGCTCGGCTGGGCGGCGAGCCGCGGCGGGCGGGTTGCCGCGGCCGAGCAGGGCTGACACAATAGACGCTCAATGGCGAGTGATCGCATCGTCGTCCGGGGCGCCCGCGAGCACAACCTCAAGAACATCGACCTCGAGATCCCCCGCGATCAGCTCGTCGTGATCACGGGGCTGTCGGGCTCGGGCAAGTCCTCGCTCGCGTTCGACACGATCTACGCGGAGGGCCAGCGGCGCTACGTCGAGTCGCTCTCGGCGTACGCGCGTCAGTTCCTCGAGCAGATGGAGAAGCCCGAGGTCGACTCGATCGAGGGCCTCTCGCCCGCGATCTCGATCGAGCAGAAGACGACCTCGAAGAACCCGCGCTCGACCGTCGGGACCGTCACCGAGATCCACGATTACCTGCGCGTGCTGTTCGCGCGCGTCGGCGCCCCGCACTGCCCGGACTGCGGCCGCGTGATCTCGGCGCAGACCGTCCAGCAGATGGTGGACCGCGTCCTCGCGCTCCAGGCCGGCACGCGCCTGCTGGTGCTCGCCCCGGTCGTGCGTGGGCGCAAGGGCGAGTACAAGAAGCTCTTCTTCGACCTCCAGCGCCAGGGCTACACGCGCGTCCGCGTCAACGGCGCCGTCCGCGAGCTCGGCGAGGAGATCGAGCTCGACAGGAAGCGGAAGCACACGATCGAGGTCGTGGTGGACCGGCTCGTCGTGCGCGACAACCTCGGCGCGCGGCTCGCCGACTCGCTCGAGACGGCGCTGCGCCTCGCGGACGGCGTGGTGCTCGTCGAGGCGGCGGGGGAGACGACGACGCCGATGCTCTTCTCCGAGCGGCTCGCGTGCGCGGGCTGCGGCGTCTCGCTCCCCGAGGTCTCGCCCCGCATGTTCTCGTTCAACAACCCGTACGGCGCCTGCCCGGACTGCGGCGGCATCGGCTCGCGCGACGAGATCGACCCGGAGCGGCTCGTGCCGAACCCCGAGCGCTCGCTGCGGGGCGGCGCGCTCGCGCCCTGGGCGGGGCGGGAGACCACGTACTTCCGCCAGACGCTCGCGGTGCTGGCGCGGCGCCACCGCTTCTCGCTCGACACGCCGTGGGCCCGGCTCCGCAAGCCCGTCCGCGAGGTCATCCTGCGCGGCGAGCGCGACGGCGGCTTCGAGGGCGTCATCGCGACGCTCGAGCGCCGCTACCGGGAGACCGCCTCGGAGGAGGCCCGCGCCGAGGTCGAGCAGTTCATGGCCGAGCGGCCGTGCCCCGCGTGCGGGGGCGCGCGCCTGCGCCGCGAGTCGCTCGGCTTCGAGCTCGCCGGCCGCTCGATCGCCGACGTCGGGCGCCTGACGATCAAGCAGGCGGCCGGGTTCTTCGAGGCGCTGCAGCTCGGCGAGCGCGAGGCCGCGATCGCGCGGCGGGTGCTGAAGGAGATCCGCGAGCGGCTCGGGTTCCTGCTCAACGTCGGGCTCGACTACCTGACGCTCGACCGGCCGGCGGGCACGCTGTCCGGCGGCGAGGGGCAGCGCATCCGGCTCGCCACGCAGATCGGCTCGAGCCTCGTCGGCGTCCTCTACATCCTGGACGAGCCCTCGATCGGCCTGCACCAGCGGGACAACCGCCGGCTGCTCGAGACGCTCAAGCGCCTCCGCGACCTCGGCAACACCGTGCTCGTGGTGGAGCACGACGAGGAGACGATCCGCTCGGCCGACTACGTCATCGACCTGGGGCCGGGCGCGGGCGAGCTCGGCGGGCACCTCGTCGCCGTCGGCACGCCCGACGAGATCATGGCCAACCCCGCGTCGCTCACCGGGCGCTACCTCGCGCGCGCGCGCACGATCCCGGTGCCGGTGCAGCGCCGCAAGGGGAGCGGCCACTTCGTCACGATCCACAACCCGCGCGAGCACAACCTGAAGGGCATGGCGGTGCGGATCCCGCTCGCGACCTTCACGTGCATCACCGGCGTGTCGGGCTCGGGCAAGTCGACGCTGGTCAACGACATCCTCCACCGCGCGCTCGCGCAGATGCTCCACCGCGCGCAGGAGCGCCCGGGCGCGCACGACCGCATCGAGGGCGCCCAGCACCTCGACAAGGTCGTGGACATCGACCAGTCGCCGATCGGCCGCACGCCGCGCTCGAACCCCGCGACGTACACGGGCGTGTTCACGTTCATCCGCACGCTCTTCGCGCGCACGCCCGAGGCGCGCATGCGCGGCTACGCGCCGGGCCGGTTCTCGTTCAACGTGAAGGGCGGCCGCTGCGAGGCGTGCCAGGGCGACGGGCTCGTCAAGATCGAGATGCACTTCCTGCCCGACGTCTACGTGACGTGCGACGTCTGCAAGGGGCGCCGCTACAACCGCGAGACCCTCGACGTGCACTACAAGGGCCGGAGCATCGCGGAGGTGCTCGAGATGACGGTCCGCGAGGCGCTCGGGTTCTTCGACGCCGTGCCCGTCATCAAGTCGAAGCTCGCGACGCTCGACGACGTCGGGCTCGACTACATTCGCCTCGGCCAGTCGGCGACGACGCTGTCGGGAGGGGAAGCGCAGCGGGTGAAGCTGGCGACCGAGCTGTCACGGCGCGCGACCGGACGGACCCTGTACATCCTCGACGAGCCGACCACCGGATTGCACTTCGCCGACATCCAGCGGCTCCTGGACGTGCTGAACCGGCTGGTCGACCAGGGCAACACCGTCGTGATCATCGAGCACAACCTCGACGTGATCAAGACGGCCGACTGGATCATCGACCTCGGCCCCGAGGGCGGCGACGAGGGCGGCCGCGTCGTCGCCACCGGGACGCCGGAGGACCTGGCCGGCCAGGCCGACCGCTCCTACACGGGACAGTTCCTCGGGCCGCTCCTCGCCGGCGCGTGAGCCATGCGCCGCACCAAGGTGGTCTGCACCATCGGGCCCGCCAGCGCCAGCCGGGAGCAGCTCGAGCGGCTGGTGGCCGCCGGCATGGACGTCGCCCGGCTGAATTTCTCGCACGGCACCCACGCCGAGCACGCGGAGGTCATCGCGCTGATCCGCGCGGGCGAGGCGCGCTGGGGCCGGCCGGTCGCGATCCTGCAGGACCTGCAGGGGCCGAAGATCCGGCTGGGGACGTTCGGCGCCGCCGGCGGCGTCCGGGTCGACCTCGAGCCGGGGCACGAGTTCACGCTCTGCGCATCCCCCGTGGCGGGCAGCGCCGAGCGCGCGTCGATCACGCACCCCGGGTACCTGCGCGAGCTGCGCCCGGGCGACCAGGTCTGGATGGACGACGGGATGATCCAGCTCCGGGTCGAGGAGACGTCCGCCGACGCGGTCCGCTGCCGCGTGCTCGTCGGCGGGCGCGTGAGCGACCACAAGGGCGTCTCGTTCCCGCGCGTCGGGCTGCCGATGTCCTGCCTCACCGACAAGGACCGGGAGGACCTGCGCTTCGGCATCGCGCACGGCGTCGACTTCGTCGCGGTCTCGTTCGTGCGCTCGGCGGCGGACCTCGAGGAGGTCCGCGCGTTCCTCCGGGCGCAGGGCGCCGCGCTGCCGCTCGTCGCCAAGCTCGAGCGCCACGAGATGCTCGCCAACCTGGGCGAGATCCTGGCGCAGGTTGACGCGGTGATGGTCGCGCGCGGCGACCTGGGCGTGGACGTGCCGCTCGAGGATGTGCCGCACATCCAGAAGGAGATCATCCGGCAGGCGCGCCGCGCGAAGGTCCCGGTGATCGTCGCGACGCAGATGCTCGAGTCGATGGTCACGCACCTCCGGCCGACGCGTGCGGAGGTCTCCGACGTGGCGACGGCGATCTTCGACGGCACCGACGCGATCATGCTCTCCGCGGAGACGGCGACCGGGCGGTACCCGGCCGAGGCCGTCGAGGTGATGGCGCGCATCGCCGAGCGTGCCGAGCGTGCGGTGCTCGGGGGCGAGCCCCGGCGGCGCAGCGACCGCCGCGCGGGCTTCCCCGAGGCCATCGCCGACGCGGCGGCGTCCGCGGCCCACACGCTGGACGCGCGGGCGATCGTCGCGTTCACCGAGTCCGGATTCTCGGCGCGGCTGATCTCGGGCGAGCGCCCGGACGTCCCGATCATCGCGCTGACGCCGTCGCCCGAGGTGCGACGCCGCCTGGCGCTCTCGTGGGGCGTGTCCTCGCGCCTGATCCGGAAGGTCGAGACGACCGACGCGATGCTCGAGGAGGTCGAGGCGACGCTGCTCGGCGACGGGACCGTGCGGCCCGGGGACGGGCTCGTGATCATCTCGGGCTCGCCCATGTGGGTGTCCGGCACGACGAACCTCATGCAGCTCCACCACGTCGGCGAGCGTCACTGAGAGTACGGTGACGAGGCGCGCCCGCGCGCTCTCTCTGCTGCCCGTGCCGCTGCTGCTCGGCGTCGTCTGGGGCGCGGCGGCCGTGCGGCTCGGCGCGCAGGCGGCCGCGCGCCACGAGGCGGCGGTGCTGGAGGCGGTCGCCGCCGCCCGCGCGGTGCTGGAGGCCGCGCACGCCGAGGCCGGGCGGGCGGCGCGGATGGTCGCGCAGGATCCCGCGATCGTCGAGGGCGCGCGGCGGGGCGCCTCGCCGCGGCTGCTCGCGCTCACGCTCGAGCGCATCGCCGACCTGCTGGTCGTGCTCGACGCGAGCGGGGTGCCGCTCGTGCAGGTGCCCGCGGCGCCGCCCGGCGCGGGGCCGGCGTGGGCGGGGGGGCGCGTGCCCCGGCTCGGCGTCGTCGGCGGCCGGGCGTACGTGCTGGGCGTGGCACCGCTGCCGGCGGGCGCCGTCGTGGTCGGCCGTCGCCTCGACGCGCCCGGCGGGGCGCTCGCGCGGCTGCCGCCGCGGACCGCGCTCGTCGTCGCGGCGGGCGACCGCCTGCTCGCCACCACGCTCCCCGGGGCGCCGCCGACGGGCTGGCAGGCGGCCCGGCCGGGGCCGCTCGCGGTCCGCGGCGAGCCGTGGCTCGTGCGCGCGCTCGACGCGGACGCGGGCCTGGGCGTCCGCGTGCTCGTCTCCGAGGCGGCGCACCGCGCCGAGCGCCGGCGCTTCTGGTTCCTCTGGGGGCTGTCGCTCGGCGCCGCCGCGCTCGCGGTCGTCGCCGCGGGCTGGCTCGGGCGGCGCGCGCAGGCGGCGCGGCGCGGCGCCGCGCGCGGGCCCGCCGACCGGCGCAGCCGCGCGCTCGACGCGTTCTACGCGATCGGGGTCGCCGTCGGCGCCGCCGACGAGCTCGCCGTCGCCGCGGAGCGGACGCTCGAGGTCGTGTGCGGCGTCGCCCGCATGGACATCGGCGGCGTGTTCCGCCTCGACCCGGCGGCGCCGGCGCTCGTCCTCGTCGCCCACCGGGGGCTCACGCCCGACGACGTCGAGCGCCTGCGCACCGACCTCGGGGCCGCGCGGCTCCTGGCCCCCGAGGTGCGCGAGCGCGTCGAGGCCCGCGGCTACCGGACGCAGCTCACGCTGCCGATCCCCGTGAGCGGCCGGACCTGGGGCGTCCTGGCGCTCATTTCGCGGGACGTGCGCACGTTCGAGCCGGACGAGCTCACGCTGCTCCAGGCGGTCGCCCAGCAGGTCGGCCTGGCCGTCGGGCGCGCCGCGCTCCTCGCCGAGACGCGCGAGAAGGGGCGCCGGCTCGAGACGCTCGCACGCCTGGCGCAGCACCTCACCGCCACGCTCGCGCCGGACGCGCTGGTCGAGCGGATCGTCGGCGCCGTGCGGGACCTGTTCGGCCCGGTCGTCGCGCGGCTCTGGCTCGTGGCCGAGGACGGCGAGCACGTGTCGCTCACCGCCACCGCGGGCGCTCCGGCGCCCGCCAGCGCCGCGCGCTTGCCGCTCTCGAGCCCGCTGGTTGCGGAGGCCGCGACCGCGCCGGCGCCGATCGTGGTCGGCGATGTGGTCCGCGACCCGCGGACGCGGGACGTGGAGGCGCTCCAGTGCGAGGGCGTCGTGTCGCTTGCCGTCGCGCCGCTCCGCGCCGGGGACCGGCCGATCGGCGCCCTCGCCGTGGGCTGGCCCGCGGCTCACGCGCCCGCGCCCGAGGAGCTCGGCCTGCTGCAGTCCCTCGCGGACTCCGCGGCGCCGGCCCTCAACAACGCCCGGCTCTTCGCCGAGGAGCAGGCCCGCCGCGCCTACCTGGCCGCGGTCCTCGAGATCAACAAGAAGATCGGCCGGCTCACGCCGACCGACGCGCTGCTCACGTCGATCGCCGAGGAAGCCGCGCGGCTCGTCGGCGTGGACAACGCGGGCTTCCGGCTCCTCGAGGGCGACGACCTCGTGCTCGCCGGGCTCGCCGGCTCGGCGGGCGAGACGATGCTCCGGCCGCGGCTCAAGGTCGGCGAGAGCCTGAGCGGCAAGGTCGTCGCGGCGGGCCGGACGCTCGTCTGTGACATCGCGAGCGTGGCCGACCTCGTGCCCGAGCACCTGGCCGCCGACCGGCGGCTCGGCTACACGAAGTTCCTCGGCGTGCCGCTGCAGGTGGGCGACCGGACCACCGGCGTGCTGACCTTCCGCGCGCGCCGGCCCTTCGCGGCGCGGGAGGTGGAACTGGCCGAGGCCTTCGCCGGCCAGGCGGCGATCGCGCTCGAGCACGCGCGGCTCTACCGCGAGGCGGGGCGCCAGGCCGAGCGCATGGCGGCGCTGGCCGACGTCGCCCGGGTGCTGTCCGAGACGCTCGACCTCGACCTCGTCGCCCGGCGCGTCGCCGAGCGCGTCTGCGCGCTGCTCGGCGCGCGCTCGTCGTGCCTCTACCGGCTCGAGCCGGACTCGGGCGCGCTCGTCGCGGTGGCGGTGTCGGACGAGACCGGGCAGGTCTTCGAGTGGAGCTCCCGGCTGCCGGCCGGGACGGGGGTCGCCGGGCTCGCGGTCCGCGAGCGGCAGCCGGTCGCCACGGACGACGCGCTGGCGGACCCGCGGGTCACTTACACGGAGGACGCCCGCGCGCGCGTCGCCGCGCGGACGCACCGCGCGCTGCTCGCGATCCCGCTCCGCGTGAAGGACCGGCTCTTCGGCGCGCTCGCCGTGTGCGACCTGGCCGCGCGGCGCTTCGGCGCGGAGGAGATCCGGCTCGCGCAGGCGTTCGCCGACCAGGCGGCGCTCGCGCTCGAGAACGCGCGGCTCTACACGGAGGCGATGCGCCGGCGGCTCGAGGCGGAGGAGCTCGCGCGCCTGGCGCGGACGCTCACCGAGAGCCTCGAGGTCGCGGCGGTCGGCGAGCGGATGGTGGAGAGCGTGCTCGGGCCCTTCAAGGCGCGCTCCTCGGGCCTGCGCCTGCTGCGCTCGGACGGCGCGCTCGTGCTGGTGGCGCTCGGCGGGCGAGGCCACGGAACGCTCCCGCCCGGCCACGCGGTGCCGCCCGGTGCCAGCGTCTCGGGGCGCGCGGTGGCCGCGGGCCGGGCGGTGGCGACCGCGGACGTCTTCGACGATCCCGCGTGCGTCCTCACCGACGACCTGCGCGCGGGGCTGCGCGCGTCGGGCGACGCCGCGCTCCTGTGCGTGCCCCTGCGCGTCAAGGGGCGCGTCATCGGCACCCTGTCGGTGGGGGATCGCGCCGGGCGGGTCTTCACGGAGGCGGAGGTCCAGCTCCTCCAGGCCTTCGCCGACCAGGCGGCGCTCGCGCTCGAGAACGCGCGCCTGTTCTCGCTCGAGACCGCGCGGCGCGCGCAGACGGCGGCGCTCGCGGAGATCGGGCGGGAGCTGGTCGCCGAGCTCGATCCCGACCGCCTGCTCGACATCGTCATCGGGCGGGCGACCCGGCTCTTCGGCGGCCAGGGGGCGATCTATCTCGTCGAGGGCGACCGCACGCTGGTCCCGCGCGCGTGGACGGCGCTCGGAGCGTTCCCGCGCGACTCGGTGGCCTTCGGGCAGGGCGTGGTCGGCACGGCGGCCGAGCTCCGGCGGGGGCTCGTCGCCAACGACTACGCCGGCTCGCTCCTCGCGCTGCCGCGCTGGGTCGAGGCCGGCGTGCGGCGCGCGATGGCGCACCCCCTCGTCGTCGGCGAGCGGCTGCTCGGCGCCATCGTGATCAGCCGCGTCGGCGAGACGGCGGACCCGTTCCAGCCGGAGGACCTCGGGATGCTCGAGAGCTTCGCGGCGCAGGCGGCGATCGCGCTGCAGAACGCGCGGCTCTACCGCGAGGCGCGCGAGCACGCCGAGCGCCTCGCGGCGCTCGAGGAGGTCAACCGGCTCGTCTCCTCGTCGCTCCAGATGGACGAGGTGCTCGCGAGCATCGCCGCGGCGGCCGCGCGCTTCTTCGACGCCCCGTACGTGAGCGTGTGGACGCTGGATGCGGCGACCGGGCGCCTGTCGCGCTCGCTGACCCACGGCGACACCGGCGTGGCCGTGAGCCTGCACCAGGCGCTGGCGCCGGGGGAAGGCGCGGTCGGCTGGGTCGTGCTGCACCGCGAGCCGCTCCTCTGGCTGGACGCGGAGCGCGACCCGCGGGTCGTCGACGCCCAGAAGCTGCTCCGCGCGGGCCTCCGGTACCTCACCGCGTACCCGATCGCGCTCGGTGACCGCGTGCTGGGCGCGTTCGCGGTGCACCGCGCGACGCCCTCGCCCGTGACGCCCGAGACCGCCTCGCTGCTCGGCTCGCTCGCGGCGCAGGCCGCGGTGGCGGTCGATCATGCGCGACTCTTCGCCGAGACGAGCCGCCGGCTCGAGGAGACCCGCGCGCTCCTGGAGGTCGTCGAGATCCTCAACTCCACGCTCGACTCCACGCGGCTGCTCAAGCGCGCCGCGATCAAGATCGCGCAGGTGTGCCGCGTGGACCGCTGCTCGCTCGAGCTGTGGGTCGGCGACCAGGTGCTCCCGCTGATGTCGCAGTACGCGGACGGGCGCCGCGACGCGCGCCTGTGGGAGGCGTTCCAGCGGGTGGCCGTGCGGCCGCTGCTCGACGTCCCGGCCAACGCCCGGGCGATCGAGACGCGGCGCCCGATCCTCATCGAGGACGCGGCCACGACCGACCTGCTGCCGCGCGACTGGGTCGAGCTGTTCGGGATGAAGTCGAGCCTCGTGGTGCCGATGATCCGCCAGGACCAGGTCATCGGCGTGATGACCCTCGACCACTGCGACCGGCCGGCGCGCTTCGAGCCGTGGCAGGTCGACCTCGCGGCGACGATCGCGGGCCAGCTCGCGCTGTCGCTCGAGAACACCCGGCTGTACACGGAGGCGCAGGAGCGGCTGCGCGAGACGACGACGCTGCTGAACGTCGGCCGGCTCCTGGCGGAGCGGGAGCCGACCGCCGAGCTCATGCGGCGCGTGGCGCGCGAGGCCGCGCACGCGCTCGGCGCGGACATGGTGGGCGCCTACTTCGTCGACGCGAGCCACCAGCAGCTCGTCCCGCTCGGCGGGTACCACGTGCCGAAGGCCCTGCTCGCCACGTTCATGAGCCGGCCCATCGTGCTCACCCGGATGCCGGAGCTACTGCCGGCGTGGCGCGAGGGGCACGCGGTCGCGAGCGCGGACCCGCAGCACGACCCGCGGTTCGACGCCGAGTGGGTGAGCGCGCTGCCGCCGCACTCGGTGCTCTTTGCCTCGGCCAACGCGCACCGCGAGCCGATCGGCGCGCTCTTCGTCGTCTGGTGGCGCACGGGCCGCGAGTGCCGGCCGGCCGAGCTCCGGCTGATCGAGGGGATCGCGGCGCAGGTGGGCCTCGCGATCGAGAACGCCGACCTCGCGCGGCGGACGCAGCTCAAGCTCCGGGAGACCGAGACGCTGCTCTCGGTGAGCCGCGCGCTCTCCACGACGCTCGACCGCGAGTCCCTCATGCAGCACTTCCTCGAGCGCGTCGTGACCGCCGTCGACGCAGACTGCGCCGGCGTGTGGCTCCGCGAGGGCGCGGGCGAGTGGCTCGAGCCGGTCGCGGACCATCGCGTGCCCCCCGGGCGGCTCGAGGCGCTGCGCGCGGCGCGGCTCTCGCTGCGCCACCACGCGTTCTGCGCCGAGGCGGTGCGGACGCGGCGCCCGGTCGCCTCGGCGCGGGTCGCCGAGGAGCCCGACACCGCCGGACCGCTCGGCGCCGCGCTCGGGCACCGGAGCCAGCTCTTCGTCCCGATCGTGGTGAAGGAGCAGCTCGTGGGGGGCTTCGGCCTCGTCTGGTTCGAGCGGGCGCGGGAGTTCTCCGGCGACGAGCTCGCGCTCATGGAGGCGGTCGCCAACCAGGCGGGCGTCGCGCTCGAGAACGCCCGCCTGTTCGCGCAGAACCGGCGCCAGGTCGAGGAGCTGTCGGTGCTCCACGACCTCTCGCGCGCCGTCACGGGCCAGCTCGAGCGCGGGGCCCTGCTCGAGGCGCTCCGCGCGCACGTGGCGCGGGTCCTGGACGCGCGCCACATGGTCGTGGCGCTCCAGCCCGCCGCGCACGGGGAGGTCGAGATCGGGCTGCGGATCACGGACGGCCTCGAGGACCGGCAGCCGCCCCTCCGGTACCCGCGCGCGGTCGGGCTCATGTCGGTGGTGCTCGCGACGGGGCGCGCGCTCCGCACGAGCGACTACCTGGGCGAGTGTGCCCGGCACGGCGTGGAGCCCGTGGCGCTCTCGGTGCACCTCACCCACTGGCTCGGGGTGCCGATGGCGGCGGGCGACGAGGTGCTGGGCGTCATCGTGCTCCGCGGCGACACGCGCCCGTTCGGCGAGGCCGACGAGCGGCTGCTCACGAACATCGCCCACCTCGCCGCGCTCGCGCTGCGCAGCGCCCGGCTCTTCGAGGAGCGGGCCCGCGCGTACGGCGAGCTCGCGGCGGCGCAGGACCAGCTCGTGCGGACGGAGAAGCTGCGCGCGCTGGGCGAGATGGCGTCGGGCGTCGCCCACGACTTCAACAACCTGCTCGCGTCCATCCTGGGGCGGGCCCAGCTCCTGCTCCAGCGCGTCCAGGCGCCCCAGCTCCGCCAGTGGCTGCAGGTGATCGAGCGCGCGTCGCTCGACGGCGCCCAGACGGTGCGGCGCCTGCAGGAGTTCACGCGCATCCGGCGCGACCAGCCGTTCGTGGCGGTCGACCTGAACGCGGTGGTCCGCGACGCGCTCGAGATCACGCAGTTGCGCTGGCGCGAGGAGCCGCGGAGCCGGGGCGTGAGCATCGACGTGCGCACCACGCTCGCCGACGTCCCGCGCGTCGCCGGCGACGCCGCCGAGCTGCGCGAGGCGCTCACCAACCTGATCCTGAACGCGGTGGACGCGATGCCCGAGGGCGGCACGCTCGGCATCGCCACGACCGCGGCGGACGGCGAGGTCGTCGTCACCGTCTCCGACAGCGGCCTGGGGATCCCGGACGGCGTCCGCGAGCGCATCTTCGACCCGTTCTTCACGACCAAGGGGCCGGCGGGCACGGGGCTCGGCCTGTCGATGACGTACGGGATCCTGTCGCGCCACAGCGCGCGCATCGAGGTGGACAGCGGCGAGGGCGCCGGGACCACGTTCCGGCTGACCTTCCCGGCCGGGGCCGGGCTCGCGGCGCCCGAGCGCGTCGAGCCCGCGGCGGCGCCGCCCGTCGCCGGCGTGGCGCTGCGCTGCCTCGTGGTGGACGACGAGGTGCCGGTCGGCGCGATGCTCGGCGACGTCCTCGAGGCCGGCGGCCACCACGCCGTCGTGCTGACCGACGGCGGCGAGGCGATCGCGCGCTTCGGCGCCGAGCCGTTCGACGTCGTGTTCACCGACCTCGCCATGCCGCGCGTGTCGGGCTGGCAGGTGGCGCGCGCCGTGAAGGAGATGGCGCCCACCGTGCCCGTCTTCCTCGTGACGGGCTTCGGCGTGGAGCTCACGTCCGAGGAGCGCCGGGCGCACGGCGTCGACGCCGTGCTCGTGAAGCCCCTGAAGATCCAGGAGATCCTGGACGTCGCCGCGCGGGTCGCGCGCGACCGCGTCCAGCCCACCCGAACGGAGGACGAGCGATGAACTTCGAGAACCTGACCCTCGCGCGGAGCGAGGGGGTCGCGACGATCACGCTGAACCGGCCGGACGCGTTCAACGCCCTCAACCTCGCCCTCGGCCGCGAGCTCTTCCACGCCACGCTGGAGGTGGACGAGGACCCGGCGGTGCGCGCGGTCGTCATCACCGGCGCGGGCCGCGCCTTCTGCGCGGGCGGCGACGTCAAGGACTTCGCCGACAACCTCCCGCGCATCGGCGTGCTCGTGAAGGAGCTGACGACGTACCTGCACGGGGCCGTGTCGCGCCTGTGCCGCAGCGACAAGCCCGTCCTCATGGCGGTCAACGGCGTGGCGGCGGGCGGGGGGCTCTCGTTCGCCCTCTCCGGCGACCTCGTGCTGGCCGCCGAGTCGGCCCGCTTCACGATGGCGTACGCGAGGATTGCGGCCACGCCCGACGGCTCGTCGTCGTACTTCCTGCCGCGCCTGATCGGCCTCCGCCGCGCGCTGGAGCTCTACATGACGAACCGGGTCCTCTCGGCGCGCGAGGCCCTCGACTGGGGTCTGGTGACGCGCGTGGTGCCCGACGCCGAGCTGGCCGGCGCCGCCGGCGCGCTTGCGCGGGAGCTCGCGCAGGGGCCGACCCGGGCGTTCGGCGGCGCCAAGCGGCTCTTCCACCAGTCCACGTGGGAGAGCCTCGAGACGCAGATGGAGCTCGAGGCGCAGGCGATCGCGGCGAGCGGCCACACCGAGGATTTCGCGAGCGGCGTGACGGCCTTCGCGAGCAAGCGCACGCCGACGTTCCGGGGCCGGTGAGCGGCCGGGAGCCGGCCCTGCGCGCGCGCCTCTTCTACCGGCCCGGCTGATCGTCCTGCGCCAGGACGAAGGAGCTCCTGTCGTCCTGGGGGATCGAGTTCGATCCCGTGAACGTCGAGGGTGACCCGGGGGCGCGCGCGGAGCTCGCGCGGCTCGGCGTGCCGCAGGTGCCGGCCGTGGCGCTGGGCGCGCGCGCGGTGCACGGCTGGAACCCGCCGGCGTACGCCGCGCTGCTCGGCGTGCCGTACGCGGCCCCGGCGGCGCTGCCACCGGCCGAGCTCGGCGCGCGGCTCGACCGGATCCTCGAGGCGACGCAGCGGCTCCTCGAGCCCCTCGACGCGCACCAGCTCGACTCCACCCCGCCGGAGCGCGCCCGGCCGCTCCGCGACCTCGCCTACCACGTCTTCCGCCTCGCGCTCGCGTGCGTGGACGGGATGGACCTCGGCGAGCTGCCCGAGCGCTGGCTCGAGGAGCGCGCGCCCGCCGACCTGCGCGACGGGGCCGCCGTGGCGCGCTACGGCGCGCTCGTGCGCGGGCGGATCGCTGGCTGGTTCGAGGGCGCGGCGCCGGGCGAGTTCGCGCGGACGATCGCCGTCTACTACGGCCCGCAATCGGGCCACGACCTGCTCGAGCGCACCGCGTGGCACGCCGCCCAGCACCTGCGGCAGCTCCACGTGCTGGTCGGACGCCTCGGCGTCGTCCCGGCCGCGCCGCTGCCCGTCGACGCCTTCGCCGGCCTGCCGCTGCCCGACGCCCTCTGGTGAGCCGGCTCAGTCGTCCTCGGTCCAGGCCTCGGTGAGCCGGCGCGCCAGCGCGCGGTGCCGGCGGAAGAAGTAGCCGAGCATCGCCGCGGCGGCGAGGAGGTTGGCGAGGAACACGGTCCAGCCGGCGATCTCGTCGAGCACCCACTTCGCCGCGATCACGACCGCGCCGAAGAAGAACACCTCGAACGCGGTGAAGAAGATCACCAGCGCGAAGACGAACAGCGGCTGGCGCTCGGCGCCCGCGATGAGCAGCGCGCCGACGATGCCGACGGCGACGAACGCGAGGCCGTGCACGGCCGAGTAGGCGAGGATCGCGGCGAGCGCGCCGGTCTGGCCCAGGATCCCGGTGCCGAGGAGCCTCGGCGTCCGGAGCACCTCGCCCTCGATCGCGTCGATCAGGAGAAACCAGACGGCCACGACCACGGCGCCGAGCAGGCCCGCGACGACGCCCTCGCGGAGGACGCCGCCCCACGAGCCGACCAGCGTGGCCGGCAGCGCCCGGTGGAAGCGGAAGAGGTACCAGAGCATCGCGATCGACGCGAGCAGGTTGCCGATGAGGATCGCCCACCACACGAGCGCGCCCACCATCGAGTGGCCGAGCGCGCCGAGCGCCCCGAAGAAGAACACCTCGAAGCACGCGAACAGGATCACGAAGGCGACGAAGAGCGCGGGCTCGCGCTCGCTCACCGCCATCACGCTCGCCGCGATGACGCCGAAGCGACGACGGCGGCGCCGAGCAGGCCGGCGACGATGCCTTCGCGCAGCACCGAGCGCTGGGTTGGCGTCATGGCCGGCGCAATTGTATCACTTGTGTGTAGCGCAACCGCCTCGTCCCTGGAGCAGTCCGAGACGTCGGCGATCGCCCACTCCAACTCGCGGATTTTGAACGCTTTCGGCCCGCCGCAGTGCGCAAGAGCCCGCAGGAGTGCCCAGAACTGGTTGCAGACTGCACAGAGAATCGTGCACATGAACCTGAGGCGCATTGACTAGAAAACGCTTGACTCACCTGTAGGGGGTCGGTTACGTTCGGCACCCACAGGTGCCCCAAGAGGCTTCCGAGGGCCGCTCGCACCACCAGGCGATCCGTCGTCACGCCCCGCGCCTGCGCACCCGCGTCGCGCTCCTCGGCGCCATCACCGTCCTCGTCTGCGGTCTGCTCCTGGGAGCCCCCGCCGCCTCCGCGGACATCGTCTACCTCTACGACGACCTCGGGCGCCTGGTGCGGGTGATCCGCGAGGACGGCGAGGCGGCGAGCTACCACTGGGACGCCGTCGGCAACCCCCTGCGCATCACCCGCGAGAGCGGACTCAGCCAGACGACGACGATCACCGCCACCTCGGCCGCGAGCGGGACCCAGGGGACGACGGTCCCGCTCACGGTCACGGGCGCGAACCTCGCGGGGGCGAGCGTCGTGTGCACGACGCCCGACGTCAGCGTCCAGCAGGTCCGCACGGACCTGGACCAGCTC
>MGCF01000181.1 GCA_001788495.1 Candidatus Rokubacteria bacterium RIFCSPLOWO2_02_FULL_73_56
CGCGGTCTGCGGCGCCCGGATGCGCGCGCAGACGGCGGTGAAGCGCCGGGGCACGCGCGTCTACCGCGCTGGCTGGTACCGGTGCGGCTTCGCGGCCGACAAAGGCCCCGCGGTGTGCGAGCACCGCGTCTGGTACCGCCAGGACCGGCTCGAGGGCGCGCTCGTCGGGAAGTTCCGCGAGGCGATGACGCCGGCGCGCGTGGCGGCGCTCGCCGACGCCGTCAACGCGCGGCTCGTGAAGGCCCTCGGCGCCAGCGGTGAGCGCGCGCCCGGGCTCAAGGACGAGGTGCTTCGGCTCGAGCGCCAGGCCGGGAACCTCGTCCGCTTCATCGCCGAGAGCGGCGAGTCGGCGGCGGTGCGTGACGAGCTCCGGTCGATCGAGTCGGCCATCGCCGGCCTGCGGCTCGAGCTCGCCGAGGCGGAGCGCTCCCAGGTCGCCGCGCTCCCGCAGGTGCACCCGTCGTGGGTCATGGCGCGGCTCGCCGAGCTCGACAGGCTGCTCCGGGAGGACGGCCCGCGGGCGCGGCTCGAGATCCAGAAGCACCTGGACGGGGACTTGGCGATCCGGCCTCTCCAGGCGGCCGCGAAGGGCGCGGGCCACGCCTTCGAGATCACTGGGCGTCTGAACGGCAACAGCCTCCTGGCGGTGAACCAGGAGGCTGCCTGCGCCACGTTGGTTGCGGGGGCTGGATTTGAACCAGCGACCTTTGGGTTATGAGCCCAACGAGCTACCGGGCTGCTCCACCCCGCGGTGACCCATGCACCTTACCGTGGCCCGGCCTCTCAGTCAACCCCTCGGTTCCGAGCCCGCGCGCGCTCAGGCCAGGATCAGGTTGGTCAGGACGCCGAGCACCACCGCGCCGGCGAGGGCCAGGCCGAAGTAGAGCGCGAAGACGCGCGGCTTGACCACGCCCCAGACCGCCGACATCGCCGGCACCGTCGTCACCGGGCCCGCGATCAGGAAGGCGACGGCGGCGCCCGGCTGCATGCCCTGCGTGAGGAGCCCGGAGACGATCGGCAGCGCGCTCACGTTGTTGAGGTAGAGCGGGATCCCGACGGCCGCGGCGAGCGGCACGGCGAGCGCGTTGCCGCCGCCGAGCACCTGGGCGATCGCGGCCTGGGGCACGTAGCGGAGGATGAGCGCCTCGAGCACAAAGGCGAGCACGAGCCAGCGCCCGAGCCGCACGCTCTCGACCGCCATCGTGCGCGCGAACGACCGCCACTCGAGCCGCCGGGCGTGCGTGGCGAGGACGCCGCGCGCCGGCGCGGCGGCGGAGGCGGCGCAGCAGCCGCCCCCCGCGTCCGAGCCGCCGGCGATGCCGGCCGCGGCGACGGCCGGGCGCAGCGCGCCGACGGACAGCAGCGTCAACCCGCTGGCGACGAGCGCGGGCCGGCGCGCCGAGGGGCGCAGGACGTCGGCGCCGAGCACGCCCGCGCGGGTCAGCAGGAGCGTCAGGGCGCCGGCGCCGAGGCTCAGGGCGAGCGTCGCCCCGAGGCGCGCGAGCGCCAGCGGCCAGCCGAGCGTCGCGACCGTCAGCACGAAGATCTCGGGGTCCATGGTCGGCGAGGCGATCCAGAACGACATGACCGGCGCCAGCGGCACGCCGGCGAGCAGGAGCCCGCTCACCACGGGGATCACCGTGCACGAGCAGAAGGGGCTGAAGGCGCCGACCGCCGTCGCCAGCGCGATGGACGCCCCCGCGCGCGCGTCGAACGCGCGGCGGATCACGCCGTCGAGCTGGAGGGCGCGGATCAGCACGCCGAGCGCCACGCTCACCAGGAAGGCGGGCAGCACGCCCCACACCGCCCGGCCGACGAACCACGCGAGCGCGCCGAGCTCGCCCGTCATCGCTCGCTCCCTCCGCCCGGCGCCGCCGCGAGCGCCTCGAGGGCCTGGCCCACGCGCGCGCGGAGCGCCGCGAGCGCGGCGGGCTCGACGTAGTAGTAGGCGAAGAGGCCCTTGCGGGCGGTGTCCACGAGCCCCGCCTGGCGCAGCAGGCGCAGGTGGTGCGAGATCGTCGGCTGCTTCACCGGCAGCGCGTGCTCGAGGTCGCACACGCACACCTCGCCGCCCCGCCGGGCCAAGATCTCGAGCAGGCGCAGACGCACGGGGTGCGCGAGCACGTCGAAGTCGGCGGCGGCCCGCTCGAGGGCCTCGTCGAGCGCCCCGCGCGGCGCCACGCCCTCGCAGCAGCGCGTCCCGCGGCGGCGCTCCGCGGGTTGGGGTCGTCCGAGCGTTCGGGTCATGGCGTCCTCCCTCGCCGCCGAGCGTAGCCAATGAATCGAAGTCTGTCAATATGATTGAATCAGGTCGATGGAAGCGGGGCCTGGTTCGATGGACGCCGGCCGCGCCGACGTCTTGTCTAACGGCGGGATCCGCTCCGCCCGGGAGGAGCCGACGACCATGAGACGACAGGGCCTGCTGGTGACGGCCGCGGTGACCGCCGTGGCGCTCGTGATGGCGCAGGGGGACCTGGCGGCCCAGCCGCCGGGGGTGCAGGGTCCGGTGAGCGCGCAGCCCGCGCCGGGCGCGCTGCAGGCGACGCCCTGCGGCCTCGAGGTGGCCGGGCCGACCACGCTGGCGCAGCCCGGGCCGATCGGTGCGCAGCGGCCCCAGGTGGGCGCGCGCCAGGGCCAGGCCGGCCCGGCCCAGCAGGAGGGCGTCGTGGCGGCCAAGCCGAGCCTCACGCAGCTCCGCACGCCCACCGAGCTCAAGGTCCTCTACACGATCGGCGCCATCGGCGCGACGGTCAACCTGCGCGCCGAGCTCAAGCTCCGCGCGGAGGGCAAGCCCGTCCCCAACCACACGGTCCGCTTCCGCGTGAACGGCGCCAGCGTCGGCGCGGACAAGACGAACGGCCAGGGCGTCGCCCAGATCGCCTACAAGGTGCCGAACGAGTTCGGCGCGCGGAAAGTCGAGGCGGAGTTCGCGGGCACGCAGAGCTGCACGGCGGCCAGGGACGACGGCACGCTCGGCGTCGTCAAGTCGTCCACGAAGATGACGCTGGCGCTGCTGAACCCCAACCAGCCCATCCGCGAGGGCGGCACCGTCCACGTCAACGGCAGGATCGTGCGCATCACCGACCAGACCGGCCTCGACGGCCGCGAGATCCCGGTCAAGGTGGACGGCAAGGAGGTCACCCGGCTCGCCACCTCGCCGAGCGGCGCGTTCGCGATCAGCTACAAGGTCCCGGCGGGCTACGGCGTCAAGACCGGCAAGATCGAGGCCGGGTTCGAGGGCGACACCCTCTACGTGCCGACCGTCGCGTCGCTCGACTTCAGCGTGAAGCCCAAGCTGGTGAAGGCCTGGCTCCTCTGGGGCGGCGCCGAGGGCAAGGTAGGCCAGACGGTCACGCTCAGCGCGATGCTCGGCACCACGAACCCGCCGCTGCCCAACCACGGGATCGGCGGCAAGAGCGTCCGCTTCTGGCGCGAGCGCGACGCGCGCTGGGCGGCGCCGCACATCGCCTCGAAGACGCTCGGGACCGCGACGACCAACTCGAGCGGGATCGCGAAGCTCTCCTTCAAGATCGACGACAAGGCGCTCGGCTACAGCATCTACGCCCACGTGGACGGCGTGCTGGACGAGCTGAGCGTCGAGAAGCTCTACGCGCAGGGCGGGATCCTCAAGGTGCACAAGGCCCCGGTGAACATCGCGGTGAGCGGCCCGGGCAGCGGCCAGATCGGCCAGACGCTCACGCTCAAGGCCCGGGTCACGCGCGCGACCGACGGCGCGCCGGTCAAGGAGGCGCAGGTCCAGGTGCCCGGCAGCCCGGCCAAGGTCACCGACGCGAGCGGCGAGGTCTCGTTCAGCTACACGATCTCGAGCGGGGGCGGCATCGGCACGCGCACCGTGCAGGTGACCTCGAAGGAGGACGACCGGCACCTGGCCGGCGCGGGCTCGAAGACCCTCCAGGCGACGGCGAAGACGAACTGACCCCGGCGCGCTCAGGCGCGGACGGCCCGGTCGGTCTTCCGCGCCGCGTAGCGGCCGGTGCGCGCGAGCGCCCAGAGCACGCGCCACGCCCCGCGTGTGGCGAGCAGCCAGTACGTCTGGCAGCGGAACGTCCCCCAGAACTTCTGCCGCAGGGTCGTGCGCGCGACCGAGACCGGCCGCGGACACCACGGCGTCAGGCGCTCGATCATCCGCTGGGTCATGATCCCGCCCACCCAGATCGTGAGCGCGAGCGAGAGCGTCGGTGCCGTCACGCCGAGCACGAACCACGCGGGGTGGTACGCGAAGCGGTACGCGAGGTGCCAGCCGAGGAAGCCGAGCACGGGGTAGAGGCACGCCGCGATCGGCCACTCGACCACCTTGTTGCCGACGTGGCGGGCGAGCTGCGCCAGGTTGTACGCCGTCGGCGCGCGGCGCCACGCGCGCCAGAGAAAGGCGACGTCGTCGAGCACGCCCTTGTACCAGCGCGCGTTCTGCCGGATCATCCCCTCCCGCGTCTCGGGCAGGTCCACCAGCTCGAGCAGCGGCAGCGGGGCCAGCAGGACGCCGTGCGCGCCGAGGGCCAGGCCGAGCGTCGAGTCCTCCGTCGCGCCCGAGGTCGGGAAGCCGCCGAGCGCCCGGAGCGTGTCCAGCCGCACGAACTGGTGGTGCCCGAGGCAGATCTGCGAGCGGCGGAAGCCGAGCGCGAAGAGCGGGCGCACGGCGCGCGCCAGCCGCGGCGCCCGCGCCTGGAGGCGCTGGAACCACGCGACGCGCCGCCGCTCGTTGATGAGCCGCGCGATCGAGACGCGGATGAAGATGGACGACTGCTGGATCGCGCACACGCGCGCGCGGTGGTCGAGGCGCTCGAAGTTCGCGAGCGAGAGCGTCACGCCCTGGTAGGCCAGGCGCTCGGCCGCGCCGCGCGCGCGCGCCGCGGCCAGGTCGGCGGCGATCCAGCGGTAGGTGTCCGGGTCGGGGATCGAGTCGGCGTCGCTCACGCCGATCCAGACGCGCGCCGGGTCGTGCGGCTCGCCGAGCAGCGCCCGGAGGGCCTCGGGGCGCAGCGCCCAGTTGAGCTGGTGCGCCTTCCGCCCGGGGCCCGGCAGCGCGACGAGCGAGAGCATCTTCTGCTGCCAGGGCGGCAGGCCCTCGCGGAAGCGCCGCACCAGCTCGGCCGTGGACACCCCCATCGCGAGGTGCGGGGCCCGCTCCTCCTCCTCGCGGGTCGCGACGACGACGTGGAGCCGGCCGTGCGGGTAGCGCGAGCCGAGCAGCGCGCGGAGCGTCGTCGCGATCGCGGGCTCCTCCCACGCCGGCACCAGGTGCACGAAGACGGGCGTCGCCGGGTCGCGCTCGAGCGCCGCCTCGTCGAGGAGCCGGGGCAGGCGCGCGTACGCCGCCTCGACGAAGCGGCACGTCGTGCGCATGCCCTTCCAGTCGAGCGCGAGCTTGAAGACCGCGCGGGCGTTCACGAGGAAGGCCGCCCAGAAGAGCACGAGCCAGAACCCGCCCGTGCCCCAGAGCCACGCGGAGAACGCGTCCATGCGGAGGGCTAGCGGCCGGTGGGCGGCGGCTGCGAGGGGAACTTCAGCACGGTCTCGCCCTCGCGCACCATCCCCATCTCCTCGCGGGCGAGCTTCTCGAGGTACGCCGGGTCGTGCCGCAGCCGGTCCACCGTCTGCGTGAGCCGCTCCTGGCGCGCGCGGAGCGTGGCGATGTCCGCCTCGAGCGCCTCGATCGCGCGCTGCATGCGCCAGACGCGAAGGGCGTTGGTCCCGCCGTAGACGGCGAGGCCCGCCACGAGCAGCACGACGAGGGCGACGCCGAGCCGGCGCGGGCTCACCGGCCGACGCGCGTGTAGAGGGAGCGGCCCGGCCACGAGGCGGCGTGCCCGAGCTCGTCCTCGATGCGCAGGAGCTGGTTGTACTTGGCCGTCCGCTCGCCGCGCGCCAGCGAGCCCGTCTTGATCTGGCCGGCGTTGACGGCGACGGCGAGGTCGGCGACGAACGTGTCCTCGGTCTCGCCCGAGCGGTGGGAGATGATCGTGCCGTACCCGGCGCGCTTGGCGAGCTCGATCGCGTCGAGCGTCTCGGTGAGCGTGCCGACCTGGTTCACCTTGATGAGCACCGCGTTGGCCAGCCCGTGCTTGATCCCCTGCTGGATGATCGCCGGGTTCGTGACGAACAGGTCGTCGCCCACGAGCTGGACGCGGCCGCCGAGGCGGCGCGTCAGCGCGCCCCAGCCGGCGATGTCGTCCTCGCCCAGGCCGTCCTCGATCGAGACGATCGGGTAGCGGTCGCAGAGCGTCTCGTAGCGCGCGATCAGCTCGTCGCTCGCGAGCACGACGCCCTCGCGGCGCAGGCGGTAGCGGCCGCCGGCCTCGGCGAACTCGCTCGCCGCGACGTCGAGGGCGAGCAGGACGTCCTCGCCGGGCCGGTAGCCGGCGCGCTCGATCGCGGTCATGAACAGGTCGAGCGCCGCCGTGTTGCTCGGCAGGTTCGGCGCGAAGCCGCCCTCGTCCCCGACGCCGGTCG
The DNA here is from genome assembly GCA_001788495.1 of Candidatus Rokubacteria bacterium RIFCSPLOWO2_02_FULL_73_56. Lineage (GTDB taxonomy): Bacteria > Methylomirabilota > Methylomirabilia > Rokubacteriales > CSP1-6 > GWA2-73-35. The sequence continues at coordinate 6,472 of MGCF01000181.1, forward strand.
CGAGGCCCTGCTCCCGCAGCAGCTCCTTGAGCGTGTGGAAGACCTCGACGCCCGTCCGGAGCGCCTCGGCGAAGCTCTCGGCGCCGGCCGGCACGAGCATGAACTCCTGGATGTCGAGACCGTTGTCGGCGTGGACGCCGCCGTTCAGCACGTTGAGCATCGGCACCGGCAGGAGCCGGCCGCCGACGCCGCCGAGGTACGCGTAGAGCGGCAGCCCCGCGTCGTCGGCCGCCGCGCGCGCGACCGCCAGCGAGACGCCGAGGATCGCGTTGGCGCCGAGCGCGGACTTGTTCGGGGTGCCGTCGAGCTCGAGCAGCGCCTGGTCCACCGCGGCCTGCTCGGAGGCCTCCAGGCCCTCGACCTCGGGAGCGATCGTCTCCTCGACGGTGCGGACCGCCTGGCGCACGCCCTTGCCGCGGTAGCGCTGCGTGTCGCCGTCGCGCAGCTCGACGGCCTCGCGCTTGCCGGTGCTGGCGCCGGAGGGCACCGCGGCGCGCCCCCACGCCCCCGACTCGAGCTGCACCTCGACCTCGATCGTCGGGTGGCCCCGCGAGTCGAGGATCTCGCGCGCGTAGACGCCGCTGATCGTGGACACGCTAGTTCTTCCTCTCCAGCACGTAGTCGGCCAGGGCGCCGAGCGGCGTGGCCCGCGGGCCGAGCGCCGCGAGCCGCTCCTTCACCCGGGCGACGAGCCGCTGCGCCTCGCGGCGCGAGGCGGGGACGCCGTGGAGCGCGGGGTACGTCGCCTTCTGCTTGCGCGCGTCGCTCCCCGCCGTCTTGCCGAGCTCCTCGAGGCTGCCCTCGACGTCGAGGATATCATCCACGATCTGGAAGGCGAGGCCGAGGTCCCGCCCGGCGTCGCCGATCGCCTCGACGGCCGGCGGCGCGCCGCCGGCGAGCAGCGCGCCGACGCGCAGCGCGGCGCGGATGAGCGCCGCGGTCTTGTGCAGGTGGATGTACTCGAGCGTCGCCGGCGTGATCGTCTTGCCCTCCGACTCGATGTCCACGACCTGGCCGCCGACCATGCCGAAGGTGCCCGCGGCGTCGGCGAGCTCGGCGACGACGTCGCGGAGCACGCGCGGGTCGCGCACGAGGGCGGCGTTCTCGGCGACGAGCTTGAAGGCGAGCGTCAGCAGCGCGTCGCCCGCCAGGATCGCCACGGCCTCGCCGAAGACCTTGTGGCTCGTGAGCCGCCCGCGGCGGTAGTCGTCGTCGTCCATCGCCGGCAGGTCGTCGTGGATCAGCGAGTAGGTGTGGATCAGCTCGAGCGCGCACGCCGCCGGCAGGACCTCGCGCGCGGCGCCGCCGACGGCCTCGGCGCCCGCGATCACGAGGATCGGGCGCAGGCGCTTGCCGCCCGCGAGGACGCTGTAGCGCATGGCCCGGTGCACCGTGGCCGGCAACACGTCCTCGGCCGGCAGCACGCGCTCGAGCGCCTCGTCCACGAGCGTGCGGCGGTCCTTGAGGTAGGCGGCGAGGTCGACACTGCTCACGCCTCGTCCTCCGGCTTCCAGGCGAACGGCTGGGTCCCGAGCGCGCCGGCCTCGTCCTTCGTCAGGATCTCGATGCGCTTCTCCGCCTCCTCGAGGTACCGGGCGCACCGGCGGGCGAGCGCCACCCCCTCCTCGAAGACCTTGAGCGACTCCTCGAGCGGCAGGTTGCCGGTCTCGAGTTGGCTCACGATCTGCTCGAGCCGCGCCAGCGAGTCCTCAAACGTGAGGTCGGTCATCCTGCTCCCTCGCCGCGGTCACGCGGCACTCGAGGCTCCCCTCGTGCAGCAGCACCCGCACGTCCTCCCCCGCCCCGACGTCCCGCCAGCTCCGCACGATCCGCCGCGCCGGGCCGAGCGTCAGGCTGTAGCCGCGCCCGAGCACGGCGAGCGGCGAGAGCGAGTCCAGCCGGGCGACCGCCGCGCCGACGCGGTGCCGCGCGTGGTCGTGCGCGCGCGCCAACTCGCCGCGCAGCCGCGCGTCGAGCCGCTCGAGGCGGTGCCGCCCGCCCGTCACGCGCGCGAACGGGCTCGCCGCGCCGAGCGCGCGCCGGGCCAGCTCGACGCGGTGGGCGACGCGGCGCAGCTCGCCGTGCATCCCGCGCCCGAGCCGCGCGACCCCGTCGTCCACGCGCCGCGCCAGGTCCCTGAGCGGTCGCGTGACCGCGCGGTCCAGACGCTGCCGCAGGTCCGCGAGCGCGTCCAGCACCGCCTGCTTCTCGCGGACGACCAGCTCCGCGGCCGCCGACGGCGTCGGCGCGCGCAGGTCGGCCACGAAGTCGGCGATCGTAACGTCCACCTCGTGGCCGACCGCCGAGATCACGGGCGCGGTCGACGCGGCGATCGCGCGCGCGACGACCTCCTCGTTGAACGCCCACAGGTCCTCGAGCGAGCCGCCGCCGCGGCCGACGATGAGCACGTCCACGTCGCCCAGCGCGTTGAGGTCGCGGATCGCCTGCGCGATCTCCGCCGCGGCCCCCTCGCCCTGGACGCGGCAGCCCGCGATCACGATCGAGAGCTCGCCGAACCGCCGGCCGATCACGCGGAGCATGTCGCGGAGCGCCGCGCCGCTCGGGGAGGTGACGATCCCGATCTTTCGCGGAAACCGCGGCAGCTCCCGTTTGCGAGCCGCGTCGAACAGCCCCTCCGCCTGCAGCCGCGCCTTGAGCTGCGCGAACGCGAGCTGGAGCGCGCCGAGCCCGCGCGGCTCGAGCAGCTCCACGACGAGCTGGTACTCGCCCCGCTGCGCGTACACCTCGACGCTGCCGAAGGCCATCACGCTGAGCCCGTCGGCGGGCTCGAAGCGCAGGCGCCGGCCGCGGTTCCGGAAGAGCACGCACCGGAGCTGGGCCTCGGCGTCCTTCAGCGTGAAGTAGGCGTGCCCCGAGCCGTAGAGCCGGAAGTTCGAGATCTCGCCCTCGACCCAGACGGCCGGAAACCGGTCCTCGAGGAGCGCGCGGAGCTGCTCCGTGAGCGCCGCGACCGTGAGGACCGCGCGCTCGCCGGTCATCGCCCCGCCGCCCGGCGCTCCGCCGCGCGCAGCGTGTTGCGGAGCAGCATCGCGACCGTCATCGGCCCGACGCCGCCGGGCACCGGCGTGATCGCGTGCGCCCGCTGCGCGGCCGACGCGAACTCCACGTCGCCCGCGAGCTTGCCGGTGTCGAGCCGGTTCATCCCGACGTCGAGCACCCAGGCGCCCGCCTTCACCATGTCCCCGGTGACCATGCGCGCGCGCCCCGCGGCGACGCAGAGCACGTCGGCGCGGCGCGTGTGGGCCGCGAGGTCGCGCGTGTGCGTGTGGCACATCGTGACCGTCGCGTGCCGCGCGAGGAGGAGCTGCGCGAGGGGCTTGCCGACCAGGCGCGAGCGGCCGACCACGACGGCCTCCGCGCCATCGAGCTTGGCGCCGTAGTGGTCGAGGATCGCCATGCAGCCGGCCGGCGTGCACGGGACCACCGTCGGCGTGCCGGCGAGCAGCGCGCCGAGGTTCGCCGGGTGCAGGCCGTCCACGTCCTTCTCGGGCGCGAGCGCCGCGATCATCTCGTCCGCGTCGAGCCCCGGGGGCAGCGGGAGCTGCAGGAGGATCCCGTGGACACCCGGGTCCGCGTTGAGACGGGCGAGCAGCGCGAGCAGGGCGGCGCGGTCGAGGCCCGCCGGGTGGACGTGGTCCTCGGAGACGATCCCGACGGCGGCCGCGGCCTTCATCTTGTTGCCGACGTAGATCTGCGACGGGGCGAAGTCGCCGACGAGGACCACCGCGAGCTTCGGCGTGAGACCCGTCCGCTCGCGCAGGCGCGCGACGCCCGCGCGCACCTCGTCCAGCACCTTCTGGGCGACGAGCTTGCCGTCGAGGATCAAGCCGGGATGCGCAGGCGACGGATGTCCGAGGCGCGGCCGCTGTCCGGGTCCACGACGATCACGGCGCCGTGCAGGGCGGCCGGCCCCTTCGCCGGCTCGAAGCGCACGGGCATCTGCTGCAGGAACTTCTGGAGGATGAGGTCGCGGTCCACGCCGATCACGCCGTCGGTCGGGCCCGTCATGCCGAGGTCGGTGATGTACGCGGTGCCGCCCGGCAGCACGCGCTCGTCGGCGGTCTGGACGTGGCGGTGCGTGCCGACCACGGCGCTCACGCGCCCGTCGAGGTACCAGCCCATCGCCTGCGATTCGGACGTCGCCTCGCAGTGCATGTCGACGAGCACGATCGGGGTGTCCTTTCGAAGCTCCGGCACGACCTCGTCGGCCTTCCTGAACGGGCAGTCGATCGGCAGCATGAAGACGCGCCCCATGAGGTTCAGCACGGCGACCTTGTGAGGCCCGCACTTGACGGTGACGTGCCCCACGCCGGGCGTGCCGAGGGGGAAGTTCGCCGGGCGCAGGAGCAGGTTCTCCTTCGCGATGTACTCGACGATCTCCCGCTTGTCCCAGACGTGGTTGCCCGACGTCATCACGTCGGCGCCCTCGGCGAGGAACTGCCGCGCCATCGGCGGCGTCACGCCGAAGCCGCCGGCCGCGTTCTCGACGTTGACCACGCAGAAGTCGATCGCGTGCTGCTGGCGGAGCCCGGGCAGGAGCCTGGCGAGGGCCGCGCGGCCCGGCTCGCCGAAGACGTCGCCGACCATCAGGATGTTCACGGCGCGCTACTTCGCCACTTCGACCGCGCGGGTCTCTCGGATGACGACCACCTTGATGTGGCCGGGGTACTGCATCTCGGCCTCGATGCGCTTGGAGATGTCCTTGGCGAGCTGGTGCGCGTCGAAGTCGGAGAGGACGTCCGCCTTCGTCATCACGCGCAGCTCGCGCCCCGCCTGGATCGCGTAGCACATCTCGACGCCCTTGTAGGACAGCGCGATCTCCTCGAGCTTCGCCAGGCGCTTGATGTACGACTCGAGCACGTCGCGCCGCGCGCCCGGGCGCGCCGCCGAGATGCCGTCGGCGGCCTCGACGAGCACCGCCTCGATCGTCTCCGGCTCGACGTTCTCGTGGCCGCAGAGCGCCGCGTTGATGACCGCCGGCGACTCGTGGTACTTCGTGAGCACCTGCAGCGAGAGCTCGGGGTGGCTCCCCTCCTGCTCGTGCGTGAGCGCCTTGCCGATGTCGTGCAGCAGCCCCATGCGCTTGGCGAGCTTGACGTCGGCGCGGATCTCGGCCGCCATCATGCCCGCGAGCCACGCGACCTCCTTGGAGTGCTGCAGGCAGTTCTGCCCGTACGAGGTGCGGAACTTCATCCGGCCGACGAGCCGGACGAGCTCGGGGTGCAGCCCGTGCACGCCCACCTCGAAGCAGGCCTTCTCGCCCTCCTCCTTGAGGTGCAGCTCCATCTCCTTCTTGACCTTCTCGACGACCTCCTCGATGCGCGCCGGGTGGATGCGCCCGTCGGCGATCAGGACCTGGAGCGCGCGCCGCGCGATCTCGCGGCGGTAGGGGTCGTACGCGGAGATCAGCACGGCCTCGGGCGTGTCGTCCACGATGAGGTCCACGCCCGTGTGCAGCTCGAGCGCGCGGATGTTGCGCCCCTCGCGGCCGATGATCCGCCCCTTCATGTCGTCCGAGGGCAGGTCCACGACCGACACCGCGGTCTCGACCGTGTAGTCGGGGGCGAGCCGCTGAATCGTCGTCGCGAGGACTTCCTTGGCCTTCACGTCGGCGGTCTCGCGCGCCTCCTCCTCGAGCCGCATCGCGACGAGCTGCGCCTCGCGCCGGGCCTCCTGCTCCATCCCGGCGAGGAGCTGGCGCTTGGCCTCCTCGGCGGTGAGCCCGGCGATCGTCTCGAGCTTGCGCCGCTGCTCCTCGAGCGCCGTGGCGAGCCGCGTCTCCTTCTCGCCGGCGGCCTTCTCGCGGCCCACGAGCTCGCGCTCCTTGGCGGTGGTCTCGTCGAGCCGCCGCTCCATCTGGTCGAGCTTGCGGGAGAGCTCCTCCTCCCTCGCGAGCACGCGCTGCTCGATCTGCTGGATCTCGCGCTCGCGGCGGCGCGACTCCTCCTCGAGCGTGGCGCGCGCCTTGAGCGCGAGCTCGCGGGCCTCGAGCTCGGCGGTCTTGCGGCGGTTGTCGGCCTCGCGCGCGGCGTCCTGGACGATGCGCTCGGCCCGGACGGTGGCCTCCCCGACCTTACGCTCGCTGACGACCTTGTGGAGGAAGAATCCGGCGAGGAGGGCAAGGACGGCGATCAGCGAGTCCAGAATCAGCCAAACGCCTTGCATGGCAGGAGTATAGCATCCCCACCTCTGCCGTGTGCCGACGGTGTTTCGAACCTGGTATGACCAGGTGGGCGCCGTTATCTCGAGGGCTTCAGGCTTCCCCTTCGAAGAGGGGCTTGCGCACCGCCCTCTGCGACAGCTCCCGTTGTGTTCCCGAGGTTGAAACTTCCCCCCGGCATCACGAACAGCGCAGGGACACGTCCTGTGTACTGAGGATGCCGGTCGGCGTCAAGCGGAATATAGTCGAGCCGTGATGCGACGCGTCCTCGCGGCCGTGCTCGTCGCCGGGCTGGGCGCCGCCGCGGCGGCCGCCGCCCAGAAGCCGCGGCCCGCGCCGCGCCCGGCGCCGCCCGCGGCGCCCGCGGTGCCGGCCCCCACGACGCTCGGGCGCATCTGCTCGACCGCGTGGGGCGCCTGCCCGCTGCCGGCGACGATCGCGCCGGGCACGCCGTGCTACTGCTGGGCGCCGCCGAACTGGTGGCTGCCCGGCGTGGCGCGCGAGCTGCCGCCGCGGGGCCCGTGGGACCCCTGGCCCGTGATCCGCTGAGCCCGGAGGAGAGCGCGATGAGCCGACCGGCCGTCAGGACCGAAGCGAGCGGCGCCGTCACGACGATCATCCTCGACCGCCCCGAGGCGCGCAACGCCGTCGACGGCCCGACCGCGCAGGCGCTCGCCGACGCCTTCCGCGCGTTCGAGCGGGACGCCGACGCGCGCGTCGCCGTGCTCTGGGGCGCCAACGGCACGTTCTGCGCGGGCGCCGACCTCAAGGCGCTCGGCACCGCGCGCGGCAACCGCCTCGAGGCGACGGGAGACGGACCGATGGGGCCGACGCGCCTGGCGCTCGCCAAGCCGGTCGTCGCCGCCGTCGCGGGCCACGCCGTCGCGGGCGGGCTCGAGCTGGCCCTCTGGTGCGACCTGCGCGTCGTCGAGGAGGACGCCGTCTTCGGCGTCTTCTGCCGGCGCTGGGGCGTGCCGCTCGTGGACGGCGGCACGGTGCGGCTGCCGCGGCTCGTCGGCATGAGCCGCGCGCTCGACCTGATCCTCACGGGGCGGCCGGTGGACGCGCGGGAGGCGCTGGCCATCGGGCTCGCGAACCGCGTCGTGCCGCGCGGCGGCGCGCGCGAGGCGGCGGAGGCGCTCGCGCGGCAGATCGCGGCGTTCCCGCCGCGCTGCGTGCAGAGCGACCGGCGCGCCGCGCTCGAGGCGGCCGGCCGGCCGCTCGGCGAGGCGCTCGACCTCGAGTTCCGGCTGGGGCGGGCGACGGTGGAGTCGGGCGAGACGCTCGAGGGCGCCGCGCGGTTCGCCGCCGGCGCCGGCCGCCACGGGCTCCCGGGCTAGCGCTCGGGGGGCTTCGGCGTCGCGCGCTCGAGGAGGGTCGCGAGCGCGCCGAGCCGCGCGCCCAGGTCGCCCTCGGCGCGCCCCTTGTCGCTCCGGGCGCGGAACAGCTCGTCGATGATGTCGAGGGCGGCGAGCGCGAGCGCGGCCTGCGGGTCCTTCACGCCCGAGCGCTTGAGCTCCGCCACGCGCTCCTCGAGGTAGGCGGCGAGCGAGCGCAGGTACTCGGGCGACTCCGCGCTCCGGAGCACGAGGGTCTGGCCGAGGAGCTGGAGCTCGACGCGCCGCGGCTCGCTCATTCCTGCGCCCGGTCGAGCTCGAGCTTCGCGATGTCCTTGAGGATCGCGTCCACCTGGCCGAGCACCTGCTTGCGCTCGTCGGTGAGGCGCCGCAGCTCGCGCCGGAGCGCGCCGTTCTCCTCGCGCAGCCGCGCGAGCGCGTCCACGGCCCGCCGGACCGCCTCCTCGAGCTCCGCCACCCGCTCGACGATCCCGTCGCCCATCAGGCGCTCCTGAGCGTGACGCCGAAGCGCTCGGTGACCCGCCGCGCCACGCGTTCCTGGACCTCGTTCACCTCGTCGTCGGTCAGCGTCCGGTCCTCGGCCTGGAAGACGAGTCGCCACGCGAGGCTCGTCCGGCCATCGGGGAACCGGAACACGTCGAAGAGCACGAGCCCGCGCAGGAGCGGCCCCGCCTCGCGCGCGAGCTCCGCCTCGAGCGCGGCGGCCGTCAGCGGCTGCCCGGCGCCGAGCACGAACGCGAGGTCGCGCTGGACGGCGGGGAAGCGCGGGAGCGGCTGGTGGCGCGGCGGCGGGCCGGGGTACGGCACGCGATCGAGCGGGAGCGCGGCGGCGAAGACCGGCACGTCGATGCCGAACGCCGCGCGCGCGGCGGCGGCGATCTCGCCGAACTCGGCGACCGCCTGGTCCCCGGCCAGCACCGTGGCGTGGCAGTCGGGCTCGAAGCCGCCGAGCGCGCCGCCCGGGCGCGTGCCGACCAGGGCGGCCGGCGTCCCGAGCGCGGCGAGCACGTGCTCGGCGAGGCCCTTGGCGTCGTAGGCATCCACGCGCGCCTCGCCGGCGTACCAGCTCGCGTCGGCGCGCGCGCCCGCGAGCGCGACGACCGCCCAGCGCGGCTCACGGGTGCCGGTCTCGCTCTCCGCCGGCTCGAAGGTGACGCCGATCTCGAAGACGCGCACGTCGGGCTGCTGGCGCCGGAGGTTCGTCGCGACCGCGCCGAGCACGCCCTCGAGCGGGCTCCGGCGGAGCGCGGCGGCGTCCTGGCTCAGCGGATTGCGGAGCGCCACGGCCGCGCCGTCCGCCGGTCCGCGCAGCACCGCGGCCCGCGCGGGATCGCTGAACGTGTAACTGATCGTCTCCACGAGCCCCGCGCCGACGAGCGCGCGCCGCACGAGCGCTTCCTGGCGCAGCCGGTCGGATTCGCGCGCGACCACCGTGGCCCCGCCCGAGAGCGTGGACGGGAGCTTGTCGTAGCCCCAGACGCGGATCAGCTCCTCGACGAGGTCGTCCTCCAGCGCGAGGTCGCGCCGGAAGCTCGGGACCTGCACGTCGAGGAGCGCGCCGCGCCCGCGCGTCGGGAGCCCGAGGCCCGTCAGGATGCGCCGGGCGTGGGCGGCCGTCGGCGCCACGCCGAGCACGCGCCTGACGCGCGCCATCCGCAGGCGCAGGCGCACGGGCCGGCGCCGGCGCGGGTAGGCGTCCACCACGCCGCGCGCCACCGTGCCGCCGGCCAGCTCGGCGATGAGCCCGGCCGCGCGCGCGCTCGCCTGGACCAGCGCCTCGACGTCGGCGCCGCGCTCGAAGCGGTACGCCGCGTCGGTCCTGAGGCCGAGCGCGCGCGACGTGCGCCGGATCGACGCCGGCTGGAAGTACGCGCTCTCGAGGAGCACGCGCGTCGTGCCGTCGCCCACCTCGGTGTTGGCGCCGCCCATCACCCCGGCGAGCCCGATCGCGCGGGCCGGGTCGGCGATGACGAGCATCGCGTCGGTCAGCGTCCGCTCCTGGCCGTCGAGCGTCGTGAACCGCTCGCCGGCGCGGGCGCGGCGCACCACGATCGTCCGCTCGGCGACCGTGTCGTAGTCGAAGGCGTGGAGCGGGTGGCCGAGCTCCCAGAGAACGTAGTTGGTGACGTCCACGACGTTGCTGATCGGCCGCAGGCCCGCCGCGCGCAGGCGCTGCGCGAGCCACGCCGGCGACGGGCCGACCCGCACGTCCGTGATCACGCGCGCCGTGAACCGGTGGCAGAGGTCGGACGCCTCGATGCGCACGCGGACGAGCCCGCGCGCCGGCGCCCGGCCCTCGCGCAGCGTGACCCGCGGCGGCGTGAGCCGGGCGCCGGTGAGCGCCGCGAGCTCGCGCGCCACGCCGAGCACCGACAGGCAGTCGGGCCGGTTCGGCGTGACCTCGACCTCGAGCACCTGGTCGTCGAGGCCGAGGGCCGCGAGGAGGTCGGCGCCCGGGCGCACGGCGCCGTCCACGAGCAGGAGGCCCGCCTCGTGCTCCTCGCCGAGGCCGAGCTCGCGCTCCGAGCAGAGCATCCCCTGGGACTCGACCCCGTGGACCTGCGCGACGCCGATCCGGCGCCCGCCCGGCAGCGTCGCGCCCGGCGGCGCGAACGCCGCGCGCGCGCCGACCCTGGCGTTGGGCGCGCCACACACGACGCCGAAGCGCTCGCGCCCGGTCCAGACGCGGCACAGCCGCAGGCGGTGGCCGCGGCTCTCGCCGAGCTCGCGCTCGATCGCCTCGATCTCGCCGACGACGACGCCCGCGAGCCCCGGCGGCGCGAGCGGCGTGACGCTCGCCACCTCGATGCCCGCGTTGACGAGCCGGTCGGCCGCCTCCGCGGGCCCGAGGTCGAGGTCCACGAACTCCCGGATCCAGCCGTACGGGATCTTCATGCCCTGCTCATGCGAACTGGCGCAGGAAGCGCAGGTCGTTGTCGAAGAAGAGCCGGATGTCGTCGATCCCGTACTTGAGCATCGCGATGCGCTCGATCCCCATCCCGAACGCCCAGCCGGTGACCTCCTCGGGGTCGTAGCCCACGTTGCGCAGCACCTGGGGGTGGACCATGCCCGAGCCGAGGATCTCGAGCCAGCCGGACTGCCGGCACACGCGGCAGCCCCCGCCGGCGCAGAGGAAGCAGAGCACGTCCACCTCGGCCGAGGGCTCCGTGAACGGGAAGAACGAGGGCCGGAAGCGGATCCGCGACCGGGGGCCGAACATCTCGCGCGCGAACAGCTCGAGCGTGCCCTTGAGGTCCCCCATCGTGATGCGCCGGTCGACCGCGAGCCCCTCGACCTGGTGGAACATCGGCGAGTGGGTGACGTCGGCGTCGCGGCGATAGACGGCGCCCGGGCAGATGATCCGCACGGGCGGACGCTGGGCCTTCATCGTGCGGATCTGCACGGGCGAGGTGTGGGTGCGCAGCAGCGCCGCGTCGGAGATGTAGAAGGTGTCCTGCATGTCCCGCGCGGGATGGTCCGGCGGGAGGTTCAGCAGCTCGAAGTTGTACTCGTCGGTCTCGACCTCGGGTCCCTCGGCGACGGCGAAGCCGAGCCCGACGAAGATCGCGACGATCTCGTCGTGGACGCGGGTGAGCGGATGCACGACGCCGAGCGGCGGCCGGCGGCCCGGCAGCGTGAGGTCGAGCCGCGCCCGCGCGCGCGCGTCGCGGCGCTCGCGCGCCTGCGCCGCGGCGAGGCGCTCGTCCAGCAGCGCCTCGAGCGCGCGCTTGGCCTCGTTCGCGGCGGCGCCGACGAGCGGACGCTCCTGGGGCGGCAGCGTGCCGAGCGCGCGCAGCAGCTGGGTCAGGAGCCCCTGGCGGCCGAGGTAGGCGACGCGGACGCGCTCGAGCTCGGCCGAGGACGCCGCCGCCGCGGCCGCCTCACGCGCCTCCCGCGCTATCGCGTCGACGCGCGGATGCCCCACGAACTAGCGGGCCTGCGCTCGGGCGGTCTCCGCGAGCTTCGCGAAGGCCTGCGGGTCGTTCACCGCCAGCTCGGCCAGCACCTTGCGGTCGAGTCCGATCCCCGCCTTCTTCAGCGCGGCCATGAAGACCGAGTACGACAGCCCCACCTGGCGGCACGCGGCGTTGATCCGGACGATCCAGAGCCCGCGGGCCAGCCGCTTCTTCTGCTTGCGGTGCCGGTACGCGAAGGCCCCGGCCCGCAGGACGGTCTCGGCGGCGGTGCGGTAGAGCTTGCGCCGCCCGCCGACGTACCCCTTCGCCTTCTTGAGGATCTTCTTGCGCCGCTGGCGCGTCTTGGCTCCACCTCTTGCGCGTGGCATGCTCCCGGTCCTCCTGGATCAGAGATAGGGGACGAGCGTCTTGAGCCGCGGCTCGTCCGCCTTCGCGACCACGCTCGCCTTGCGGAGCCTCCGGCGACGCTTCGGCGGCTTCGCCTCGAGCAGGTGGCCCTTCCAGCCCGAGTGCCGCGTGAGCCGCCCCGAGGCCGTCTTCTTGAGCCGCTTGGCCGCCCCGCGCTTCGTCTTCATCTTGGGCATCGCCGACTCCTCGTCGAGCTAATTGTGCGCCTTGGGGGTCAGCAGGATGTGCAGCATCCGCCCCTCCATGCGCGGATTGTTCTCGGTCGTGGCGATGTCCTGCACCGCCTCCACCATCCTGTTCAGCATCTTCCAGCCGAGCTCCGTGTGCGCCATCTCGCGGCCCTTGAAGCGCACCGTCACCTTGGCCTTGTGGCCCTCCTCGAGGAACCGCCGCACGTGCTTGAGCTTGAACTCGAAGTCGTGCTTCTCGGTCTTGGGTCCCATCTTCACTTCCTTCACCAGGATCGTCGTCTGCTTCTTGCGCGCCTCCTTCAGCCGGCGCGCCTGCGTGTACTTGTACTTGCCGAAGTCCATG
>MGCF01000182.1 GCA_001788495.1 Candidatus Rokubacteria bacterium RIFCSPLOWO2_02_FULL_73_56
CCATCAACGAGAGCGGGGTGACCGTGCTCCTGGTCGAGCAGAACGTCCGCCAGGCCCTCGCCCTCGCCCACCGCGCCTGCGTGCTCGAGAACGGCCGGCTGACCCTCGCCGGCCCCGCCCAGGCGGTGCTCGCCGACGACCGCCTCAGGCGCGCCTACCTGGGGATGTAGTCGCGCGGCTGCCCGGCGTCGTCTCCGCCGGGCCGCGCCAGCGCTCCGCGTACCGCTGGACATCCTGCCGCAGCGTGTGGAGCAGCAGCAGCCAGGCGATGAAGACGAGCGTTCGCCACCGCCCGCGCGCGATGAAACGGCGGGCCGAGGTCCGCAACGGGCGACGGATGAGCACGGTCCGTCCCGCGCGCTTGAGCCGTTGGCTGAGGTCGAGGTCCTCCAGGACCGCCCAGTCCCGGAACCGGCCGAGCCGGTGAAACACGTCGGCGCGGACGAAGAGACCTTGATCGCCGTAATAATTCCGCGTGAGCCGGTAGCGGACGCGGTTCAGCACGGTGATGGCGCGCAGGCTCCAGCCCGGCTCGTCGAAGAGCTGCTCGAAGGCCCCGCCGACGACGGACCGGTCGGCGAGCGCCGCCTCGATGAGGCGCAGGGCGCCGGCGGGCGGCAGCGAGTCGGCGTGGAGGAAGAAGAGGATCGCGCCGGTCGCGGCGGCGGCGCCGGTATTCTGGAGCGCGGCGCGCGTGGACCGGGGCGGCCAGAGCAGGCGCGCCCGGCCGGCCACGGCGCGCCTCGTGCCGTCCGGGTCGCCGCTGGCGGCGACGATGACCTCGGCGTCGGCGCAGACGCCGGTCGCCTGCAGGTGGTCCAGCGTCCTCTGGAGCGCGGGCGCGTCGTTCCGCGAGGGAATGACCACGGACACCCGCGGCCTCACGTGAGCAGCCGTTCCGGTGCGGGGCGCGGTCAGAAGGTAAAGCGGATCCGCGCGACCGCCTTGTAGACGTCCCTGGCGTCGTTGACGACGCCCGCCGCCTGGTTCGCGGCGCTCCCGGCCTGGTCGAAGGCCGAGCCGGCAAAGAGGTACGCCCACACGAGGTCGAGCTGCGTGTTCGGCGCGAACCGCCAGGTCATCCCGAGGTCCAGCTCGGTGCCGAGGTAGCGGTTCTCGCCCCGGGTGTTCTTGCCGAAGTCCGGCGTGATGCCGGTCGTTCCCACGATGCCGTTCTCGTCGACGTCCTTGTCGGTCCAGCTCGCGTTGACGATGCCGTAGAAGTTGAGCGCTGGCGTCAGCGCGTAGTCGGCCTTCACGGCCCACACGATGCGCCCGTACTTGTCGTAGCTCGGGTTCTGCCAGAGCACGCAGCCACGGCAGCCGGCGAGGAGGGCGTTGTTGTAGCCGACCGATGCGGTCTGGATCTCGGTCCAGCCCGTCATGTAGGCGAAGCCCGTGTGGAGCGACTGGTAGTAGGCGACGTCCGAGCCGTTCTCGACGCGCTGCTGCGCCTCCTGGCCCGGCGTGTACATGAACCGGGTCGAGAGGTCGAGCGGCCCGAGCCGGTAGCCCGCGATCCCGTCGAAGATCCACGAGCGGACGTCCACGCTGTTCTTGACCTGACCGTTCCGCAGGACCGGCGCGATCCCCTGCTCTCCGAGCTGCCAGAAGAGCGAGGGCTCGAGGCGGAACGCGCCGACGTTCCACTTCGCCTCGGCCCCGAACGTGTGGCGCCGCGTGGTGTGGCTGCCGGCCCGGCCCGGCGTGGCCGTGGGGTCGAAGCCGCCCTTGGGCTCGATGCCGGAATTCAGGCTGCCGCTGTTGCCGCCGTCGTAGTCCGCGTAGGCGTACGTCGGCTTGATCGTCAGGCCCTTCAGGGGCGTCACCGCGACGCTCGCGAGCACCGCCCAGGACTCCGCCTGCCGCGAGGTCGGCGAGATCGTGCGGAACAGCGCCTCGCGGATCTGCACGTACGACAGGGTGCTCTTGATGTTCGGTGCCCACGCGGTCTCGACCGTCACGCCCGGGAAATCGCCGCTGAACACCAGGCCCCACTTGTCGCTGTGACCTTGCGCCGGCTGGGCGCCCGCCCGGATGGTGGACGGCACCGGGATGAACGGCATGATCGAGCCCGGCCCCGTCAGCGGCGTCTCGACGTAGAGCCACTTGGTCTCGGTGAACCCCGCGACGTCGGTGTCGAGGTCCAGGGAGGCCGACGTGCCCGGCGCGGCCGGCGTCGTGTTGCCCACACCGGCGCCGTTCGTGAAGTCGAGCTCGAGCGCCCACTCCATCTTGGACTTGCCGACCTCGCCGATGAAGAAGAGCCGGCCGCGCTCGCGCGTGTACCCGAGCGTGTCCCGGGCGTTGGTGATGTCGGCGTCCGACCAGTTCTTGCTGAGCGAGGCCTCGAAGTCGAAGAACCCCTCGATCGTGACCTTCGGGGCCGGCGCCTGCGCCCGCGCGGGCGACGCCAGGCCGGCGAGGGCGGTGAGCAACGCAACGCACAGGGCGAGACGCCTCGTCATCGGTTCCTCCGCGGCGGACTTGGTCGAGGCCCGCCACTCATGGGCTGCCGTGAGAACCCGCCGGACGGCGATCGTATTCCCCGCGCCCGAGGACCTCGTGCAGCACGGCCCGCCCGTCGGGACCGGACCATGGACGCGGGCCGACGGCGACGCCGAGCACCCGGCCGTCCCGGCCCACGAGGAAGGTCGTGGGGGTGCCGCGGATGCCATACGCCCGGGCGACGTCACCGTCGTCGTCGAGGAGCACCGTGGCGCCGTATCCACGCTGGTCGACCGCCCGCCGGACGACGTCCCGGTCCTCGCCCAGGTTGACCAGGAGCAGGGTCAGGCCCTTATCGCTCAGCTCGCCGGCGGTCCGGATGATCGAGGGCAACTCCCTCGTGCAGTACGGTCACCACGTCGCCCAGAAGTACAGGATGACGGCCCGGCCCCGAAGCTCGGCGAGGCTCACGCGCCGGCCGCGGAGGTCTTCGAGCACGAACGGCGGCGCCTGGGTCGGTGTCTTCGGCCGACTGAGCTGCATCGCGCGCCAGGCGTCGTGGCGAGCCAGGACGGCAGGCGCGAGCGCCGGGAGGAAGAGGCCCAGAGCCGCTGCGGCGACCGACACAGCCACGCACGAGCCCCTGGAGCGCCTCCAGCTCATCCCATGAAGGAACCCGCGAGCGCTCGCCGCTATTCCCGCGACGCGCCGCGGCCGATCAGCACTCGGTGATCCACTCCGCGTCGGCTCCGGGCCCCTGACGGCATCCCCGATGAGTCGGGAGTGAGACCGACGCGTGCCCGGGTTTCGTGGGACGGGCCAGCGCGACGGGCCAGGCACACGTCACAGCCACCGCCCCCGCTGGCGACGCGAGGTCGTAGACGTTCCCGGCCCTCACGTTCCCCGCCTCGGTCTGGGACTGGCGTTGCCAGGAGCCCGGCACGAGAGCCAGAACGAGAAGGAAACCTGCGCCGACCCACCACCGACGCCGCGTCGTCACGAGCCACATTCGGCTCACCCTCTCGACGACTGAACCCGGCTGGTCCGTCGGCGTATTCCCCGGGCGGCGTCTTCCCCGCGCGCGGGCCCGACGGAGGCGGGGAATATCGCCGACGGGTCGGCCGGTTTCCTCACCGGCGAAGTACGCGCCGACGGGAGGATGCCGCATGGTTCCGAGGCTCCTGATCGCCCTGGCCGTCGCCGGTGTCCTCACGGCGTGTGCGGACGCCGCACAGCCGGTCCCGGGGCAGGACCCGGTGGCGACCGCGACGGCGAAGCAGTACAGGACGTGGCGGAAGGTGAACGACGCGCCGGTGCTGAGCGCGACGCATGGCAACCGGCACGTGTTCACCTTCGTGAACCGGAAGGCCGAGGTCGCGGCGCTGAGCGGCACGTTCCCCTTCCCCGTCGGCGCCATCCTCGCGAAGGAGTCCTTCGAGGACCAGGGCGGCAGGCCCGGAGCGAAAGGGCCCCTGTTCGTCATGGAGAAGCGCGCGAAGGGCTACGACGCCGCTCACGGCGACTGGCACTACGCGGTCGTGGCGCCGGACGGCACCGCGGCGCTGGCCGGCAACGGCAAGGATGGCAGTCCGACGGCGTTCTGCGCGGCCTGCCACAGCATGGCGAAGATCAACGACTACGTCTTCGGCAACGGGACCCGCATGAAGGTCAAGGCGACGCCGCTGAGCCCGAAGTAGACGGGCGTCATCGAACCCGATCGCACCGCGCTGTCCGGCGGCGGGCACGGAGGCGCAGGGCCGCCAGCGCCACGAACCCCACCAGCAGCGGGAGCAGCACGACGTCGAGGCGACCCGTCCACGCGCCGAGGCCGATCGCTCCGAGCAGGAGGAGCGCCACCGGCGTCACACATGCCAGGCACGTCAGCAGGGCCCCGACGACGCCGAGCGCGAGCCATCGATCGCGCCACATGTCACCCTCCTACAGCGCTTCCGCCGCGAAGGCGCCGTACTCGAAGGTCAGGCGATACCGCCGGCCGCAGCACTCGATCACGTCACCCGCCTTGGCACCCTCGCGCAGCGTGATCACGCGTCCACACTCCGGACAGCTCACGCGGTCGGCGAGCGTCGCCGCCCAGCGCCCCGCCTCGGCCCTCACCCGGAGGGCGTGCCCCGCTCAGTTGGGGCACTCCAGCACGTCGCCCGACGTGACCCCCGCGGGCAGCTCGACCTCGGCGCCGCAGTCCGGGCAGCGAACCGTCATCGCGTCAGATCCCGAGGAGCCGTTTCAGGCGGCCCCGGTCGAAGCCCACGATCACCTCGTCGTCCACCGTGATGACGGGAACCGCCATCCGGCCGGTGCGGGCGAGCAGCTCGTCCCGAGCGGCGGCGTCCTCGGCCACGTTCTTCGCGAAAGAAACTCTTTCGCCGCGTGACAGGACTGTCAGGTGGTGGACCAGTACACGGTGACCTGCCGATTGCCCATGACTCTCCTCCCGAGAGAACGATACAGTCTGTAGCAACTACAGACTCAAGCAGATTCGTGATCCTGAGGAGGCGTGCATGGAGACTCCGCCGACGCGCGTTGCGATCGGGAGCCTCTCGAGGCGGACCGGCTGCAACGTCGAGACGATCCGCTACTACGAGCGCATCGGGCTCCTTCCCCTCCCTGCTCGAAGCCCGGGCGGCTATCGTCTCTACGGCCCCGGGCACCTCGAGCGGCTCCGGTTCATCCGGCGGGCCCGGGTGCTCGGCTTTTCGATCGCTGAAGTCCGGACGCTCCTGAATCTGGCCGATCACCGACGGCGACCGTGCGCCGAGGCGCGCAGCGTGGCCGCGGCGCACCTCGCGGACGTCCGGGCGAAGCTCGCCGACCTGCTGGCGATGGAACGGGTGTTGAAGGAGACGGTCACCCGATGCGGGAGGGGCGACGGCAGTCACTGCCCGCTCATCGAGGCCCTCTCCGGAGGCGGATCGGCGTCACGCGCCCGGAGACGGATCACCCACGGAATACGCCGCGTCATCGAGGGGTTGCAGGTACGGTAGAGTGGCTTCACACCCCCCAGCAGGAGGTCAGCGTGGAGATCGTCCGCATCCCCGAGGCCCAGGACCTCGCGCCGGAGGACCGGAAGTTCTGCGACGCGACCAAGGCGTGGTTCCGCATCGACTTCGTTCCGAAGATGAGTCGCGTGCTGCTCACCCTGCCGGAGTTCGGCCGGCCCTACGGCCGCAGCTCGCGGCGGGCGATGGCCGACGGCGCGCTCCGCCGCGACACGAAGGAGCTGATCGCGACGATGGTGAGCGCGATCAACGCCTGCGAGTACTGAACCGTCGCCCACAGTGCAGCCGGGAAGCTGCAGGGGCTGGCGGACGATCAGGTGTGGTTCGAGCTCGCGTACGTCGCCGGGATCACGAACGGGCTGAATGCCGTCGCCGACGGGCTGCGGCTGCCGCTCGACTTCTCGGTGAGCGGCCGGCAGCCGCTGGCGCGCCTCGTCGACGAGGCCACCGCGGCGCCGGAGGTGAGCGCGGTGTTCGCCGAGATCCGCGACTTCTACGCCGTCGAGCGGCCGCCCGCCGTGTTCCGGTACGTGGCGCGCGATCCCGGATTCCTGCGGGACTACTGGACGGCCACGCGCGAGGCCTTCAGCGACCGCACGCTCGATCGCCTGACGAAGGAGGTGCTCGCGCTGGCGGCGTCGCTGACGGCCCGCTCGGACTACGGCGTCGATCTCCACCTCCGCGAGGCGCGCCGTCTGGGCCTGACGGAGGCGGGCCTGACGGAGGCCGTCGAGGTCGTGCAGTGCTTCAACACCGTGACGAAGATCGCCGACGCGCTCCGGCTGCAGCCCGACTTCGACCCGCGCGCTACCGCGCGGCCTGGACCTGCTTGATCGCGAGGACCTTCTGGCCGCCGGGCGCCTCGTAGAGATCGCCCGTGATCGTCACCACGCGCTCGAGATGCTCTCGGATCCTGACGTTGGGGTCCACGAACGGCCGGTCGGCCATCAGCGCGTAGAGCACGCCGCCGCGCTCCCTACTTCCGCGCGGCGCTGACCTCGCCGTCCAGCGAGAACTCGCGCTCCGCCTGGGACACCGCTCGGATGTGCAGGATGCCGGCGCCCTTCGCGCTCTCCGCCGTCCCCGTCCCGCCGATCAGGCGCCAGACGCCGTTGTCGAGCAGCCTGGGCTTGCCGTCCGGGCCGGGGATGAACGTCGCCTGCACCTCCCACTGGATGACCGCCTGATCGCCGCTCGGAAGCCTGGCGACGAGGTAGCCGCGGGGCGAGCCGTCGAGCCCGGGTCGGATGTCGTGCATGCCGTATTCGGTGAGCTGCGCGCCGTCGAGGAGTCCGACCCCCGTCGCCTTGCCCTCGCGCCGGACGAAGAGCACGAAGTGCTTCTGGGCGGTCGGGAGGTCGACACGGATCTGTTCCTTCGGACTCATCACGGCCTTGACCGCCAACGGCTCGGCCAGGGCGCTCGCGGGCACCAGCAGCAGGATCAGGCTCGCCATGACAAGATCGCGCATCGCGTGTCCTCCGATCGTGAGGTCGCCCGTCGACGGGCGCCGAACAGAGAACACCGGGAGCCACGAAAAAAGTTCCCGTCTCAGCAGCGGGGGGCGGTCGCGAGCCTCCCGACATCCGGGGCAGGCGCCTCGGACACCAGCACGACCCCGGGGACTCGCCGGGCCGCTCAGGGTCTCGGCCGCACTCGATAGCCCGGGCCCTCCGTCGTCGCGAGGTCCACGCGCACGGCGGCGCCGCCGAGCCCGTGCGCCTTGTCGTGCGCCTCGACCACCACGACGCGCACGCCGCGCGGGATCCGCACCCTCTCGTCCCGGGTGAACGGCTGCTCGTCGACGTGGGAGTGCAGGAGGACGCGGCGACCGAGCTCGCGGCCGTCCGGTGTCCGGACCCGCCACCAGTCGGCCCAGTGGTCGGGATCCCGGTCGTCGTGACGCACGGTCACCGAGAACGTCCAGACGTCGCCGCGCTCCTGGACCGCCTCCACCGCGACGACGTCGGCCGCCCCACCCCAGGCGGATCCGGCCGCGAGAGCTGTGAGCACGGCGACGAGACAGGACCGCCCGAGCCATCTCGGCGCACAGCCCGTGCGGCGCAGGACGTCACGGACTCGAGGCAGCGGGTCCACCCGGGCGTCGTCGGGCGCGGTGGTCTTCCCTGTCGGCACCCGTCGATGGTAGCACCGGGCGAGCTCACGCCTGCGGCGACGGGAGCACGATGACGGCTGAGTTGCGCGAGAGAGGGCCGGGCGAGGCCCGGACCGCGGCTCATCGCCTGAGCCAGGCGAAGACTCGCGCCAGCGCCTGCTTCATTCCGGGGCGGAGCTTGCCCTGCAGGTAGGCGTCGCCCACCGCGCGGTTGGCCTCCACGAGCGTCGGGTACACGTGGATCGCGCTCGAGAGCTTGGAGAGGGCCAGCCCGTGCTTCTTGGCGAGCGTCAGCTCGGCCAGGAGCTCGCCGGCGTGCGCATGGACGATCGCCGCCCCGAGGATGGTGCCGCGCCCGCGGCGGGTGAGCACCTTGACGAACCCGTCGGGCTCGCCGTCGCAGATCGCGCGGTCGTTGTCGTCGAAGCGCGCCGTGAAGACGTCGTAGGCGAGACCGCGCGCGCGCGCCTGCGTCTCCGACAGGCCGACCCGCGCCACCTCGGGCTCCGTGAACGTCGTCCAGGGCATCGTGTCGAGGTCGCAGGACGATGTTCCCGGGAAGAGGGTGTTCCGCAGCACGATCCGCGCCTGGTAGTTCGCCCAGTGCGTGAACTGATAGGGGCCCGCGACGTCACCGATGGCCCAGATCGACGGCACGCTCGTCCGGCACGCCCGATCGATCGTGACGCCTCGCCGGTCGACGGCCACGCCGACGGCTTCGAGGCCGAGGTCGTCGGTGTTGGGGCGCCGGCCGACGGCCACGAGGATCTCGTCGACCACGACCGTCTGCTCGTCGTCGGGCGTGCGAACGGTCACGTGCTTCTTGCCGTCCTGGAGGCTGGCGCGGACGGCGCGGGCGTGGTCGAGCAGCGCGATCCCCTCACGACGCAGCGCCTGCGCGAGCACCGCCGCGACGTCGGGATCCTCCCGCGGGAGCACGTGCTGGGAGCCCGAGGCGATCGTCACCTGCGATCCCAGGCGGGCGAACGCCTGGCCCAGCTCGACGCCGATCGGGCCGCCGCCGACGACGAGGAGGGCGGCCGGCAGATGCTCGCAGTCGAACACCGTCTCGTTCGTGAGGAAGCCGGCCTCCGCGAGGCCAGGAACGTCCGGGATGCGGGGCTGCGAGCCGGTCGCCAGCACGATGTGGCGGCCCCAGAGGGTGGCGCCGCTCGGCGTGAGCGTCACCTCGTGCGCCGAGCGCAGGCGTCCGGCGCTCAGGTGGACGTCGACGCCGAGCCCGGCGAAGCGCTCGACGGAGTCGTGGGGCGCGATCCGCGCCTGCGCCGCGCGCACGTACCCCATGGCGGCCCCGAGGTCCTGCCGCGGCAGCGGAGCCACGCCGCCGAGCCCGTACGCCCCGGCCGTCCGGACGGCGTGAGCCGCCTTCGCGACCCGCAGCAGGGCCTTGGAGGGGACGCAGCCGGAGTTGAGACAGTCCCCGCCCATCCGGTGCCGCTCGAGCAGCGCCACGCGCGCGCCGAGCCCGACACCGCCCGCAGCGACGGTCAGCCCGCCCGAACCGGCCCCGAGAACCACCAGGTTGTATCGTTCCATGGCGCACACCTCGTTTGACATGATCCGCACCAGGCCCCGATCGTCGCACCGGAATAACGGCAGGGGATGCCGTGTTCAGTTAAACAGTGCGTCCAGGGGTGTATGCTCCGGACAGCCTGTCAGCCAGCGAGGAGGATCGTGCGATGCTCGGGCTGTCGGTTCGCGCGCCACGGGACATCGCCGCGTCTTCCTCCGCGCCCCGGGTGGAGTTCCGTGAGCTGGAGCAGGTCTGGTTCCAGATCACCGGGACTCTGTGCAACCTCGCGTGCCGACACTGCTTCAACTCGAGCGGACCGCACGAGCCGTGGCTCGCGGGCCTGGACGTCGAGACCGTGCGCCGGCACATCAGGGAGGCGGAGACGCTCGGCGCCCGGGAATTCTACTTCACGGGCGGCGAGCCCTTCCTCCACCCCGAGATCCTGGCGCTGCTCGCCGATGCCCTCGCCGTCGCGCCAACGACCGTGCTGACGAACGGCACGCTCATCGACGACCCGACGGCCGACCGCCTGACGCAGCTCGCCGCCGCGGCGCTGTACTCGCTCGAGATCCGCGTGAGCCTCGACGCACCCACCGCCGCAGAAAACGACGCGATCCGCGGCCGGGGGAGCTTCGCGAAGGCGCTGGCCGCCGTGCGACGGCTGGTCGCGCGCGATCTCTACCCGATCGTCACCGCGACCGAGATCGCGGCGCCGCCCGGCAGCCCCTCGCTGTACGAGCGACTGCACGCGATGCTCCGCGCGGCGGGGGTCGCTCGGCCACGCATCAAGATCCTCCCCGTGCTGCCGACGGGCCGGTGCGAGAGCCGGGGAGACGGCCGGCGCCTGACGGCCGGCGACCTCGAGGGCTTCGACCCGGCGCGCCTGCAGTGCACGCGGACCCGCGT
The DNA here is from genome assembly GCA_001788495.1 of Candidatus Rokubacteria bacterium RIFCSPLOWO2_02_FULL_73_56. Lineage (GTDB taxonomy): Bacteria > Methylomirabilota > Methylomirabilia > Rokubacteriales > CSP1-6 > GWA2-73-35. The sequence continues at coordinate 10,022 of MGCF01000182.1, forward strand.
CGTCGCCGCGGGCGGCGTCTACGCGTGCCCGATCCTGGCCGGACTCCCCGGGGCGCGTCTCGCGGGCGAGGGGCTCGCCGCGGCGCTCGGCCCGACCGCCCTCGCCCACCCCGCCTGCTCCACCTGCTACGAGACGGGGATCGCATGCGGGAACTCCTGAGCGCCCGCCGCGTCGCCCTGCTCGGAGGCGTCTACAGCAACCACCTCGCGCTCGAGGCGGCGCTCGCCGATGCGCGCGCCCGCGGCGCGGAGGCGATCTTCTGCCTCGGCGACCTCGGCGGGTTCGGTCCGCACCCCGACCGTGTGTTCCCGCTGCTGCGCGACGCCGGCGTGACGAGTGTGCAGGGTAACTACGACCTCTCGGTCGCCCAGGGCGCGGTGGACTGCGCCTGCGGCTACACCGACCCTCGCGACACGCATTTCGCGCGGCTCTCGTACGAGTACACCGTGCGGAACACGTCCACCGAGAACCGCCGCTGGCTCCGCGCGCTGCCCCCCACGCTGAAGGTCGCCCTCGGCGACACCCGGCTCCTCCTCTGCCACGGCTCACCCCGCCGGATCAACGAGTTCCTCTGGGAGACGACCACGCCCAACGGGCTGCTCGAGCGCTTCTGCCGCGAGACGGAGAGCGACCTGCTGTGCTTCACGCACACGGGGATCAAGTGGCATCGCGCGCTGCCGAGCGGACGCCACGCCCTGAACGTGGGCGCGCTCGGCCGGCCGGAGAACGACGGCGCCCCGCGCGTCTGGTACACGTTGCTCACGGCTGACCACGAGCTGTCCGTGGAGTTCGTTCCGGTCTCCTACGACCACGAGACGCTGGCGCGGGAGATGACCCGCGAGGGCCTGCCCGACGAGTTCGTGGAGACGATCCGGTCCGGGTGGTGGACGTGCTGCCTGGAATCCATGCCGGTCAAGGAACGCTCGCGCGGGCGATATTAGGCAAGGAGCCGGGCACGTAGAGAAAGGAGCAGGCAATGGCGAGAGCAGGCGACCGCATCCTGGACAGCGGAGACACCCTGCCGGCCGTCGGCATGGACACCGTGGCGCACGGACGGATCAGCGTGCCGCAGCAGTTCGGCGATGGCTGGGGGGTCTTCCTGATCTACCGCGCGCACTGGTGACCGTACTGCAAGCAGCAGTTGGCTGCGTTCGAGAAGGCCCTGCCCCGGCTGCGCGACGAGGGAATCGCGGTCGTCGCCGCGTCGACCGATCCGCTGGAGAAGGCCCGGGAGACGGTGAACGAGCATTCCCTGACGTTCCCGGTCGGCTACGGCCTGCCGATGAAGGAGACGGCGGCGACGCTCGGCGCCTTCTACGAAGAGGGGCGAACCATCCTGCAGGCCACCGGCTTCGTCGTGAAGCCCGACCGGACCATCGTCGTGTCACAGTACAGCTCCGGCCCGATCGGCCGGCTGGTCTGGCAGGACATCCTGGGCCTCATCCAGTTCTACAAGAAACAATCGAAGTGATGGACCGACCTGCCCTCGCGAGAGCGGTCGCGCGATCTCACGGGGGTCGGGCCGTCCCGGCGCGACGCTTGTAGGCACCGTCCCCGGTGGCGTTGAACTTGATGATCTCGAAATTGGGGCTCAGGTCGAAGTCCCGCGGGAGGGTCTGCGAGTAGTGCCGCGACGACCCTTCGTGCGGAAAGATCGGGTAGCCGACGCGCTGGAACGCCCTGGCGAGCATCCCCGAGCAGATCACCTGGAGGTCGGTGCAGTTCCCCAGACAGGTCTCGATGGTCAGACGCT
>MGCF01000183.1 GCA_001788495.1 Candidatus Rokubacteria bacterium RIFCSPLOWO2_02_FULL_73_56
CCGGTCATGCTCTCGGTGTGCTCCTTCTGCAACCGGACGCGCCACTGGTTCGCCGGCATCGAGGCGACGCCGGCTCCGGCGGCGGTGGCGACGGCCGAGGATGCCGCCCGGTGACCGGGCGGGTCCTGTTTCTCCGCACCCACGACTCGGCGAGGAGTCAGATGGCCGAGGCGTTCCTCCGCTCGCTGGCCGGCGACCGGTTCGAGGTCGCGAGCGCGGGCACCGAGGCGACGCGCGTGCACCCGTTCGCGATGAGCGTCATGTCGGAGGTCGGCATCGACCTCCACGGGCATACCTCGAAGACCGCCGACTGGCTCGCGGGGCGCTGAGGCCGGCGTCCAGGCCTCACGCGAGCAAGGCCTTGAGCGACTCGGCCGTCGGCACGCGGCCGGCGACCTTGATCTCGCCGTCCACGACGAGGGCGGGCGTCGCCAGCACGCCGAAGGCGACGATGGCGTCGATGTCGGTGACCTTCTCGAGCGTGTAGTCGAGGCCGAGTGCCCGGGCCGCCTGCTCGGTGCGGTCGGTCAGCATGCGGCACTTCGCACAGCCAGTCCCGAGGATCTGCAGCGTCTTCATCGCGCCTTCCTCCTGTCAGAACCACGCGCCATAGATCGCGCCGCTCGCGGTGGCCATCGCCACGACGAGCCCCACGTAGACGGCGGTCTTCTTCGTGCCCATCACCCCGCGCAGCACCAGCATGCTCGGCAGCGACAGCGCCGGCCCCGCCAGCAGCAACGCGAGCGCGGGCCCCTTGCCCATCCCGCTGCCGATGAGCGCTTGCAGGATGGGGATCTCGGTCAGCGTGGCGAAGTACATGAACGCGCCGACGACCGAGGCGAACAGGTTCGCGCCGAGCGAGTTGCCGCCGACCGCCCACGCGACCCACGCGGACGGGATCAGTCCCTCGTGTCCCGGGCGCCCGAGGAGGGCCCCCGCGACGAGCACGCCGAAGAGCAGCAGCGGCAGGATCTGCTTGGCGAACTCCCAGGTGGCCGCGAACCAGTCGCCGGCGTCGCCCCGGTCGGTGCTCGTCACGACGGAGAGCCCGAGCATCGCCGCGGCGAACGGCACGAGCGGCTCGTCCGGGACCATCGCGACGAGCGTGACCGTGATCGCCGCGGCGAGGCCAACCTTCCACCACGCCACCTGGAACCAGGCGACGAGCATTCCCGCGAGCGCGGCGCCGAAGAGGCCGGCGAGGTGCCACCTGGCACCGTACACGATCGTCCAGAACCCCAGCGAGGAGGCCGGCGCGCCCCAGTTCGCGAAGACGAGGACGCCGATCATCGATGCGAAGTAGAGCGCGTCGTGATGGAGTGGCCGGCCGCGGCCAGGCACCGGCGCGGCCGCCGCCGCCGCCCTGGCGGCTTCTTCCCGTCGGACCTGGCGGGCCTCGTCCTCTGGCACGCGTTCCGGCGCGGGTGGCTGAGGGCATGAGCCCGCGCTAGACTCGGCGTCCAGGGCATCCGCCCGGGGGAGGGAGGCGCCATGGCCTGGACACTCGCCGGCATCGTCCGTGACCACGCGCGCGCGGGTGGCGCGCGGCCCATGCTCACCTATGGCGCGCGCACGATCACCTGGGCCGAGATGGACGCGCGCTCGAGCCGCGTCGCGCAGGGGCTCCTCGCCGCGGGCCTCGCCGCGCAGGACCGGGTGGCGCTCGTGGACAAGAACGGGCCCGAGTACTTCGAGATCCTCTTCGGTGGCGGCAAGGCCAACGTCGTGAACGTGGCCGTGAACTGGCGGCTCACGCCCGCCGAGATGGCCTACATCGTCAACGACGCCGCCGCGAAGATCCTCTTCGTCGGCCCCGACTTCCTCGGCCACCTCGACCGGATGGAGGGCACGCTCAAGACCGTCCAGACGATCGTCGTGCTGGGCGCGCACCCGCGCCACGAGGCCTACGCGGCGTGGGTCGGGCGCCACGCGCCCGAGGACCCGCGCCGGCCCACGGCGCCGGGCGACGTCGCGATGCAGCTCTACACGTCGGGCACCACGGGCCTCCCCAAGGGCGCGATGCTCACGAACGCGAACCTCGGCACGGGCTGGGCCCTCGTCGGCATGGGCTACGGCTGCCACTCGATCCTCTTCCGCGAGTTCGTGCCGCAGGAGATCCTCGCCGCGCTCCAGCGTCACCGGATCACGAACGCGCTGTTCGTGCCGGCGATGCTCCAGTTCCTCACGCAGGTCCCCGGCGCCGCCGACGGCGACTACGGGGCGCTCCGGGCGATCGTGTACGGCGCCTCGCCGATCACGAACGAGGTGCTGGTCCGCTCGATGGCGGCGTTCCGCTGCCCGTTCATCCAGGTCTACGGCCTCACCGAGACGACCGGCGCGATCACCCAGCTCGCGGCCGAGGACCACGCGGTCGAGGGGCCGCGCGCGCGGCTCCTGCGCTCGGCGGGCAAACCCTTCCCGTGGGTCGAGTTCCGCATCGTCGAGCCCGGGACGGAGCGCGACTGCGCGCCCGGCGCGGTGGGCGAGCTCCTGACGCGCTCGGTGCAGAACTTCCTGGGCTACTGGGGCAAGCCCGAGGAGACGGCGCGGACGCTCTCGGCGGACGGCTGGCTCCGGACCGGGGACGCCGGCTACGTCGACGCCGAGGGGTACCTCTTCCTGACCGACCGCGTGAAGGACATGATCATCACGGGCGGCGAGAACGTGTACCCGGCCGAGGTGGAGAACGTGCTCTCGGACCACGCGGCGGTCGCCGACGTCGCGGTGATCGGCGTGCCCGACGAGCGGTGGGGCGAGACGGTCAAGGCCATCGTCGTGCGGACGCCGGGCGCCGACCCGCGGCCCGCGGAGCTCGTCGCCTTCGCGCGGGAGCGCCTGGCCCACTTCAAGTGCCCGACGTCCGTGGACTTCGCGGAGACCCTGCCGCGCAACCCGTCGGGCAAGCTCCTCAAGCGCGAGCTCCGCGAGCCCTACTGGCGGGGGCGCGAGCGCCGGATCAACTGAGCCCGCGGCGACGATGAGCGAGCGGGCGGCGGAGGTCGTGATCTGCGGCGCCGGCATCGCCGGCGTCGCGCTCGCCTACCACCTCGCGGTCCGCCGCGGCATGGCCGGCGTGGTCCTCGTGGACGAGCGGCCGCCGCTCTCGCTCACGAGCGACAAGTCCACGGAGTGCTACCGGAACTGGTGGCCCGGCCCCGGCGACGCGATGGTCGCGCTGATGAACCGGAGCATCGACCTCCTGGAGGAGCTGGCGCGCGAGAGCGGCAACGTCTTCCGCCTGAACCGCCGCGGCTACCTCTTCGCCACCGCCGACCCGGACCGGGTGCCGCGGCTCGTGCGCGCCGCGGAAGAGGCGGCGGCGCTCGGCGCCGGCCCGGCGCGCGTGCACGCGGGGGCGGGGAGCGACTACGCGCCCGCGCCGGCCGACGGCTTCGAGGACCAGCCGACGGGCAGCGACGTGCTCACGGACCCCGCGCTCGTGCGGCGCCACTTCCCGTTCCTCGCGCCGGAGACGCTCGCGGTGCTCCACGCCCGGCGCTGCGGCTGGTTCAGCGGCCAGCAGCTCGGCATGTACCTGCTCGAGCGCGCGCGCGACAAGGGCGCGCGGCTCGTCGAGGGGCGCGTCACGCGCGTGGACACGCCGGGCGGGCGCGTCGGCGCGGTCCACGTGGGCGCGCGCGGCGGCGAGCGCGTGCTCGCGACGCCGCGCTTCGTGGACGCCGCGGGCCCGTTCGTCCCGGCGGTCGGCCGGCTCCTCGACGTGGAGCTGCCCGTCTTCTCGGAGCGCCACGCGAAAGCCGCGTTCAACGACGTCCTGGGGGCGGTGCCGCGCGGCGCGCCGATGCTGCTCTGGACCGATCCCGTGCGCCTGCCCTGGTCGGAGGAGGAGCGGCGCGCGCTGGCGGCCTCGGAGGAGCACCGCTGGCTGCTCGCCGAGATCCCGGCGGGTGTGCACGGGCGCCCCGAGGGCGGCGGCGGGAGCCCGGTCGTGCTCCTGATCTGGACCTACGACGTCGCGCCCGTGGAGCCGACGTTCCCGGTCGCGTTCGACCCGCTCTACGGCGAGATCCTCCTGCGGGGGATGTCGCGGATGATCCCGGCGCTCGCCGCCTACCTGCCGCGGCTGCCCCGCTGCGTCGTGGACGGCGGCTACTACACGAAGACGCGCGAGAACCGCTTGCTCGCGTGCCCGCTCCCGGTCGAGGGCGCGTGGGTCCTCGGCGCGCTCTCGGGCTACGGGCTCATGGCCTCGAACGGCGCGGCGGACCTGCTGGCCGACCACATCGCCGGGCGCCCGCTGCCCGGGTACGCGCCCGCGTTCGACCTCGCGCGGTACGACGACCCGGCGTACCGCGCGCTGCTCGAGGTCTGGGGCGACTCGGGCCAGCTCTGAGCGCGCGCGGGGGCGTCCCGCAGAACGCGCTTGACACGTGCGCGTCGATCCCGGATGTGTAGACGCCTACGATGGCCGCGGACCCCGCGACGCGCGGCCCGGGAGGAGGTTCGAGCATGCCGAAGCCGGAGCTGGAGTTCTTCAAGCCCGACCACATCCCGTGGGAGCCGGTGGCGGGCTCGCGGACGGGCGGCGTCGGAGGCGCGGGCGTCGTCCAGAAGGTCCTGAGCCGCGATCCCGAGACGGGCGACGTCACCCGCCTGCTCCGGTTCGACGCGGGCGTCGAGACCACGGAGGCGATCGCGCACGACTTCTGGGAGGAGGTCTGGATCCTCGAGGGCGAGCTCGTCGACCTGGGGAAGCGCCAGACGTTCACCGCGGGGATGTACGCGTGCCGCCCACCCGGGATGGTCCACGGACCCTACCGGGTGCCGGCGGGCTGCACGACGCTCGAGATCCGTTCCTACAAGAACGCGTAGACGACCGAAGAGGGAGGGAGCCGGGGATGGCCAAGCTCGGGTTCGGGGCGTGGATTCCGACGTACGCGTGGGGCGACGACAGCGGCGGCGCCGAGAACGCCCGGCGCATCGCGGAGTCGATCCGGAGGTGCGAGGCGCACGGGATCGACGTCTGGGTGATCGACCATCTGCTCTCGGCGCCCGGACTCTACGGCAACGCGTGGCTCGAGCCGCTCAGCGTGCTGTCCTACGCCGCCGCGCTGACCTCCAGGGTCCGGCTCGCCACCGGCATCCTGGTGCTGCCGGTCCGCCATCCCGTCGTGCTGGCGAAGGAGATCTCGACGCTCTGCCACCTCTCGAACAACCGCTACGTCTTCGGCGTCGGGCCGGGCTGGTACACGCGCGAGTTCGAGGTCACGGGCTCGCGGATCGAGGAGCGCGGGCGCCGGACCGACGAGATCATCGAGGCCGTGACGCTCCTGCTCACGCGGCCCAACGTGAGCTACGAAGGGCGCTACTACACGTTCCGCGACGTGACGATCGACCCGCGGCCGCCGCGGCTGCCCGACATCTGGGTGTCGGGCGGCTCGCGGGTGCCGGACCCGGGCGAGCACGACGTGCCCGTCATCGCCACGACCGTCATGGACCGGATCGTCAAGGCGGGCCACTGGCTCAGCCGCTGCTCCGGCACCCAGGAGTGGGTCAAGCGGGACTGGGGCCAGCTCCAGGCGCACGCCAGGAAGCTCGGCCGGGACCCGAAGGCGCTGAGCTTCGGCCACTGCAACTTCACGCACCTGGTCGAGACCACGCGCGAGGAGACGGCCCTCGAGGAGTCGAAGGCGCCCTTCTTCCGGACGATGGGCGCCCACCGCTCCTGGGAGCACCTGCAAGAGTGCTACATGGTCGGCAGCATCGACCGGATCAACGCGCGCATCGCCGACCTGGTCGGCGCCGGCCTCGAGTACCTGGTGCTCGGCCCGGTCACCGACGACCCGGGCCAGATCGACCTGCTGGCCAGGCACATCGTCCGGAACTTCGCCTGACCGGACGCGACCGGGCGCGCGGCGCTTGACAGGTGCCCGCGGCACCGACTATCGTACGGCGCTGGAGGTGTCACACATGCGGACGCTCACGCTCGTGCTCGCGGTCGTCCTCGTCGGCGCCGGGCTCTACGCGCTGTCCACGACGCCGGTCGAGGTGCGGGCCCAGGTCGTCGCGGCGAAGGCCGTCGACCTCACGCGCGAGCCCATGTCGAATCACTTCCAGCAGCAGACGTCGACGTTCGCCGACCAGATCGGCAAGGTCACGCAGGAGTGGAACAAGCAGGCCGGCGGCACGAACGGGCGCTCCGACCTGGTGAGCGCCCGGCCGCACCCCGCGACGATCCTCGACTATCCGCGGTAGCGCACTCGTCCGCGCCGCCGTCCTCCTCGCCCTCGCGGCGCACTTCGCCCTGACGGCGCTCTACGTCCTGCCGCCGAACCCGCTGCGGATCTCGGCGCAGCGGCTCCTCGACGCGACGATCGGCACCTACTTCGCCCAGACCTGGACGCTGTTCTCGCCGGACCCGATCTCGACGAACTTCGCGCTGCTCGTCCGCCCGCTCGACGCCGCCGAGGCCGCCGCCGTCGCCGGGCGCGGGCTGCCCCAGGACGGCTGGTACGACCTCTCGACGCGGCTCTGGGAGGCGTTCCAGCGCCGCCGCTTCGCGGCCTGGGACCGGCTCGTGCGGCCGCACACGATCGCGATCGAGCTCTACCTCTTCGGCGGCGCGGCGCTCGAGCCGTGGTACTCGGCGTGCAAGGGCGGCGACGACGACGCGTGCCGGACGTGGGAGCGCCAGCTCGCCCTGACGCGCGCCGAGGCGCTCACGCTCATGCGGCGGATCGCGTCGTCCTTCTGCAACGCGGCGGCGCCCGGCGCGACGGCGGTCGCCATCCGCATCCGCGTCGAGTCGGCGGTCCCGTGGTCCCGGCGCGGGGCGGAGCCGCGGCGCGTGCGCCTGGCCGACGTCGGCGTCTACCCGGTCGAGCGCGACGTCGCGCCGGCCACCTTCTACCGGCCGTGAGCGCCGGTGCCGCGCTCCCGCGCGCCTGGCGGTGGCTCGCCGAGCGCCCGCACCAGCGGCGCGGCATGCGGGCGCTCGAGGCGAGCGTGGGCGCGATGCTGCTCTACCGGGTGCTCACCGAGTGGCCGTTCGCCGCCTACCTCTGGGGGCCGCACGGCCTCGGCACGGGCTCGATCGCGCCGCTCGTGGGCGCCGCGCCCGCTGCGTTCCTCGACCGCGCCTTCGCGACCGAGACCGGCACGCTCGCCGTGCTCGCCGTGCTCGCGCTCGGCGCCCTCGGGCTGCTCGGGGGCGTCCGGTCGCGCCTGCCGGTCGCGCTGGCGCTGGCCGCGTTCCTGCTGCTCGAGTACCGCACGCCGATCCTGCCCGACGGCGGCGACAACATCACGCGCCTCGTCCTCGTCTACCTGCTGCTCGCGCTGCCGCCCGGCGCGCGCGCACCCGACGGCGCGCTGCGCGTCTTCTTCCACAACTGCGGGGTGCTCGCGATCGCGGTGCAGCTCGGCATCATGTACTTCGTCGCCGGCCTGGCGAAGGCCCACGGGGCCACCTGGTACCACGGCGTCGCCATGTACTACATCGCCCAGGTCGGGCTCTTCGCGTCGCCGTGGGCGCAGGCGCTCTTCACGACGCCGCTCGTGGTGACGGCGGCGACCTACGCGCCGATGCTCTTCGACCTGTTCTTCCCGCTCGCGATGCTCTCGCCGCTGCGGCTCGCGTGGGTCGTCGCGGGCGTCGCCTTCCACGCCGCCATCGCGCTCCTGATGGGGCTCGTGACGTTCTCGACGGTGATGATCGGCGCGAACCTGTTCTTCGTGCGGGACGCCGAATGGGCGGCCGCGGGCGACTGGCTCCGGCGCCGCCTCAGACGAGCCGGGCGTGCCGGCGCGAGCTGACCGCGTCCACCACCATCACCATCGCAACCGTGACGAGGAACACGGTGGCGGCCGCCGGGTCGTCGATCGTCCGCAGGTCGCGGGCCACCCGGCCCGGCAACGCCGCGTCCGGTGGCTCGGCGAGCTCGCGGAGCCCGGGGAGCGCCTGGGCCCCCCGGGGCGTCGCTCAGCGGCTCCTGCGGGAGCGGGCGTTCTCGCGGCCCTTCAGGCCGTGCTCGCCGGCGACCTCGTCGGCGCGGTCGAGCCCGCGCACTTCGCCGCCCTTGTTCCCGTGCTCGCCTGACTCGTCCTTCGGCGTGAGGTCCTTCGGCTTCTTCGTGTGGTGCTTGCCGACGGACGGACCCTTGCCGAGGGACGGCGCGCCGTGACTGCGGCCCCCGGACGGTCCGGCGAGCGCGGGCGCCACGGTCACGACGAGTGCGAGCGCCAGCGGGAGCGCCACGCGACGGGAGAGCTTCATGGTGCGTCCTCCTCTCCCGTCACGCGGTTGCAAAGGGCCGGCCAGCCGCCCATCGGCGGCTAAGTGGCCGGCGGCGCGACGATGTTGGGGACAAGGGTCGGGGCCCAGCGGGTGACTCGGTGTCACCGGGTGGACAACCTGTACGCGTCCTACCAGTACTGCATGGCGTCGCGCAGGATCCAGTCGAGCTCGGTCGCGCCGACCTGGCGCGGCGCGCCGGCGAGCAGCCGCGGCTGGCGCAGCGTGCCCTCGATCAGCGCGGGGACGTCGCGCTCGGTGTAGCCGATCGCGGTGAGGCCGTTCGGGATGCCGGTGTCGCGCATGAGCGCGACCAGCGCGCGGGGCAGCGCCTCGCGCCGCTCGGCCTCGCCGAGGCCCGCCACGGGCGCACCGAGCAGCTCGGCGGCGCGCAGGTGGCGCTCGGGCGCGGTCGCGTACGTGAAGCGGAAGGCGGCCGGCGCCGTCAGGATGACCGACATGCCGTGCGGCACGAGCGGGTGCCGCGTCCGGTACCCGCGCGGCACGTAGTCGCGCACGAGCCCGGCGATCGGGTAGGCGACCGCGTGGGGGATGTGCACGCCCGCGTTGCCGAAGCCGATGCCGGCGTAGTTCGCCGCGAGCGCCAGGTGTACGCGCGCCTCGAGGTCGAGCCCGTTCAGCACGGCGCGGCGCAGGTAGCGCGCGACGTACTCCATCGCCTTCTCGCACCAGATGTCGCTCGCCGGGTTGGCGCCGATGTAGGCGGGGCGGTCGGGCGGGTGGTGCTTGGGCCGCGCGTTGTACGGGCGCGTCGTGTACGACTCGATCGCGTGGGTGAGGATGTCGACGCCCGCGGCCGCCGTCACCTCGGGCGGCGCGCTGAGCGTGTTGAGCGGATCCACGACGCCGAGCGCGGGCCGGAGCAGGCGGTGGGACACGCCGGCCTTGACGTTCTGGTCCACGACGTGGGTCACCGCCACCGCCGTGGTCTCGCTCCCGGTGCCCGCGGTCGTCGGCACCGCGAGCAGCGGCCGCAGCGGGCCGGGGACGGGGACGCCCTTGCCGACCGGCTTGTTGATGTAGTCGAGGAGCGGCGCCGGGTAGCAGGTGAGAAGGTTCGCGGCCTTGCAGGTGTCGATCGTGCTCCCGCCGCCGACGGCGACGAGCCCGTCGAACTCCTTGGTGCGCGCGTACTCCGCCGCCTCCTCCATGGAGCGGTCGGTCGGCTCGACCTCGACGCCGTCGTAGACGTCGGCCTTGATGCCCTGCTCCTCGAGCAGCGCGCGGACGCGCTCGGGCAGGCCGAGCTCGCCGAGGTTCCGATCGGTGAAGACCAGCGCCTTCTTGATACCGAGGCGGCTGGCGTCGAAGCCGATCTCGTCCATCGCGCCGAGGCCGAACTTGATCGGGGACATCTCCATGACGAACACGGTCTCGGTCGGCAGCGTCACGCCCTTCATGGCGACCTCCGGTGGTCTCGCGGTCTCCCCTCGATTATAGGACCGGCAGGGCCGCGGCGACCCAGTCTCCACGGCGGCATTCTTGACAGGCGGGACGCGGGCCGCCTAGAGTCCGGGCATGCTCACACTTCCGTTCCGCTCGGCCCGGCAGCTCGCCAGTGACCTCCGTCGCAGGAAGATCGGCGCGCTCGAGCTCCTCGAGCTCTACCTTGCGCGCGTGGAGCGCTACAACCCGCGGCTCAACGCGATCATCGCGACCGACCTCGACGCCGCGCGCAAGCGGGCGCGCGCCGCGGACCGTGCGCTCGCGCGCGGCGAGGTCTGGGGGCCGCTCCACGGCGTGCCCATGACGATCAAGGAGTCGTTCGACGTCGTCGGCATGCCCACGACGTGGGGGCTGCCGGAGCTGAAGGACAACTATCCGCCGCGCAACGCGCTCGCGGTGGACCGCTTCCTGGCGGCGGGCGTCGTCCTCTTCGGCAAGACCAACGTGCCGCTCTACCTGGCCGACTGGCAGAGCTACAACGCGATCTACGGGACGACCAACAACCCGTGGGATCTCGCGCGCGTGCCCGGCGGGTCGTCGGGCGGCTCGGCGGCGGCGCTGGCCGCGGGGCTCACCGGCCTCGAGGCCGGCAGCGACATCGGTGCCTCGATCCGCAACCCCGCGCACTACTGCGGCGTCTTCGGCCACAAGCCCACGTACGGCATCGCGCCGCCCCGCGGTCAGGCGCTGCCGGGGCGGGTCGCGGCCGGGGACATCTCGGTGATCGGGCCGCTGGCGCGGAGCGCCGACGACCTGGCGCTCGCCCTCGGCGTGATGGCCGGCGCCGACGCGATCGACGGGGCCGGCTGGCGGCTCGCCCTGCCCGCGCCCCGCCGGACGACGCTGCGCGAGCACCGGGTCGCCGTCATGCTCACCGACCCGTGCTCCGAGGTGGACCGCGAGGTGCAGGACCGGCTCCAGGCGCTCGCCGACTTCCTCGGGCGGAAGCGCGCGAGGGTGAGCGACCACGCGCGGCCCGCGGTGGACACCGCCGAGGCGAACCGCGTGTACGTGCACCTCCTCCGCGCCGCCACGTCCGGGCGGCAGACGCCGGAGGAGTTCCAGAAGAACCTCGAGACCGCGCGCGGGCTCGCGCCCGCCGACGAGAGCTACTTCGCGCGGATGGCGCGCGCGAACACGATGTCCCACCGCGACTGGCTCGCCTGGAACGAGACGCGGCACCGCATGCGCCTGGCGTGGGCCGAGTTCTTCCGCAAGTGGGATCTGCTGCTGTGCCCCGCGGCGGCCTCGGCCGCGTTCCCCCACGACCACGCGGGTGAGCGGTACGAGCGGACGATCCGGGTGAACGGCAAGGACGTGCCGACGACGGACCAGCTCTTCTGGGCCGGCCTCCCGGGGATGGCGTACCTGCCGTCCACCGTCGCGCCGTGCGGGTTCACGCCGGGCGGTCTGCCCGTCGGCGTGCAGATCGTGGGGCCGCAGTACGGCGACCGCGCCTGCATCGCCTTCGCGCGCCTGCTCGAGCGCGAGTTCCAGGGCTTCGTCGCGCCGCCCGGCTACGAGGCCTGAGCGCGCGGGGGCACGAGGAGCGCGGTCAGCTCGCCGACGTCCTTGAGCGTGTCCGCCGCGCGGGCGGCGTCGACCGCCGCGCGCGCGCGGGGCTCGCCGAGCACGGGCGCGGCGAGCGCGAGGAACTTCGCGACGATCTCGTCCGGCGCCACCGGGCTCGCGGCGTCGCCGCGGACCACCGTCGTCGTCTCCTCGAGCGTCCGCCCGTCGGCGAGCTCGATCCGGACGCGCGCGGTCGGGGCGTCGATCCGGCGCGGCGACATCGCCGGCTCGGCGCGGACCGCGACCCGGCGCGCGAGATCGCGGATCCGCCCGTCGCCGAGCGCGGGCGGCTCGAACGCCGCGAGGTCGGTCCGGCCGAGGACGAGCGCGGCGGCGACGGCCCAGGGGATCGAGAACTTGGCGCCGAGCAGGCTGGCGGGCGCGGGCTCGGCCATGCGCACGCCGAACGGGATCGTCGTCACCTCGACCCGCGCGACGTCCTCGGCCGCGAAGCGGTGGGCGTGCCGGAGCGCCTGGACCGCGTCGAGCGCGAAGTGGTTGTAGCGGCAGCACGCGTGGAGCTTCACGTAGCCGCGCTCGATGCGGTAGGGCTCGGCGCGCCCCGGCGCGTCGAGCCCGGCGACGGCCTGCGCGGGCTCGAACCCGTCGGCCAGGATCGTGCCGTAGACGTCGGCGGGCGCGTCGCGGAGCGCGGTGAACCCGCAGCGCTGGAGCTCGACCGCGAGCACGCCCTGGAAGCCCGAGCGGCCGGGGTAGAGGTTGCGGATCGTCGCGCCGTCGAGGGCGGGTGTCCACGTGTTCGCCGGGCTCATGGACGCGGCGAGGTTGATCACCTCGCGAATCGTCGCCGCGGGGGCGTCGGCGAGCCGCGCGACGGCGACCGCGGTCCCGATCGTCCCCCACGTGCCGTGCGAGTGGACGTTCGCCCGCGGCGTCGTGGCGCCGCCGAGCCGCGAGCACACCTCGTAGCCCGCGACCAGGGCCTCGAGCAGGCGGCGGCCGTCGAGGCCCCGCTCCTCGGCGACGGCGAGCGCGCCCGGCAGGACGTGGATCGCCGGGTGGCCCCCGCCGAGGCGGTTGCCCTCGTCCACCTCGAGCGCGACGCCCGCGGTGGCGTTGGCGAGCGTCGCCCAGAGCGCGTCAGCGCGCTCGTGGTGGCCGAGCAGGGCGGCGGTGCCACGCGGCGCGCGGGCCGCGGCGAGCGCCGCGAGGCGCGCGTTCTCGGGCTGCACGCTGCCCGCGACGATGGCGCCGAGCGTGTCGAGCAGGACGAGGCGCGCGGCGGCGAGCGTGCTCGGCGGGAGCGCGTCGAGCCGCGTGGCCTCGACGAGGCGCGCGAGGCGGTCGAGGTAGTCGCTCACCGGCGGCTCAGCCCGCCGCGCCGCCGTGCGGCGGGCGCGGGGCGCCGCGGGCGAGGTAACGGCCGAAGCCGGGCTTCTGCTCGAGCTCGCCCGCGGGGTTGAGCACGACCTGGCCGCGCACCAGCGTCATCCACGGCCGGCCGCGCACGCGCCAGCCCTCGTAGGGCGTGAAGCCGGCGATCCCGAGGTGCTGCGACTGCTGGATCGTCCACTCGGGCGCCGGGTCCCAGAGGGTGAGGTCGGCGTCGGCGCCGATCCGGATCGCGCCCTTGCGGGGCCAGAGGCCGAAGATGCGCGCCGGATTCTCGGCGAGCACGCGCGCGAGCCACGGGAGCGGCAGCCCGCGGTTGACGACGCCCTCGCTGTACACGAGCGGCACGAGCGTCTCGAGCGACGGCGCGCCGAAGGGAATCGGCTTGCCCTCGGCGTCCACGAAGATGTTCCGGCGCCCGGGCTCCTTCGCCGCGGGGACGCGGGGCGAATGGTCGCTCGCGACGGTCGCGACGAAGCCCGCCGCCGCGCCCTCCCAGAGCGCCCCGCGGTCCGGGCCCTCGGCGGGGCGGAGCGGCGGGCCGATCTTCGCGAAGGGCCCCCAGCGCTCCATCTCGCGGTCGGTGAGCAGCAGGTACTGCGGGCAGGTCTCCGCCCACACGCGCTGGCCCTCGGCCTGCGCGCGCTTGATCCGCTCGAGCCCGAGCCGGGT
>MGCF01000184.1 GCA_001788495.1 Candidatus Rokubacteria bacterium RIFCSPLOWO2_02_FULL_73_56
GGCGCGGGCGTGGGCAAGACCGTCCTCATCACCGAGATGATCCACAACACGGTCGGCCGGTACGCGGGCGTGAGCCTCTTCTGCGGCATCGGGGAGCGCAGCCGCGAGGCCGAGGAGCTGCATCGCGACCTGCGGCGGGCCGGCGTCCTCGAGCGCACGGTCATGGTCTTCGGCCAGATGAACGAGCCGCCCGGCGTCCGCTTCCGCGTGGGGCACGCGGCCCTGACGATCGCGGAGTACTTCCGCGACGACGCGCACCGCGACGTGCTGCTGCTGATCGACAACATCTTCCGCTTCATCCAGGCGGGCTCCGAGGTCTCGGGGCTGCTGGGCCGGATCCCGTCCCGCGTCGGCTACCAGCCGACGCTCGGCACCGAGCTCGCGGAGCTGGAGGAGCGGATCTCGAGCACGGCCTCGGGCGCGATCACCTCGATCCAGGCGGTGTACGTGCCGGCCGACGACTTCACCGACCCCGCGGCGACGCACACCTTCGCCCACCTGTCGGCCTCGGTGGTCCTGTCGCGCAAGCGCGCGAGCCAGGGGCTGTACCCGGCCGTCGACCCGCTCCGCTCCGGCTCCAAGATGCTGACGCCGCCGATCGCCGGCCTGCGCCACTACCGGATCGCCGCCGCCGTGCGCCGGACGCTCGCGGAGTACGAGGAGATGAAGGACATCATCGCCATGCTGGGCCTCGAGGAGCTCTCGGACCGGGACCGCGCGACCGTCGCCCGCGCCCGCCGCCTCGAGCGCTTCCTCACGCAGCCGTTCTTCACGACGGAGCAGTTCACGGACCGGGCGGGCCGGCAGGTCGAGCTCGCGGCGACGCTCGACGGGTGCGAGCGCATCCTCGACGACGAGCTGGCCGGGCTGCCCGAGCAGGCCTTCTACATGGTCGGCGGGATCGACGAGGTCACGGCCGCGAGGACGCCGTGACGCTCCGGGTCCTCACGGCCGCGCGGGTGCTGGTCGACGAGGCGGTGACGAAGGTCGTCGCGGAGGCCGCGAACGGCTGGTTCTGCCTGCTGCCGCGGCACGTCGACTTCGTGACCGCGCTCGTGCCGGGGGTCCTCGTCTTCACGACCCGCGCGGGCGCCGAGGGCGTCGTGGCGACGGACCACGCGATCCTCGTGAAGTGCGGCGCGGAGGTCCTCGTGTCCACGTGGCGGGGGGCGGCCGGCGACGACCTGGCGACGCTGCGCGGGGTCGTCGCGCGGGAGTTCCTGCAGATCGACGATCGGGAGCGGACGGCGCGGAGCGCGCTGGCGCGCCTCGAGGCCGGCGTCGTCCGCCGCTTCGTCGAGCTGGAAGGACGGGCGTGATGCGCACGCCCCCGGAGCGGGAGGTCGCCGACGCGGTCGGCCGCAAGGCGGAGCGCAAGCTCCGGGCCCGCCGCGAGGGGCGTCGCGGTGTGTGGTTCGGGCTGGGGATGTTCGGGCTGGTGGGCTGGGCGGTGGCGCTGCCGACCGTCGCCGGGATCGCCCTCGGCCTCTGGCTCGACGCGCGCTTCCCGTCGCGCGTGTCGTGGACGCTGACGCTCTTGCTGCTCGGCGCCGCGCTCGGCGCCCTCAACGCGTGGTACTGGGTGACGCGGGAGAGCCGCGATGGGTGAGCTGGGACTCCTGGTCGCGGGCGCGGGCGGGATGCTGCTGGGCGTCTTCTACTTCGGCGCGCTCTGGCTGGTGGTGCGCCGGCTGCCCCGCGTGGCCTCGCCGGCGCTCCTGCTCGGCGTCACCGGCCTGGTGCGTCTGGCCGTCGTCGTGACGGGCTTCTACCTGCTCGTCGACGAGCGCTGGGCGCGCCTGGCGAGCGCGCTCGTCGGGTTCCTGGCCGTGCGCGTCGCGCTCACGCGCCGCCTCGGCGGCCGTGTCGCGCTGCCCCGCGGCGCCGGGCGCGACCGGACCACGGCGGCGGGGGAGTGAGGCGGCGATGCGGATCAGTCCGGATCAACTCGTGCTCTGGGCCTGGGGCCCGGTCCAGCTCAACGCCACGATCGTCTGCACCTGGACGGTCATGCTGGTGCTCGTCCTCGGCTCGCATCTCGCGACGCGGCGGCTGTCGACCGCGACCCGGCTCACGCGGTGGCAGAACCTGCTCGAGGTCCTCGTGAGCGGCATGCGCGAGCAGATCCGCGAGGTGAGCCAGCAGGATCCGGGGAAGTACCTGCCGTTCGTGGGCACCCTCTTCCTGTTCATCGCGGCCTCGAACGTGCTCGCGGTCGTGCCGGGCTTCACCGCGCCGACGGCCTCGCTCTCCACGACGACCGCCCTCGCCCTCTGCGTCCTGGTGGCGGTCCCGCTCTACGGCATCGTCGAGCGCGGCCTCGGCGGCTACCTCGCCGTCTACGTCAAGCCGACCGTCTTCATGCTCCCGTTCAACATCCTCGGCGAACTGTCCCGGACGCTGGCGCTGGCGGTGCGACTCTACGGCAACGTCATGAGCGGCACGGTCATCGCGGGCATCCTGCTGAGCCTCGTGCCCTTCTTCTTCCCCGTCGTCCTGCAGCTCCTGGGGCTGCTGACCGGCCTCATCCAGGCCTACATCTTCGCCGTGCTGGCGATGGTCTACATCGCCTCGGCGACGCGCACGCACGGCGGCCACTGAGGGGGACCCATGGACAACCTCGGACTCATCGGCGCCATCTCCATCGTCACCGCCGGCCTCACGATCGCGATCGGCTCCATCGCCCCGGCGCTCGGCGAGGCGCGGGCGGCGGCGCAGGCACTCGCGTCGATCGCCCAGCAGCCCGACGAGGCGAACACGCTCACCCGCACGCTGTTCGTGAGCCTGGCGATGATCGAGTCGACGGCGATCTACTGCTTCGTGGTCGCGATGATCCTCATCTTCGCCAACCCGTTCTGGAACCGGGTGCTGGCCGCCGCGGGGAGCTGAGCGGTGACGATCGACTGGCTCACGGTCGGCGCCCAGGCGCTCAACTTCCTGGTCCTCGTCTGGCTCCTCAAGCGCTTCCTCTACGGCCGCGTGGTGCGCGCGATGGACCGCCGGGAGGCGGCGATCGCGGAGCGGATCCGCGCGGCCGACGCGCGGATGGTGGAGGCCGAGGCGGAGGCCCGGCGTCACCGCGAGGCGCGCGAGGGCCTGGAGGCGCAGCGCGAGCGCCTGCTGAAGCGGGCCCGCGAGGAGGCCGACGACCTCCGGCGGACGCTCGATGACGAGGTGCGGGGCGAGCTGGCGGAGGCGCGCGCGCGCTGGCGCGCCGAGCTCGAGCGGGAGCAGGCGGTGTTCCTCCAGGACGTGCGGCGCCAGGTCGCGACGCACTTCGAGACCCTGGCCCGGCGGGCGCTGGCGGAGCTCGCCGACGCCGAGCTGGAGGCGCAGATGGCCCGCGTGCTGATCGAGCGGCTCGGGCGCCTCGACCCGGAGCGGAAGGACGATCTGGCCCGGCGCGCCTCGGGCGAGCCGCTGCTCGTCCGGAGCGCCTTCGAGCTGCCGGTCGCGGTCAGGCGGGCGCTGACGGCCGCGATCCACGACGCCGTCGGCAAGGAGGTCGCGGTGACGTACGAGCGCACGGACGAACTCGCCTGCGGGCTCGAGCTGCGCGCCGGGGGACAGAGCCTCGGCTGGAGCCTGGACGGCCACCTCGACGCGCTCGAGCGTCGGCTGGCCGAGGGGCTGGCGCGGGTCGCCGGCGGCGGGCGAGGCGACGCGCACCCATGAGCGGCGGGCCGCTGGGCGAGGCTGCGCGGACGACGTTCGACGCCCTGGGCCGCGCCATCGCGGCCGAGCGCGCGGCGCTCACGCCCGTCGAGGTGGGGACCATCACGTGGGTCTCGAGCGGGATCGCCCGGGTGCGGGGCCTGCCCGGCGCGCGGGCCGAGGAGCTGCTGCGGCTGCGGGGCGGCGTGCTGGGCATCGCCGCGAGCCTCGAGCCGGACTCGCTCGGCGTGATCGTGCTCGGCGACAGCACCCACCTGCGCGCCGGCGACGACGTGCGGCGGACCGGGAGCGTGATCGACGTGCCGGTCGGCCCGGCGCTGCTGGGGCGGGTGATCGACGCCGTGGGACGTCCGCTGGACGAGCGCGGGCCGATCGAGGCCGTCGAGCGACGGCCCATCGAGCGCGACGCGCCGGCGATCCTGGACCGCGCGCCGGTCGCCGTGCCGCTCCAGACCGGGCTCAAGGTGGTGGACGCCCTGATCCCCGTGGGCCGCGGCCAGCGGGAGCTGATCCTGGGCGACCGCCAGACGGGCAAGACGACCGTCGCCATGGAGACGATCCTGAACCAGCGCGCGGGCGACATGGTCTCGGTCTACTGCGCGATCGGGCAGCGCACCGCGGCGGTGGCGCGCGTCGTGGCCGACCTCCGGAGCCGGGGCGCCCTCGAGCGCTCGATCGTCGTGGTGGCGGGCGGCGATGACCCGCCGGGCCTGCAGTTCGTCGCCCCCTACGCCGCGACGACACTCGCCGAGTACTTCATGGAGCTGGGGCGGGACACCCTCGTCGTGTACGACGACCTCACGCGCCATGCCCGGGCCTACCGCGAGCTGTCGCTGCTGCTGCGCCGGCCGCCAGGCCGCGAGGCCTACCCGGGCGACATCTTCTACATCCACGCCCGGCTCCTCGAGCGCGCCACGCGGCTCCGGCCGGAGCGGGGCGGCGGGTCGCTGACGGCGCTGCCGCTGATCGAGACGCAGGCGCAGAACATCGCCGCCTACATCCCGACGAATCTCATCTCGATCACGGATGGCCAGATCTACCTCTCGCCCGACCTCTTCCAGAAGGGCATGCTGCCCGCCGTCGACGTCGGGCGATCGGTGTCGCGCGTCGGCGGCAAGGCCCAGCTCCCCGCCTACCGGAGCGTCGCCGGGGAGCTGCGCCTGTCTTACGCGCAATTCGAGGAGCTCGAGACATTCGCCCGCTTCGGCACGCGCCTCGATCCCGAGACGCGGGGGCGGCTCGAGCGGGGACGGCGGGTGCGCGAGGTGCTTCGGCAGCCGCAGTACCGGCCGCTCGCGGTGTCCGAGCAGATCGCCGTGCTCCTGGCCGCCACCCGGGGGCTCTTCGACCGGCTCGAGGTCGAGGCCGTCGCCGACGCGGAGGAGGCCGTGCGGACGGCGGTGCGCGACGAGCTGCCCCGGATCTGCGCCGGGATCGACACCGGTGAGCCGCTCGCGGAGGCGGACCGCGACCGGATCATCGAAGCGGCGCGGGCCACCCTGCGCGGCGCCGGATGAGGGCGCGGAATGGAGACGCTGGAGGCCTTGAGCCGCAGGATCGCGACGACCGAGGAGCTCGGCGCGATCGTCCGGACGATGAAGTCGCTCTCCGCCGTCAGCATCCGGCAGTACGAGGCGGCGGCGGCCGCCTTGCACGACTACGCCCGGACGGTCGACCTCGCGCTCCAGGCGTTGCTGCGCGAGCGAGCGAGGATCGCCCGCGCGCCCCGGCCGGCGCCCGGCCCGGCGGTCGTCGTCGTGGTTGGCTCCGACCACGGGCTCTGCGGCCGCTTCAACGACGACATCGCCCGCTTCGCGTGCGACCGGCTCCGAGAGCTCGACGCGGCCGGCGCCCGCGGCCGGTGCCTGGCCGTGGGCGCGCGCGCCCAGGCCCGGCTGGCCGCGCTGGGCGAGCCGGTGGACGCCGCCCTCGTCCTGCCGGCGTCGGTCAGCGGGCTCACGGCGCTCGCCCAGGCCGTGCTGGTCCAGCTCGACGCCTGGGGCGGCGCCGACGGGCTCGCGCGGGTGCTGCTCGTCCACCAGCGCCGGACGCCGGAGGCGATCGCGGCCCCGCACGTGCGCCAGCTCCTCCCGCTGAGCCCTGAGAGGCTCCGCAACCTGGCCGCCCGACCCTGGCCCTCCCGGCGCCTGCCCGTGTTCACGCTGGACCCCCGGCAGCTCTTCTCGACGGTCGTCCGCCAGCACCTGTGGAGCGTCGTCTACCGGGCCGCGACGGAGTCGCTCGCGAGCGAGCACGCGAGCCGGCTGGTCGCGATGCAGGCGGCCGAGCGGAACATCGAGGAGCACCTCGAGGAGCAGCGCGCCGAGTTCCGCCGCCGCCGGCAGGAGGCGATCACCGGCGAGCTGCTCGACGTCCTGACGGGGTTCGAGGCCTCGGGCGGCGCCGCGCCCGCCGGGCTCACCTGGTGAACGCGGCGAGCCGCGTGTCGGCGCCGATCAGCAGCAGCACGTCGCCCGCGCTCACGACGTAGTCGGTTGCGGGGAAGAGGTCGAGCCGCTCGGTCCCCGCCGGGCGCACCGCCAGCACGTGGAGCTGGAAGCGCGTGAGCAGGTCGAGGTCCCCGAGCTTCTTGCCGAGCGCGCGCTCGTCGGCCGTCCAGTAGGCGACCGAGGCACCGCCGCCGAGCGCGACGAGGTCGATCACGTCCGTCGCGACGAGCGAGCGCGCCACGCGCTGGCCCGTCTCGGCCTCGACCGAGATCACGCGCGTGGCGCCGACCAGCTCGAGGATCCGCCGCTCGCGCTCGGTGTTCGCGCGGGCGACGATCGTCTCGATGCCGAGCTCCTTGAGGCTCGCGACCGTGAGGACCTCCGCCGCGAAGTCCTCGCCGATCGCGACGACGGCCGCGTCCACGTCGGCGGCGTCGAGCGCCCGGAGCGTGTCGGCCTCGAGGCGGTCCACCTGGGCCGCGACCGCGACGCGGTCGCGGACGGCCTCGACGAGGCTCATGTCGGTGTCCACCGCGATGACCTCGCCGCCGGCCTCCGCGAGGCCCTCGGCGACGGCGCGCCCGAAGCGGCCGAGCCCGACCACCAGGAAGTGCTTCATGGCGCTCCTCCCTACCCGATCATGATCTTCTCGGGAGGATACACGATGCGCCGGCGCCGGGCGCGCGCCGCGAGGGCGAAGCCGAGCGTCAGCGGCCCCGTGCGCCCGATGAACATGACCGCGATGACGACCGCCTTGCCCCAGGCGTCGAGCGTCGGCGTGAGGTTGGTGCTGAGGCCGACCGTGCCGAAGGCCGAGACGGCCTCGAAGGTGAGCCCGAGCGGCTCGCCGGCCTGCGTGGCGAGCAGCGCCAGGATCGCCAGGGCGACGGTGGCCCCCGACACGCCGATCAGCGCCAGCGCCTTCGTCACCTGCTCCTCCGGGATCGTGCGCCGGAACGCGTCCACGCCCGCGCGGCCGTTGAGCGTCGCCCAGAGCGTGGCGACGACCGTCGCGACGGTGGTCGTCTTCACGCCGCCGGCCGTCGAGCCGGGACTGCCACCGACGAACATCAGCACCATGAGGAGCCAGAGCGTCGCGGGCCCGAGCGCGGCCGTGTCCACGGTGTTGAATCCCGCCGTCCGCGCCGTGACGGACAGGAACAGCGCCGCGAGTAGTCGGCCGGGCCAGGCGAGCGGCGCCAGCGCGCCGCGCCACTCGAGTAGCGCCGTGGCCAGCGTGCCGCCGGCGAGCAGGACGGCCGTCGTCGTGAGCGTCAGGCGCGCGTGCAGGGTGAGCAGCGGCACCCGCCGGCGGGACCACACCCGCACGGCCGCGCCGCCGAGTACGCGCAGCACGGGGAAGCCGAGGCCGCCGGCGACGATCAGGAGCATCACGACGGCGGTCGTCGCGTGGTCGTCGCGGAACGCGGTGAGCCCGGTGGCGAACGTCGAGAAGCCCGCGTTGCAGAAGGACGAGACCGCGTGGAAGACGGCCGCGAACAGGGGCGCCTCGAGCCCGGGCCGGTCCCGCCAGACCAGGTAGAGGGCGAGGGCCCCGAGCGCCTCGGCGGCGAGCGTGACGCCGATGAGCGTCTTGAGCTGGCCCCGCACGTGCGCGAGGGTCTCGAGGTCCATGCTCTCCTGCAGCGCGGCCGAGCGGTCGAGCCGCAGGCGCCGCCCGGCGAGGACGACGAGGCTCGCGCTCGCGGCCATCGTGCCGAGCCCGCCGAGCTGGATCAGCACGAGCACGACCGCCTGGCCGAAGGGCGTGTGGAAGGTCCCGGGGTCGTACACGATGAGCCCGGTCACGGTCACCGCCGAGGTCGCGGTGAAGAAGGCGTCGAGGAGCGAGAGGTCCTCCAGCCGCTCGACCGCGAGCGGCAGGGACAGCAGGAGGGTGCCGGCGAGGATCGTCCCGAGGAAGCCCACCGCGACCGTCTGCGCGGGCTGGAGCTGGAGGCGGTGGAGGATGCGCCGGACGGGGAACTCGCCCGCGACCATCCGCAGCCCCGCCACGACGAGGAACGCGGCCGCGTACTGCCGGTAGACGCGATCCAGCGTCGGCGGCGCCGCGGGGCCGAGGATCTCCACCCAGACCGTCGCCTTCGACGTCAGGAGCACGAGTGCCGCGAGCGTCAGCCCGAGCTCGAGGAAGCGGGTCCGCAGGACACCCCAGACGCGCGCCGCGGCCCGGAGGTTCGTGACGGACTGGGCCACGAAGCGCGCCGTGAGCAGCGCCGCGAGCGCGAAGGTGAGCGCGCGGCCGGTCGTCCTCCAGGGCAGGAGATACTCGACCAGCGCGATGCCGGCCAGCAGCAGCGCGGGCGTCAGGCGCAGGCGCATCGCCTGCATCCTACCGTGTGGTCGCCCAGGGCCGGACGTCACCGTGTCGGATGGCCGACACGATGTCGCCCCGCGCGCGCCGGGCGCCGGGCCAGGGGGACGCGGCAGCGTGCCTGAACATGCCGGAGTCGTTGATGTTTACGGTGACGCACCGCGCGGTCCGGCCTGGCATCGCCGTTGCGTCAAGCCTCGCGTATGCGAATCGCGACGCTCGTGCGCCCTGGCGCTCGCTCGGCCGCGCGCCCTCCGCGCGTCCTCGTCGTGGAGGACGACGCGGAGATGGCGGCGGTCGTCAGGGACGCGCTCGCGCGGGCCGGCTTCGACGTCGCCCTCGAGGGCTCGGGCGAGGGGGCGATCGCGGCGGCCGAGCGCGCGCGCTTCGACGCCGTCGTCGTCGACAAGGAGCTGCCGCGCCTCTCCGGCCTCGACCTCGTCTCGTTCCTCTCCCACCGCGCGCCGGCCACGCCGATCGTGCTGCTGACCGCGTTCGGGGGCGCGCTCGTCGCCGAGGCGGCGCGGCTGCGCGGCGCGACGCGCTACCTCGAGAAGCCGGTGCGCCTCGCGGTGCTCGTCGACACGGTCCGTGCGCTCGTGCGCGGCGGGGCGCCGGCGGCGCTCTCGCCCGCGGCGCCGGCGCCGCCCGGCGCGCCGCCGGCGCCCGCGCCGGCGCGGGGGGTGGCGCCGCGGCTCTGGTCGGTCGTCCTGGCGGGGGGCCAGGGGACGCGTCTGCGCCCGCTCGTGCGCCGGATGCTCGGCGAGGAGCGTCCCGAGCAGTTCACGGCGCTGATCGACGGGCGCTCGATGCTCCGCCAGACGCTCGATCGCTCGGCGCTCGCCGTGCCCTCCGAGCGGACCGTCGTCGTGAGCCTCCGCGAGCAGGCGCGCTACCTCGCGGAGGAGCTCGGCGCGCGCCCGGCGCCGCGGCTGCTGCTGCAGCCCGAGGACCGGGGGACCGCGGCGGGCATCCTGCTGCCGGCCCACTGGATCGCGCGCCGCGACCCGGGGGCGACCGTGGTCGTGCTCCCGTCCGACCACCGGGTGCGCGAGGCGCGGGCGTTCATGGACTGCGTCGAGGAGGCGGCGGCGTTCGTGGGGCGCCACCCCGGGTGGATCGTCCTGCTCGGCGCGCCGCCGACCGAGCCCGAGACCGAGTACGGCTGGATCGAGCCCGGCGATGCGGCCGGCTGGACGGCGCGCGGCCCCGTGCGGCGGGTCCGGCGCTTCGTCGAGAAGCCGCCGGCGGACGTCGCGCGCGCGTGCCTCGAGGGCGGCGCGCTCTGGAACACGCTCGTGTTCGTCGCGGGCGCGGCGACGCTCGTCGACGCCGGCCGCCAGCTCCTCGGGCGCCTCCACGCGGCGCTCGCGCGGGTGCCGCTCGGCGCCGGCGGCGAGGCGGAGCGGCGGGCGCTCGCGCACGCGTACGCGGCGCTCCCGCGGGCCGACTTCTCGACCGCCATCCTGGAGGAGTGCGCGCCCATCCTCGGGGTGCTCGAGCTGACCGGCGTCAGCTGGAGCGACCTCGGCTCGCCCCGCCGCCTCCTCCGCGCCCTGCACGCGCCCGGCGCCGTGCCGCCCTCGGCGGGTCCGAGCTGACGCGCCCGGGATGAGCGAGCCCGGCGGCGCGCGCGTCACGGTCCTGGTCGTGGACGACGACCCCGCGATGCGGGCACTTCTCCGCGACTGGCTCGAGCGCGCGGGGTACCATGTCCTCGAGGAGGAGAGCGGCGAGCGGCTCCTCGTGGCGGCCCGGACGGCGCGCTTCGACGCGGTGATCCTCGACAAGGAGCTGGCGGGGCTCGGCGGGCTCGACGTCCTGCCGCTGCTCCGCCGCCATCGCGAGCAGGCGCCCGTGATCCTGGTCACCGCCTTCGGCGGGCCACGGGTGGCCGAGGAGGCGTTGCGGCTCGGCGCCCACGCGTACCTGGAAAAGCCGTTCTCGTTGAACGCGCTCCTCAGGACGGTCCGGGCCGCGACAGGCCGGAGACCGGATGGAGGCCCAGCCGATGACTGACTTCTGGCGCGATCTGGTCTGGACCGCGATGCGGAACATGGGCGCCACGCTCACGGCCGTCGTGCCGAGCGTGCTCGCGATGCTGACGCTGATCGTGCTCGGCGGCCTGCTCGGCTGGGTTGCCGGCGGGCTGCTCATGCGGCTGCTCCGCGCGGTCGACTTCGACCGGCGCAGCCGCGCGTGGGGCCTCGCCTCGCCGCTCAATCGCGCCGGCATCGACCGCCCGCCGTCCGAGATCCTCCGGCTCGTCGTGTTCTGGGGCATCTTCGCGATCTTCGCCACCATGGGCATCGACGCGCTGGCGATCCCCGGCGCGCCGGGCGCCACGGGCATCCTGATGCAGTTCCTCCCGCGCTCGCTGACCGCGGTCCTGATCCTGATCGTCGGCTGGCTCGCCGCGAACTTCCTCGGGCAGACCGCGCTCATCGCCGCCGTCAACGCCGGGCTCCCGGAGGCGCGGCTCCTCGCCCGCGCCGCGCGCTGGGCCGTGCTCCTGTTCGCCTTCGCCACGGCCCTCACCGAGGTGGGGATCGGGCGCGACATGGTGCTGATCGCGTTCGGCATCACCTTCGGCGGGCTCGTGCTCGCGCTCGCGCTGGCGTTCGGCCTCGGCGGGCGCGCCCTGGCGCGCCAGATCCTCGAGCGTCGCCTGCGCCGCGAGCCGGAGCCGGAGACGCACGAGACGATCAGCCATCTCTGAAGTCGGCCCGGCCGCCGCGTGGGTCTCAAGCTCCGCCTGATCCTGATCCTCGCCGTGCCCGCCGTCCTCGTCGTCGGCGTGCACGGGCTGCTGCGCGTCCGGCAAGAGCGCGTGCAGCTCGTCGCGGAGGACCGCCGGAACATCGCGCTCGCCGCGCGCGCGATCCAGATCGCCGTCGAG
>MGCF01000185.1 GCA_001788495.1 Candidatus Rokubacteria bacterium RIFCSPLOWO2_02_FULL_73_56
CGCTTCCGCCCTCGAAGAGGCAGAGCTCGACGCCCGTCGCGTGCTCCGAGAAGAGCGAGAAGTTGACCCCCGCGCCGTCCCACGTCGCGCCCAGCGGATAGGGCCGGCCCGGCCGCGTCCTCATCCGTCCATCTCCTGCCCGACGGGGCGTCGTCCGAGCGCCTCCGCGACGGCCCGCGGGCGCGGATCGTCCCGCAGCGCCTCCAGCGTCAGCGGCAGCGCCACCGACCAGTTCGGGCGCACGGCGCGCGTCGTGCCGGGCATGTTCGGGCGCTCCTCGAGCTCCAGCACGTCCTCCAGCGTGGCCGTGATCATCACCGAGGGGGCGTCCGCAAGCAACCGGTGCGTGCGGCGCACGACCTCGCCCACCGGCGCCCCCTCGGGCGCGCCCGTCAGCACCCGCAGGCGGCCGCGGATCGCGCCGAGCGCTTCCTCGTTCGGCGCGAGCCCGAGGGCCCGCTGCTCGCGCACGTCACTGCCCGTCCAGAGCCCGGCGATCGTGGGCAGGTCGTGCGTGGTGACCGAGGCGAGCGCCAGCGCCGGGAACCCCGCGGGCGCGCCCTCCTCGAACCACAGCACCCGGCAGGACAGGACGCGCTCGGCGGCGAGGCGCTCGCGGACCCCCGCCTCGACGGTGCCGAGGTCCTCGCCCACGACGACGGCGCGGGCGCGCCAGCTCTCGAGGGCGACGATACCGAGGAGCTCGTCGGCGGGGTAGCGGACGTAGGCGCCCTGCCCCGGCCCCAGGCCGCGCGGGATCCAGAAGAGGCGGAAGAGCCCCATGACGTGGTCGAGGCGCAGGCCGCCCGCGTGCCGGAGCGCGGCCCGGAGCGTCTGCACGAACGGCTCGTAGCCGGCGGCGCGGAGCCGGTGCGGCACGAACGGCGGAAGCCCCCAGTCCTGGCCGCGCGGGACGTAGCGGTCCGGCGGCGCGCCGACCGTGACGTCGCGGGCCAGCAGGTCCTGCCAGGCCCAGGCGTCGGCGCCGTCGGGGTCCACGCCGACCGGCAGGTCCTGGACGATCCGCGCCTCGCGCGCGGCACGCGCGAGCTGCTCGTCGAGCAGCCACTGGACCCACCGGTGGAACCGCACCCGCTCCGCGGACTCCGCGAAGCGCCGCACCGCGGGCGCGTCCGGCCGGCGGTACTCGGCGGGCCACGCGCGCCAGGCGCGGCCGTGACGCTCGGCCAGCGCGCAGAACGTCGCGAACTCCGTGAGCGCCCCGCCCTGCTCGGCGCAGTACCGGTCGAAGGCCGGGTGCCCCGCGAACCCGGCGAAGAGGCGGCCGAGCGCGGCGAGCTTCAGCCCGAGGACGGCGTCGCGGTCGATCCGCCGCTGCCCGTTCAGCGCGCGCCCGGCCGCCGCGAGCGGCGCGAGGTCGCGCGCGCGCCCGGCCGCGCCCGGCACCTCCTCCACGCAAAGGTAGAGGGGGTCGCGGTAGCGCCGGCTCGACGGGAAGTAGGGGCTCGGCTCGAGCGGCGTGACCGGTGTGCCCGCGCCGAGCGGGCTGACCAGCACGAGGCGCCCGCCGAGGGCGCCCGCCGACCAGCGCGCCAGCTCGCGGAGATCGCCGGCGTCGCCGATGCCCCAGCTCGCCGCCGAGCGGAGCGCGTAGAGCTGGACCGCCAGGCCCCACTCCCGCAGGCCCTGCGGGAGGAAGCACGCCGGCGGGGCGACGACGAGACGCACGGGGCCGCCGCCGTCCGGGTGCAGGGCGTGATAGCCGAGCGGCAGATCGGGCGGCAGCGCGCCGCTCACCCGGAGCGCCGTGCCGTCCTCGAGCACGAGCTCGCCCGGCGGCGCCACCGCCCCGCGCGCGCCGGCGCGGAGCACGCGCACGCCGTCGGCGCGTGGCGGGCCCCCGGCGGGCTCGGCCAGCCCCATCGCGGCGAGGAGCGCCGCGCGCGTCGCGGGCGCGGTCGCCCGCCACGCGCCGAGCGCGTCCTCGTACCCCTCGTCGATCCCCCACGCGTCGGCGGCCACGCTACGCCTCCCCGTCGGGCGCGGGCGCGAGGATCAGCGCCGCGAGCGGCGGGAGCGTGAGCGCGACCGAGTGCGGCTGGCCGTGCCAGGGCACGGGCGCGGCCCAGACCCCGCCGGCGTTGCCGCGTCCGCTGCCGCCGTACGCCTCCGCGTCCGTGTTGAGGCGCTCGCGCCAGAAGCCGGGCGCGGGCACGCCCACGCGCCAGCCGTGCCGGGTGACGGGCGTGAGGTTGCAGACGACGAGGACGACGTCGCGCGGGTCGCGCGCGCGCCGCACGAACGCCACCACGCTCTCCGCCCAGGCGTTGCAGTCGATCCACTCGAAGCCCGCCGGCTCGAAGTCCACCTCGTGGAGCGCCGGTGCCTCCCGGTAGAGGTGGTTCAGGTCGCGGACGAGGCGCTGGAGCCCCCGGTGGTAGGGCCCCGCGTCGAGCAGGTGCCAGTCGAGGCTCCGGTCGTGGTGCCACTCGCGGGTCTGGCCGAACTCGCCGCCCATGAACAGCAGCTTCTTGCCGGGGTGCCCGTACATGAACCCGTAGAACGCGCGCAGGTTCGCGGCCCGCTGCCAGTCGTCGCCGGGCATCTTCTGGTAGAGGGCGCCCTTGCCGTGCACGACCTCGTCGTGCGAGAGCGGCAGCACGAAGTTCTCGTGGAACGCGTACAGCAGGCCGAACGTGAGCTGGTCGTGGTGGTGCTTGCGGTGGACGGGATCGCGGCTCATGTACGCGAGCAGGTCGTGCATCCACCCCATGTTCCACTTGAAGCCGAAGCCGAGCCCGCCCAGGTGCGTCGGGCGCGAGACCATCGGCCACGCCGTGGACTCCTCGGCGACCGTCAGCACGTCCGGGTGCCGCGCGTAGACGACCTCGTTGAAGCGCTTGAGGAACGCGATCGCCTCGAGGTTCTCGTTGCCGCCGTAGCGGTTCGGGACCCACTCCCCCGCCTTGCGCGAGTAGTCGAGGTAGAGCATCGACGCCACCGCGTCCACGCGCAGGCCGTCCACGTGATAGCGGTCGAGCCAGAACAGCGCGTTGGTCAGCAGGAAGTTCGCGACCTCCCGCCGGCCGTAGTTGAACACGAGCGTGCCCCAGTCCGGGTGCTCCCCCATCCGGGGATCCGCGTGCTCGTACAGGTGGCTGCCGTCGAACCAGACGAGCCCGTGCGGGTCGCGGGGGAAGTGCGCGGGCACCCAGTCGAGGATCACGCCGATGCCGTGGCGGTGGAGCGTGTCCACGAACTCCATGAACTCGCGCGGGGACCCGTACCGCCGGGTCGGCGCGAAGTAGCCGATCGTCTGGTAGCCCCAGGAGCCGTAGAACGGATGCTCCGTCACCGGCAGGAGCTCGACGTGCGTGTAGCCCAGGTCCTCTGCGTACGCCGCGAGCCGCTCGGCGAGCTCGCGGTACGTGAGGAAGCGGTCGCCCTCCTCGGGCCCCCGCGCCCAGGAACCCAGGTGGACCTCGTAGATCGCGATCGGGCTCCCGGGGGCGTGACGCCGTCCGCGTCCGGCCATCCAGGCGCCGTCGCCCCACGCGTAGCCGTCGAGCGAGACGACGACCGACGCGGTGCTCGGCGTCTCGAGCTCGAAGGCGAACGCGTAGGGATCGGCCTTGAGGGCGCCGAGCTCGCCGCCCGGCCCGACGATCTCGTACTTGTACCGGCTCCCCTCGCCCGCGCCGGGCACGAAGAGCTCCCAGACGCCGTTGCCGGGATGGAGCCGCATCGGGTGGCGCCGCCCGTCCCAGCCGTTGAAGTCGCCGACGACGCTCACGCGCCGGGCGTTGGGCGCCCAGACCGCGAAGACCGTGCCCTCGACGCCGTCGAGCGTGCGCCGGTGCGCGCCGAGCTTCTCGTGGGCCTCGTAGTGCGTGCCCTCGGCGAGCAGGTGGCGGTCGAAGTCGCCGAGCGTCGGCGCGAAGCGGTACGGATCCTCGAGCACGGTGGCCACGCCCCCGCCGTCGGCGACCTCGAGGCGGTACGGGAAGGGCTCGGCGCGCTCGGGGACGACGGCCTCGAAGAGGCCAGCCGGGTGGAGGCGCGCCATCGCGCGCGGCGCCGGGAGCACGCCGGGTGCCACGACGCGCACCGCCCGGGCGCCCGGCACGAAGGCGCGGATGGCGAGCGCCGGCCGCCCGCCCGCGTCCACACGGTGCGGCCCGAGCACGGCGAAGGGATCGCCGTGAGCGCCGGCCACCAGCGCGCGGATCGCGCCGTCGTCGAGCGTCGCGCGCCTCACGCCAGAGCCCCGCCGGCCCGCAGGCGGTCGAGCCCGCGGAGCGGGACCTCCACCCACGCGGGCCGGTGATCGATCTCGTAGCGGACCTCGTAGAGGGCCTTGTCGAGCGTGAACGGCGCCAGGGCCCGCGCGAGGGCCGGCCGCGCCGCGGGCACGAGCCGCGCCGGCGCGCCCGCGGCCTCGCCGAGGTAGGCGTCGAGGAACGCGTCCACGGCGAGCCGGCGCCAGGTGTCCCCCGCCGCGCGGGGCCCCGCGCCTTCGCCGAGCGCCGTGGCCGCCGCGTAGTCGAGCGAGCGGACCATCCCGGCGACGTCGCGCAGCGGCGAGTGCTTGGCGCGCCGCTCCGCGAGCGGCCGCGCCGGCTCGCCCTCGAAGTCGAGGATCACGAAGCCGTCGTCGGTCCGGAGCGTCTGGCCGAGGTGGTAGTCGCCGTGGACGCGGATCTTCGCGCAGCCCTCCGCCGGCAGCGTGTCGAGGCCGTCGAGGCAGGCGGCGAGACCCGCCCGGTCGGCCAGGAGCGCCTCGGCCCGAGCCCGCGCCGGCGCGGGGAGGTCCGCCAGCCGCGCGCGGAGGGCCTCGAGCGTGAGCGCCAGGTCGCCGGCGATCCGCGCCGTCCAGCGGGCGACGTCCCCGGCGGTGATCGGCTCGGGCGCGAAGGCCGGATCGCCGGGGTCGGACGCGAGCGCCGCGTGCAGCCCGCCCGTGAGCGCGCCGAGCCGGCGCACGGCCCCGAGGAGGCCGGCGGAGAAGTCGCGCACGAGCTGGACCAGGCGCTCGCCGCCGAGCGGCTCGTGCTCGGCGCGCGTGCGGACGAAGTCGGCGAGGCGCCCCAGGTGCTCGAGCACCCACGTGAAGCCGTCGCCGCGGTTGGGCGTGAAGCGGTGCAGCACGGCCAGCGTGACCCGCTCGCCGTCGGCCGGGTCGTACTCGACGGCGCCCGCGAGCTGCGGGACGTGGGCGAACCGCGCGCGCGCCGTCAGGAAGCCGGTCATCTCGCGCTCGGGGTTGGCGCCGGGCTCGGGCTTGCGGAAGACCTTGAGGATCAGCGCCTCGCCGTACGCGACCGACGTGTTGGACTGCTCGCCCGCCAGCCGGTGCGCCGGGAGCCCCGCGGCCACGACGCTCGCCGGGAACGCGGGGGCGCGCACGAAGCGGATCGTGCCGCGCCGGGCCCGGAGCGTCCGCGCCCCGGCGAAGGCGGCGAGGAGCGCCGTGCCGACGTCGGGGTCGCCGAGGGCGTCGGTGACCCGGGCGGGCGCGCCCCCGAGGTCCACCCGGCCGAGCCCCTCGGCGTCCGGCGGCCCGTTCGCGCGCACGCGCAGCGGGACCACGTAGGTCTCGCCCGGGCCGCGGTCGAACGCGACGTCCACCAGCGTGAGCCACGCGTCCGCCGCGCCGGCGCCGAGCGCTGCCGCGTCGCGCACGGCGACCGCGACGATCCGCCGGCCCTTGCCGCCGAACCAGCGCTGGCGCGGCAGGGCCTCGGCGAGCCCCTCGGCGACGAAGCGGTCGAGCACCGCGCCGCTAGAGCGCATTATGCACGGACGACGCCCGCGCGACCGGGCGGGTGACGCAGGGGCGAGCCCCCACGGGGCCGCGCGGAGTGGGCCCCCCTCGGCCCGTCCGCCGCGCGCAGCGCGGCGTTCGGGCGAGTGGGTGACGGAGCCGGCCCCGTGGGGGCTCGCCCCTGCGTCAGGCCCCGCCCGCCACACGCGACGACCGTTCGTGAACAGTGCGCGCTAGATCGCGGTGTCCTCGATGCCATAGCGCTCGTCCCCCGTGTCGGGCCGCTCGAGGCGGAACCAGTAGAAGCCGTGCGGCCCGAGGGAAAGGAAGTAGGGTGCCGTGCCGATCTCCGGGAAGCGCGTCCGGCCGAGCATTTCGACCGGGGTCGCGCCCGCGAGGCCCCGGAGGTCCAGCTCGACGGGCTGCGGCGAGCCGGCGAGGTTCGCCACGACGAGCAGGGTCTCGCGCGCGTGGCGGCGGACGTACGCGAGCACGCGCGGGTTGCGCGGGCGCAGGAACTCGATGCTGCCGCGCCCGAAGGCCAGCGACGTCCGCCGCGCTGCGATGAGGCGCTTCATCGTGTTCAGCAGCGACGACGGCGTGCGCACCTGGGCCGCGACGTTGACGGCCTGGTAGCCGTAGACGGGATCCGTGATCACGGGCAGGTAGAGCGTGCCCTCGTCGGCCGCCGAGAAGCCCGCGTTGCGGTCGCGCGACCACTGCATGGGCGTCCGCACGCCGTCGCGGTCGCCGAGGTAGACGTTGTCGCCCATCCCGATCTCGTCGCCGTAGTAGACGATCGGGCTGCCGGGGAGCGTGAGCAGCAGGCTGGTCAGCAGCTCGATGCGCTGCCGGTCGTTGTCGAGCAGCGGCGCGAGGCGGCGCCGGATGCCCAGGTTGAGCTTCATGTCCGGGTCCTGGGCGTACGCGTAGTACATGAACGCCCGCTCCTCGTTCGTCACCATCTCGAGGGTCAGCTCGTCGTGGTTCCGGAGGAACAGGCCCCACTGGCAGGCGGGCGGGATGGCCGGCGTGTGCGTGAAGATGTCCACGATCGGCAGCCGCTCCTCGAGGCGCACCGCCATGTAGATGCGCGGCATGAGCGGGAAGTGGAAGGACATGTGGAACTCGTCGCCGTCGCCGAAGTAGGGGCGCAC
The DNA here is from genome assembly GCA_001788495.1 of Candidatus Rokubacteria bacterium RIFCSPLOWO2_02_FULL_73_56. Lineage (GTDB taxonomy): Bacteria > Methylomirabilota > Methylomirabilia > Rokubacteriales > CSP1-6 > GWA2-73-35. The sequence goes on from MGCF01000185.1 coordinate 6,883, forward strand.
GTCCTCGGGCCACTGGTTCGCCTCCGCGAGCAGCACGCGATCGCCGCCGTACTCGTCGTCGATGACGCGCCGGAACTCCTTGAGCACCGCGTGGGTCTCGGGCAGGTTCTCGCAGTTCGTCCCCTCGCGCTCGACCAGGTAGGGCACCGCGTCGCAGCGGAACCCGTCGAGGCCCCGGTCGAGCCAGAAGCGCATGACGTCGAGCATCGCCGCGCGCACGGCGGGGTTGTCGTAGTTGAGGTCGGGCTGGTGGCTGAAGAACCGGTGCCAGTAGTACGCCTTGCGGACCGGGTCGAGCGTCCAGTTGGATTTCTCCGTGTCGACGAAGATGATCCGCGCGTCGCGGTAGCGCGCGTCGGTGTCGCTCCACACGTAGTAGTCCGCGTACGGCGACTCGGGGTCGGAGCGCGAGGCCTGGAACCACGGGTGGGCGTTCGAGGTGTGGTTCATGACGAGGTCGGCGATGACGCGGAGGCCGCGCGCGTGCGCCTCGTCGAGGAACTTCTGGAAGTCCTCGACCGTCCCGTACGCGGGGTGGATCCCGTAGAAGTCGGCGATGTCGTAGCCGTCGTCGCGCAGCGGCGACGGGTACATCGGCAGGATCCACAGGCAGTCCACGCCGAGGTCCTTGAGGTAGTCCAGGCGCGCGGTCAGCCCGACGAAGTCGCCGACGCCGTCGCCGTTGCCGTCCGCGAAGGCCTTGACGTGCACCTCGTAGAAGACCGCGTCCTTGTACCAGTCCCTGCCCTCGGCCGGTCGCAGGCGCATCGGCCGGGCCTCAGCGCTCCAGGAGGAAGACGTGCGCGGGCGCCCCCTGCGGGTCGAGCCGGACCCAGCCGCGCCGCCCGCGCCACTCGTAGGCCGCGTCGCCGAGCAGGTCGCGCATCCGGTACGGCGCGTCCTCGGCGAGGCCGAGCGCCTCGAGCGGCACCTCGACGGTCGCCGCCTGCGGGGCGACGGGATCCAGGCTCACCGCGACGAAGATCACGTCGTCGCCCGCCTCGGTCATCTTGCCGTACCAGAGGACGCTCGGGTTGTCGCACGGGTAGAAGCGCAGGTTCGTCGAGCGCTGGAGCGCCGGGTGCTCCCGCCGGATGCGGTTGAGCGTCGTGACGAGGTCCGTGATGCTGCCCGGCGCGTCCCAGTCGCGCACCTTCAGCTCGTACTTCTCGGAGTTCAGGTACTCCTCGGAGCCCTCCGCCACCGGCTGGTTCTCGCAGAGCTCGTAGCCCGAGTAGATCCCGTAGAGCGAGGAGAGCGTCGCCGCCAGGAGCAGCCGCATGCGGAAGGCCGGCCGGCCGCCCGTCTGGAGCGTCGCGTGGAGGATGTCCGGCGTGTTGGGCCAGAGGTGGCCCCGGAAGTAGTCGGCGACCGGCGGCTGCGTGATCTCGGTGAAGTAGTCGATCAGCTCCTGCTTCGCGTTGCGCCACGTGAAGTAGGTGTACGACTGGGTGAAGCCGGCCTTGGCGAGCACCTGCATCATCTTCGGGCGCGTGAAGGCCTCCGCGAGGAAGATGACGTCCGGGCACTCGTCCTTGATCTCGCGGATCAGCCACTCCCAGAACCGCACGGGCTTCGTGTGCGGGTTGTCGACGCGGAAGGTCCGCACCCCGTGGCCGATCCAGAACTCGAGCACCCGCTTGAGCTCGTCCCACAGCGCCTGCGGCTCGGGTCCGTAGAAGTTCACCGGGTAGATGTCCTGGTACTTCTTCGGCGGGTTCTCCGCGTGCTTGATCGTGCCGTCCGGGCGATGGAAGAACCACTCCGGGTGCTCGCGCGCCCACGGGTGGTCGGGCGAGCACTGGATCGCGAAGTCGAGCGCGACCTCGAGCCCGAGCGCGTGCGCGCGCGCGACGAAGCGCTCGAAGTCGTCGAGCGTGCCGAGCTCGGGATGCACCGCCGTGTGGCCGCCCGCCTCGCCGCCGATCGCCCAGGGGCTGCCCGGGTCCCCGGGCGCCGCGGTGAGCGAGTTGTTCCGCCCCTTGCGGTGCGTGCGGCCGACCGGGTGGATCGGCGGCAGGTACACGACGTCGAAGCCCATGCGCGCGATGCGCGGGAGCTGCGCCTCGGCGTCCTTGAACGTCCCGTGGCGTCCGGGCACCCCGGAGCGCGGGAACATCTCGTACCACGCGGCGAAGCGCGCGCGCTCGACGTCGGCGACCACCTCGTACTCGCGCGCGCTCCGCGTCGCCGTCGAGCGGTCCAGGTGCGCGTCCATGAGCAGGGCGAGCCGCCCGTCACGCGCGGTCGCGACGGCCGCTGCCGGCTCGGCCGCGCGGGCCAGCCGCTCGGCGGCGTCCCGGAGCTCCCGCGCCGCGGGGCCCCGGGCCCGCCCGGCGGCCGCGCGCACGAGCGCCGCCCCCTCGAGGAGGTCGCTCGCGACCTCCTGGCCGGCGTCGAGCCGCTTGACCAGGTCGGCGAGCCAGGAGCGGAACGGATCGGCCAGCGCCTCGAGGGCGAAGGCCCACCGGCCGACGGCGTCGAGCGTGAAGGCGCCGACCCAGCGGTCGTTGTCCACGTGGCGCATCGGCGTCTCGCGCCAGGCGGTCTCGCCCGCGCGGCGGTACTCGAGGAAGGCGAGGAGCACGTCGTGGCCCTCCTTGAAGATGTCCGCGGACACCTCGACCACGGCGCCGATCTCGCGCTTCACGGCGTAGCGCCCGGCGTCCACCGTCGGGGCGACCGCCTCGATGATCACCGTCCGCTTCAGATCATGCCTGGAAGCCGGCATCCGCCCGTACGATTCCCTGAAGAGCCAAGAACATCGTGGTCTCCCCTGGTCTCTCTCACTGTTGAAGAAAGGACAGCGTCTTGGATTTCGGCAGCTTCCTGACCCGCTCGAAGAACTCCGTCTCGGTTATTTCCGTCGGCCACTCCAGGCGCACCCCGATCAAGAAACGATTGTCAGCGATCTTGTGGACCCAAGCAGCTCTCAGGGCCGTCAGGTTGTTTACGTCTCGAACGAGGGCCTTGATCGGATTCTTGACGTTATACAGTCCCCGTGTCCGCTCGATGAGGTCCGTCCACTCGACTTTCTCTTCGGCGAGAAGAATCTTGAGAATCTCGATCTGCCGTTCGGCGAGCACGCGTCTCCGCGGAGTCTTGAGGCGCGTGAACAGATCGAACATCAGGTTACGGAACAGCTCCTTCTGGATCTCGTGCTGAATCTCCGCAAGGAGTCGCTGGCTCTGAATCGCAACGCCTCTGAGCGCAAAGGCAAGAAATGACGTGAGATCATGATCGCCCTGGCGGGCCTCGGCAAGCGCGGCGAGATACCGCGGCTTCTCATCGTAATAGTAGTTCGACATGGCGATAAACGATGTGTCGCGGAGCCCGGCGCGCTGGAGCATCAGCGCTTCGAGCGCACGCGCTGTCCGGCCATTTCCGTCAAGGAAAGGGTGCATCGCAGCGAGGTGGTAGTGCGCCGCAAGCGCCTGAAGGATTGGATCGTGCTCTCGATATTCGTGTTGAAGCGCCGAAGTGAAAGCGTCAAATGCGCGCTCACAGTCGTCTCCGCCATCGACGCCGCGGTGTCTCGGCGCACCGAAATTCACGTTCTGGTCATGGGTCCGCAGCTCCCCAGGAGGACAATGGTCGTCGTCTGCGCCGGTGATCATCTGGCGGTGGATCGTCAGGATCAGATCGCGGTTGATCGGTCTGTCCGCCGGGATTTTCGCAATCCACCGGTAAGCCTGAACGGCGGCGTGAGCCTGCCGCTGTGATCGAGTCAAAAGCTGCTCGGGTGTTTCCCTCATCGCGGCGTCGAGCTCGCGCTCCGTGAACTCAGCACCCTCGATGCGGGAGGTCCCGGCGACCTCCCGCTTCAGCTCAATCTGTTGCAGCGTCTCGACCCACCGCCGCTGGTAGGGAACCGTCTTCAGGGACAGGACTGACGCCTTGGCCTCGGCCAGCGCATTGGTGAGAGCGGGGCCGTTGTAGTGGATCCAGTTCTTGGGCCAGCCCCAGTGGATCATGTCCTTATTAAATTCCAGTTCATTTCCGTGTCAAGCCATAAACAATTGTATTAAGTGTTTAGTTTTCATGGGTTTTACCTCCTAGAGCAATATCTGGATGCGATTTAGTTTCCAGGTAATATCCCGCTCATTGCCTGTTGACGGAGGGGAGGCCCCCGCAGCCCTCGGGGCGCGTCGGCCCAGCCGTGGCGCCCCTCGCTGCTCCGACAGGCGCCTGGGCTAGCGCCAGCGCTCCACGAGGTACGGCTTCGCGCGCTCGAAGGCGGCGCCCACCCGCTCGAGCGCCGCCTCGGTCGCCGCGGCGCTCGCCGCCTGCGTCGCGTTGACGAGGGCCGCCGTGCGCCCGAGGTAGAGCGGCACGAGGGAGCGGAGCAGGTGGTCGCCGTGCACGACCCCGAAGTGGTGGCCCAGGGCGAACTCGTACACGACGCGCGCCCAGACCGGGTCGGCAAACCGGTAGGCGGCCGCATCGCGCACCTCGAGGCTCAGCACGTCGCCGAGCGTCTCCGGCGTCAGGATGAGCTCCCAGATCTGGACGAGGTCGCGGACGCCGCGCCGGAAGGCGCCGACCAGGCGCTCGACGTCCACCGCCGTCGGGGCCGTCGCGAGCGGCGCGGCCTCGCCCAGCGCCGGCACCGGCTCGCTCCCCACGACGGCGAGCCAGAGGGGCTCGTACCGCTCCATGAGCGTGAACAGCGCGCCGAGCGACTGGGCGACCATCGTCGGCAGGTCGGTGGTGCGCGTGCGCGACTCCACGCGCCGCGGGCCGAGCCAGGCCTCGCGCAGGGCGAAGCCGTCGGCGATCGCGGTGCCGACGAGCCACAGCTCCAGCAGGTCGCGGCCGCTCGCGGGCCGGCCGGGCAGGGCCTGCGCGTGCTCGAGGAGCCGGAGCGACAGCGCGTACGCGCCGCCGAGTGGCTGGCGCAGGCGCCGGCCGAAGAGCGCCCGGACGAGCGGCGCGAGCAGGAGGTTCGTGATCGTGCCCTCGTACCGGTGCCGCGCGTACGCCGGCACGACCAGGTCGGCCTTCTCGTCCCACGCCGGACGCACGAGGCGCTCGATCCACCCCGCGTCGATCGAGGGCACGTCGGCCTCCAGCACGACCAGGACGCGCGCGCCGACGCGCCGGGCCACGTCGAGCGTGAGCCGCAGCGCCGCGTCGCGGCCCGGCACGCCGTGGAACGGGACGGCCGCCCGCTCGCCGCTCGGCGCCTCGTGCCGCGTCAGGACGACGGGGACCCCGGACTCGGCGAGCACCTCGGGCGTCCGGTCCAGCGACCCGGCGTCGCTGTTGATCACCAGCGCGGTGGCCTCGGGGAAGTGCGCGCGGAGGCCGGCCTGCACCGCGGCGACGACGGCCGCCACGGTCGCCGCGTTGTTGTACGTGGGCAGGCCGACGGCGATCTCCCGCGGGCCCAGCGCGGCGAGCTGCTCGTCGAGGGCCGGCGGCGGCGCCGGCGCCGGAGTCTGGTCCGGATCCGTCATGGCGCCAGGTGCACCATCAGGGCCAGGTAGTCGAGCAGGTGGCGCGTGATCAGGAACGCGCGGCGCGCGTGCTCGCGGCCCGCGGCGCCCATGCGCGGGATCTGCTCGCGGTTGTTCAGCAGGTGGCGGATACGGAAGGCGGCGCCTTCCACCGAGCGCACGATGTAGCCGGTCACCTCGTGCAGGATCTGCTGGGCGACGCCGCCGGTCGCGCCGCCGATGACCGGCTTGCCCTTCCACATCGCCTCGGCCGGGCCGAGGTCGAATCCCTCGTGCACGGACTTCTGGAGCACGATCATGGCCGCGCGCTGCAGCGCGTTGAGCTGCACGTGCGCGTCGACCGGCAGCTCCAGGATCAGGATGTCCCGGTCCTCCTGGGCCGCGTCGCGCAGGTTCGCCAGGATCTCGAGGCTCTCGCCGTCGTCCTCCGCGGTCCCCGCGAGGACCAGGCGGACGTCGTGGTGCTTCTTGACGAGGCGGTAGGCGTTCACGACGCCGAGCGGGTCGTGGCCGCGCGTGAACGGGCCGACCTGGAGCAGGAGCGGCTTGTCCTGCGGCACCCGGAGCGCCGCGAGGACCGTCTGCATCTCGCGCGGCGTGAGCTCCCGGTTCCTGTCCGACAGCGGGTCGATCGAGGGGTGCAGGATGAACGCGGGCACGCCGAGCCGGTGGGCGTACTGCGGCAGCGAGAACACCGCCGCGTCGAACCGCTCGACGAGGGGCCGGAAGAACGCCCAGGCGCCGTGCTGCGCGCCCGAGCAGTCGAAGTGGCACCGCCAGATCCAGCGGCCGCCGGCGCGCGCCTCGACGAGGCTCGCGGGCGGGACGTCGTGGGCCAGGACCAGGTCGGCCTCGAGGTCGAGCTTCCGCGCGCTGACGCGGTTCATCGCGAGGTAGCGCTCGAGCCCGTCCTCGGTCAGCACCCGCTCGCCGCCCTCGAGCGCCGCCTGGAGCGCGCGCACGGTCGCGTAGTAGGCGGGATCGCCGCCGGTGATCTCCCAGCGCGTGTCGATGCCGAGGTCGCCGAGGATCGGGACGGTCGCGCGGAGCACCTCCGCGGAGCCGCCGCCGAGCCGGCTGCCGCTCACGTGGAGGAGCCGGCGCCCGCGGACGCGCTCGGCCAGGCGCTCGATGATGTCCACCGTGCCCTGCGGCGCCACCTGCCGGTACTCGGCGATCCGGCTCACTCGCCCTCCTCCTCGAGTGCTCCGTCCACGAGGTTCAGCAGCCGCCCGCGCACGCGCTCGAGCGTGGTCAGGTAGGCGTCGAGCCGCGCGATCCGGTCGGCGAGCGCCGGCAGGCCGAGGGAGGTGCGCAGCCACTCGGCGAAGTCGCTCGAGCCCCGCCCGCGTCGGGCCCGCGCGTGCACCATGTGCAGGTAGATCGCGCTCGCGTCCACCGCGGCGAGCCCGTCGCGGAACTCGCGCAGGCTGATCGCGCTCGGGCCGAGCGGCACCTCGACGAGTCGCGACTGCTGGAAGTGGAAGCCCCGGGCGAACGGCAGGCGCACCACCGCGCCGAGCCCGCGCAGGTGGCCGTCGATGATCAGCGCCAGCTCCTCGCGCAGGTCGTCGAGCGTCTCGACCGCGAACGGGTCCACCACGGCGAGGCGCTCGGCGAGCACCTGATCCCGCACCTCGACCGCGGCCCAGCGGGCGAAGTCGTTGCCCCAGGCGGTGGTGAACGGGCGGTGCCGCAGGAAGTAGCCGTGCGTGTGGAAGAAGATCGAGTCGATCGGCACCTCGCGGAGGCGATCGAGCAGCTCGCGCTCGTCGAGCGCGTGCACGTCGAGGGCCTGCCGCAGCTCGACGCAGCCGGTGAAGACGAACGGATTCGTGGCCGTGCGCATCAGCCCTCCCGCTCGAGCAGCGCCACCGGGAAGCTCGCCAGCGCGTCGGCGACGGGCAGCACACCGTCGCGCGCCTCGAGGCGCTCGTCGGTGAACGCGTTGCGGTACCGTCCGCCGAGCTCCGCCGGCACGACGAGGCGGGTGTCGTCGGGCCAGGACGCGCGGCCGAACGGCGGCTCGGCGGCGGGGCGCCGGGCCCAGAGGCGCGGCGCCAGCGCGAGCACGACCTCGGGGCCCCGCACCCGCGCGAAGGCGATGACGTGAGCCGCCAGGGGGCCGCGGACCTCGAGTGCGCGGTAGGCGCCCTCGCGGAACAGGGCGGCGCGGGCGCGGCGCAGCGCGAGCGCCTGGCGGACCACGTACAGCTTGACGCGCCCGTCCTCTTTCGCCTCCACGAGCTTGCGGGCGAGGGAGGCGAGGTCGCCGGTCTGCTCGATCTCGGCCGTGAGCGCCTCGAGCGTCCGGCGGCGGAGCGCGAAGTCGACCGGGCGCCGGTTGTCCGGGTCCACCAGGCTCAGATCCCACAGCTCGGTGCCCTGATAGAAGTCCGGCACACCGGGCACCGCGATCTTGAGGAGCGTCTGCGAGAGGGCGCTGGACATGCCCCACGCCGCGACGTCCCGCTGGAACGGCACGAAGTCGTCGAGGAACGGGTTGGGCGCCGAGCGGTCGAGGATCGCGGCGACGAAGCGCCGGACGGCCGCGTCGTACTCGGGGCGCGGGTTGACCCAGCTCGCGTTCACCTTGGCCTCGCGGAGCGCCTTGTACACGAACCGCTGGATGCGCGCGACGAAGTCCCGGTACTCGTCGTCCGTCGGGCTGCCGAGGGGCCAGGCGCCGACCAGCGTCTGGTACAGGAGGTACTCCTCGTCCTCGGAGGGCGCCGGCTGCGTGCCGACGACGCCCCGGTGGCGGCGGTTCAGGCGGTGCCACGCGCGCACGTGCTGCCGCCACTCGCGGGGGATCTCGGACAGCACGGCGATCCGCACCCGCACGTCCTCGCTCCGCTTCGTGTCGTGGGTGGACGTCGCCGACAGCGAGCCGGGCCACCGCTCCTGGCGGAGCGCGTTGAGCTGGTGGAAGCGCTCGGGCGGCGTGCCGAAGCGCCCCGGGTCGCCCCCGACCTCGTTCAGCGAGACCAGGCGGTTGTAGCGGTAGAACGCCGTGTCCTCGACGCCCTTGGCCGTGATCGGGCCGGTGAGCTGCTGGAACCTGCGCACGAACGCGAGCTGCGCCTGGCGCTCGGCCTCGCTCCGCCCGGCCGGGAACTCGAGGCAGAGCAGGTCGCGGACGAAGTCGAACACGAAGGCGCTCGTGCCCGGGTTGCGCCACGTCGCGAGCGCCACCGCCTGCTCGATGTAGCGGCGGTCGCGCTCGCTCACGCCGGCGGCCGCGTCGTCGATGTAGGTCCGGTAGACGGGAAAGCAGGCGATGATCTCGCGTAGCGCGGCCGTCAGGCTCCGGTCGGTGAAGTCCCGCGAGACGCGGTGCCGCTCGGAGAGCCGCGCGAGCCGGTGGCCGAGCATGCTGAGCTCGCTCGACATCGAGGTGTCCATGACGAGCTTCTTGGCCGCGTACACGACGTCGTCGAAGTGCGGCCGCGCGCCGACGAACCGCGCCCAGGTGTCCTCGAGCGCGCGCGCGGCGGCGGGCGCGACGAAGAGCCCGTTGAGCGCCGCGAGCAGCTCGTAGCCCGTCGTGCCGTCCACCGGCCAGGGCGCGGGCAGGTCCTCCCCGGGCGCCAGGATCTTCTCGACCACGATGTAGAAGGGCCGCGCGCCCGCGCCGCGCGGCTCGGCCGCGAGCCGGCGCGCGTACTCCCCCTCGAGCGCCGCGCGCCCGGCCGCGTCGTCGCCCCGGGCGGGGCCGAGCGTGCGCTCGATCCAGCAGTGCCGCTGGAGCTCGGCGAGGTACTGCGCGGGGGCGTAGAGGCCGTCCGGGTGGTCGACGCGGAGCCCCGTCACCCAGCCCTCGCGGACGAGGCGGAAGATCAGCCGGTGGGCCGCGGCGAAGACCGCGGGCTCCTCCATCCGGATCGCGGCGAGGTCGTTGACGTCGAAGAAGCGCCGGTAGTTGATCTCGTCGGCCGCGACCTGCCAGAAGGCGAGGCGGTAGGCCTGCGCGCCGAGCAGCTCGTCGAGCAGGTCGAAGCTCGTCGGGTCGCCCCTGACGCCGTTGAACCGGCGGACGGCGGCCCCGACGTGGGCGGCCACCGTGGGTGACGCCGCGCAGAGGGCCGCGAGGCGCCGCTTGATGACCTGGCACTCGCGGTTGCGCTCCTCGAGCCGGGCCGGGTCGGTCTCGGTCTGCGGCGGCAGGTGGCCGAGCGCCGTGAGGATGCTCTGCAGCTCGAGCGCGTGCGGGTCGTCGGGGCCGAGCGCCGCGAGCGGCTCGTCGAGCCCGACGCGCAGCACCTGCGCATACGAGCGCGGGGCGACGGGCAGGAGCGTGTCGTGGTAGCGGACGAAGAACGCCCCCTCGCGGAACTCGAGCACGAGGTCCTGGTTCTCGAGGACCCGGCCGTACTGGTCGCCCAGGATCGGCAGCAGGACCTTGTTCTTCAGCTCCGGCTTGAGCGGGTCCCAGTCGATGTCGAAGTACGCCGCGTAGGGCGACGCGGGGCCGTTCTCCAGCGCGTCCATCCACCACGCGTTGCGGCTCCCCGCGATCCCCATGTGGTTCGGCACGACGTCGAGGATCTGGCCCATCCCGCGCGCGCGCAGCGCCTCGGCGAAGGCCGCGTAGTCCGTCTCGGTGCCGAGCGCCGGGCTGAGGCGCCCGTGGTCCGAGACGTCGTAGCCGTGCGAGTGCGCGGAGCTCGGCGCGAGCAGCGGCGACAGGTAGCAGTCCGTGATCCCGAGCGCGTCGAGGTACGGGACGACCTCGCGCGCGTCGGCGAACGTGAACGTCCGGTCGAGCTGCAGCCGGTACGTGGACCCCGGGATGCGCCGCGCCGCCTCGAGGCTATCCATCGGCCTGTTCCACCTGCTCCGTCAGATAGTACGCCACGTGCCACGGGCCGAGCAGGCCCGCGCCCGGGTCCCCCGTGCCCAGCGCGACCAGCCGGCGCCCCGCGGGGGCGCGCTCGGGCGCCGGGCCGGGGGCCGGGCCGAGATTCGCGACGAGCGCCAGCGTGGCGCCGGAGGCGAAGGTCCACTCCACGACGAGCCCGGCCTCGCCCGCGCGCACCGCCCGCGCCCCGGCGAGGCCGTGTCGCAGCAGCGGGACGAGCACGCGCTGCCGGAGGCGCAGGAGCCGGCGCGTCCAGGTCCACCAGTCCCGGTGGCCGGCGCGGGCGAGGGCGCCCCAGTCGAGCGTCGAGCGGAGCACGGTGGCCTCGTCCTGCGGGTCCGGAATGCGCGCGCGACTCGCGGGGTCCGCGAACGCGGGGAACCGCGCGAACTCGCGCCGGCGCCCCTCGGTGACGCGCGCCGCCAGGTCCGCGCCGAAGTCGCAGAAGAAGAGGAAGGGCTCGCGCGCGGCCCACTCCTGACCCATGAAGAGCAGGGGGGGTGCGGGCGCGAGGAGCACGAGCGCCGTCACCGCGCGGAGGGCCGCCGGCGGCGCCAGCTCGGTGAGCCGCTCCCCCAGGGCGCGGTTGCCCACCTGGTCGTGATTCTGCAGGAAGCCGACGAAGGCGGTGAGCGGCACGCCCGCCGTCGGCTCGCCGCGCGGGCGGTCGCGGTAGACGGAGCGCTCCCCCTGGTAGGCGAACCCCTCGGTGAGGCAGCGCGCGAGCGCGCCGACCGGGTCCGGGTAGTCCACGTAGTAGCCGTCCCGCTCGCCCGCGGCGAGCACGTGCAGCGCGTGGTGGAGGTCGTCGTTCCACTGCGCCGCGTAGAGCCGCCGGCCCGCCGGGTCCGGGCGGAGCCAGCGCGCCTCGTTGCGGTCGTTCTCGAGGACGAGGTGCACGCGGCGGCGGCCCGCGAAGCGCGCGTGCACGGCGGCCGCGATCTCCTCGAGGATGTGCGGCGTCGAGTCGTCGTGGATCGCGTGCACCGCGTCGAGCCGGAGCCCGTCCATGTGGTACTCCTCGAGCCAGTAGAGCGCGTTCTCGCGGAAGAACGCGCGAACCTCCCGGCAGCCCTCGCCGTCGAAGTTGATCGCGTCGCCCCACGGGGTCGCGTGACGCGGGCTGAAGAAGGCGGGCGCGTAGGCGTGCAGGAAGTTCCCCTCCGGGCCGAAGTGGTTGTAGACGACGTCGAGGAAGACCGCGAGCCGGCGCGCGTGACACGCCTGGACGAACGCTTTCAGATCCTCGGGACGCCCGTACCAGCCCTCGGGCGCGAACGGCAGCACGCCGTCGTACCCCCAGCCCCAGCGGCCGGGGAAGTCGGCGAGCGGCATCAGCTCGAGCGCGGTGACACCGAGGTCGGCGAGGTGATCGAGGCGGGCCGCGGCCGCCGCCAGCGTGCCCTCCGGCGTGAACGTGCCGAGGTGCAGCTCGTAGAAGACCAGGGTCTCCCACGCGCGGCCGCGCCAGGCCGCGTCGGTCCACTCGAACCGCCCGGGGTCCACGACCTCGCTGGGGCCGTGCACGTCCTCGGGCTGGAAGCGCGAGGCCGGGTCGGGGACGCGCAGCGTGCCGTCGATGCGATAGCGGTAGCGCGTGCCGCGGCCCGCGCGCTCGACCGTGGTCTCGAACCAGCCGTCGGCCTCGGGCCGGAGCGCGCGCGGGGCCTCGCCGGCGGCGTCGAGACAGAGCTCGACCGTGGCCGCGCGGGGCGCCCAGAAGCGGAAGCGCACCCCGCCGCCCGGCAGCACCTCGGCGCCGAAGGGCATCGCGTGTCTGGATCTCATGGAAAAGGCACCCGCTGCACCGCAAGGCCGGTGCCAGCGCCCGGACGGCCCGACACGCCTCGAAAAGGCGCGGTCAGGCGGTCAGTTAGCGCCGGCGCGAGCACCGCGCGCGCGGCCGTGGGGCGACACGGTGTCGCCCCCTCGACAGGGTGACGCCGCGCCGGCGCGTCTCACGCGAGCGCGCCGACGAGCCAGCGCAGGAGCCCGTGGACCTCCCGCACCCCGCGCACGACGTGGCCGGCCGCCGTCGGCGCGGCGCCGACGCGCACCGTGACGGCGCGTCCCCGGAGCACGGTGAACGCCGCCTCGTCCGTCGTGTCGTCGCCGACGTAGAGCACGGTGGCGCGGCCGGGCAGCCTCGGCGCCAGGCGGCGGGCGATCCAGCGCGCCGCCCGGCCCTTGTCCCAGCCGACGCGCGGGACGAGGTCGAACACCTTGTGGCCCGCGACCACCGAGACACCCGGCTGCCGGCGCTGCACGCGCGCCACGGCCTCGCGCACCTCGCCGACCCGCGCCGCGGCCACGTGGCGGTAATGCAGGCTCACGGCGAGCCCCTTCCACTCGAGCCGGGCGCCGGGGATGCCCCGCACCGCGGCGGCCAGCAGCCGGCGCGCGGCGGCGACGCGCGCGCGCCGCGCCGCCGGGTGGCGGAAGGCGAGGCCGGCGCCGCCGATCTCGAGCCCGTGGCAGCCGCCGTAGACGACGCGCGGCACGCCGACCCGGCGCCGGACGTCCGCCAGCGCGCGGCCCGACAGGATCGCGAGCCGCACGCGCGGGTGGGCCGCGAGCGTCGCGAGCGTCGCCCGCACCGTCGGGGCGAGGCGGGCCGCGCGCGGCGAGCCGACGATGGGCGTCAGCGTCCCGTCGTAGTCCAGGATCGCGACGAGCGCGCGCCCGGACCCGAGCGCGCGCGCCAGGCGGGCGAGCAGGCGCGGCGGCAGGCTCAGGCGTCCCTGGTCCCGGCGACTTCGAGCGGGATCCGGGTCAGCTCGCTGAGCAGCAGGCCGGCCCACTGGTAGATGTTGTGCTCGCGCACGGTGCGGCGCATGCGCGCCATGCGCGCCGCGCGCTCCTCGGGCGCCATCTCGACCGCCGTGCGGATGGCCTCGGCGGTCTCGGCGATGTCGTACGGGTTGACCAGGAGGGCGTCGCGGAGCTCGCGCGCGGCGCCGGTGAAGCGGCTCAGGATCAGCACGCCGTCGTCGTCGTCGCGGACGGAGACGAACTCCTTCGCCACCAGGTTCATGCCGTCGTGGAGCGAGGTCACCATGCAGAAGTCGGCGTGCCGGTAGTAGGTCCAGATCTCGCGGTGCTCGTAGTGGCGGTTCAGGTAGATGATCGGCCGCCAGCTCCGCGTCTGGAGCGTCTGGTTGACCTCGCGGATCGTGTCCTCGACCTCGCGCTGCAGCTCCTGGTAGCGCGGGATCGTCGAGCGGCTCGGCGCCGCGAGCTGGACGAAGACGACGCGCTCCCGGTACTCCGGGTAACGCTCGAAGAACCAGCGCAGGGCGCGAAAGCGCTCGGGCAGCCCCTTCGTGTAGTCCACGCGCTCGACGCCGACGCCGAGGAACTCGGCGGAGATCCCGAGCTCCTGCAGCAGGCCCGCGCGCGAGGTCGCCGGCGGCTCGTCCACGAACTCCGGCGCCACGCTGATCGGGAACGGCTTGACGAGGGTCTCGTGCTCGCCCCGGAGGACCGAGAAGTGCTCCCAGTCGATCCGCGCCTCGATGGCGCGCTCGACCGTCTCCAGGAAGTTGTTGCAGTGGTACTGCGTGTGGAAGCCGATGAGGTCCGCGCCGAGCATGCCGAGCAGCAGCTCGCGCTGCCACGGACAGATGCCGAACGCCTCGAAGTTCGGCCACGGGATGTGCCAGAAGATCGCGACGCGCGCGTCGGGCCGCTCCGCCTTGACGAGCGAGGGCAGCAGCGCGAAGTGGTAGTCCTGGATCAGGACCAGCGGCGACTCCTCCTTCTCGACCTCCTCGAGCACGGTGGCCGCGAACTTGCGGTTGACCTCGAGGTAGTGCGCGAAGTCGCTCGGCCGGAACACGGGCCGCGTGTGGACGATGTGGCAGAGCGGCCAGAGGCCCTCGTTGGCGAACCCGTAGTAGTAGCCCTGCTCCTGCTCCTTCGTGAGCCAGACCCGGCGCAGCGTGTAGCGCGGGTCGTCCTCGGGCAGCCCGAGCCGGCCCCGGTCGTCCGCGGTCTCGCGGTCCGCGTCGCCGCTGCCGTGGGCGACCCAGACGCCGCCGCACGCGCGCATCATCGGCTCCATCGCGGTCACGAGCCCGCTGGCCGGCGTGTGGGCCTGGATCCGCCCGCCGTGCCGGACGTGGCTCACGGGCTCGCGGTTGGACACGACGACGAGGGACCGGCCCGCGAGGCGGAGGTTGACGAACTGCTTGAGGCGCTCCTCGGTCCAGATCGTCTCGCCGGCCAGCCGCAGCGCGGCCTCCTGCTCCGCCGCCGCCTGCGCCTTGTGGAAGCTGCCGGCGAGCCGCGAGACCTCGAGCGCGAGCGGGCCGAAGAGGTTCGCGTCCGGCACCTCGGGCGGCGGCGCCGGGCGACCCGCGCGCAGCTCCTTCGTCCACGCCGAGAGCTTGGCCATGGGGCCCGTGATGCTGGCCCGCACCACCGCGAGCGCGATCAGCGTCAGCACGACGGCCAGGACGAGGAAGCGCACGGCGTTGTACCGCCAGAGCTCCCACTCCGCGGTGACGAGGTGGCCGGCGTCGAGGACCACGAGGAGCACCCCCACCGGGCGGTCCTCGCGCAGCAGCGGCGCCGCGTAGACGTACTCCCGCGAGCCCTTGAACTCGCGGAAGCCGCGGTGGACCTCGCCGCCCGTGAGCGCCTCGGTCACCTCGGGCACCGCGGGCGGCAGGATCGGCGTGAGGTCGGGCGTCGCCACCATGAGGGTGGCCAGCCGATCGTAGACCGCGATCCCGCGCTGGGGCTTGCCGAGCTTTTTCAGGATGCGCTCGACGCCGGCCGTCGAGCCCCGGGCCACCTGCGGCTCGATGGCCTCCCGCAGCCCCTCGCCGAGCAGGACGGCGCGGCGCTCGAGGTCGACGACGAGCCGCGCCTTTTCCTCGCGGACCTGCACCACGGCGAAGGCGCCGAGGACGAGCAGCGCCGCGAGCCAGAGCGCGCCGACGAGACGAATCGTGAACTTCATGATCGATTCTCCGGAGAGGCCTCTAGTCTACTGCGGCGCGCGCGGCTTGGGAACATCCAGGAAGAGCTCGACCGGCCCGGCGGCCGTACGGAGCACGACGTGGCGCGCGCCGATGGCCTCGACGACCCCGCCGCCGACCGCCTCGCCGACGCGGTAGCCCCGGGCCTGCGTCGCGCCGGGCGCGACGATGTAGGCGACCGGCCCGTCGTCGCGCAGGACGATCCCCTGGAGCTCGGGGGCCCGCGCGGGGGCGCGCGAGGCGGGCGGCGCCGCCGGGGGCGCGGGCGTCGCGGGCCCGGCGCCCGCCGGCGCGCCGAGCAGCACCGAGAGCCCGCCGGCGTGGGCCTCGACCCTCCAGGGCACCCGGGACGTCAGCTCGATCACCACGCGCGCGACGCCCTTCCGGTACTGGCTGCCGCGGATCGCCCGGACCGGGTCGGCGTCGACGGCGAGCGGCACGGTCGCGACGCGGTACAGGGCGTCCTCGAGGTCGAGCACCACGCGCCAGGGCCCGTCGATCAGCTCCGCGCGGTAGCGGGGCGGCGCGGAGGTGCGGAGCTCCACGCTCACGCCGCCCGCGCGCCGCGCCACGCGCACGTCGGTGAGCTCGACGGGGGAGGCCGCCCGCGCCGGCGCGACGGCGAGCAGGCCGAGGGCCAGGACGAGCGCGGCGCGCGGCGCCACGCCCGGCCTCAGAGCCCGTGCGTCGGGAAGATGAGCCGGCGGATCGCGTCCACCTGGCGCTGCACGTACTCCTCGGCCCGGACGCGGCGGTGGGCCGGCTGCGGCGCGGGCTCGTCCCAGAGCGTGGCGACCTGGAACTCGTGGCGCCGCGCGTCCCCGGCGAACGCCGCGGGGAGCGCGGCCGGGAGCGCGACGTCGTTCATCGCCGCCCACGCGGCCGTCCAGCCGCGCGCCACGTTCTGCAGGTCGTAGCCGCCCCCGCCCAGCGCGACGAGCCGCGGCGCCAGCTCGACGATGCGCCGCACGGCGCGCGCGAAGCCCTGGACGTCGAGCTCGAGGTGGGTCAGCGGATCGGTGCGGTGCGAGTCGATGCCGAGCTGCGCGACCACGACGTCGGGCGCGAACGCGCCCACGAGGGGCGGGACGACCGCCTCGAACGCCGGCAGGTAGACGTCGGAGCCGGTGAACGGCTCGAGCGGGAGGTTCACCGCGTAGCCCACGGCCGCGCCCGCGCCCATCTCCTCGACGAACCCGGTGCCGGGGAACAGGTAGTCGCCGCGCTCGTGCGTCGAGATCGTGAGCACGCCCGGCTCCTCGTAGAACGCCGCCTGCACGCCGTCGCCGTGGTGGGCGTCGATGTCCACGTAGAGGACGCGCAGGCCCCGCGCGCGCAGGTGCAGGATCGCCAGCACCGCGTCGTTGACGTAGCAGAAGCCCGAGGCGCGCTCGCGCATCGCGTGGTGCAGCCCCCCGGCGAAGTGGAACGCACGCGTGGCCGCGCCGGAGGCCACCAGCTCGGCGGCGAGCAGCGAGCCGCCCGCGCAGACCCGCGCGGCGTCCCAGAGGCCGGGGAACACGGGGTTGTCGCCGGGGCCGAGCCCCCAGCGCGCGGCGCCCCGCGGCTCGACGCCGCCGTTCGCCGCCCGGAGCACCTCGAGGTAGGCCGGGGCGTGGAAGGCGGCGATCGCGCCCTCCGACGCCGGCTCGGGGGCGTGCACGCTCACGCCGGGTCGCGCCGTGAGGCCGTAGGCGGCCATGAGCCGCCACGTGAGCCCGAGGCGCTCCATCCGGAGCGGGTGCTCGGCCCCGTAGTCGAAGCGCGTCCACGCGTCGGAGTAGACGAGCGCGGTCTTCACGGTCGTCGGCGCGCGCCCGCGGCGCGCCGCCAGTGTCCCGACGCGCCACCGGCCTTCTCGACGAGCTGCACCCGGGCGATCGTCACGCCCCGCTCCACGGCCTTGATCATGTCGTACACGGTGAGCGCCGCGACGCTCGCCGCGGTGAGCGCCTCCATCTCCACGCCGGTCTTGTCCACGGTCGTGACGCGCGCCTCGACGGTCAGCTCGCCGCGGCGCAGGTCGTCGCGGAACGCGATGTCCACGCCGGTGATGCGGAGCGGGTGGCAGAGCGGGATGAGCTGGGGGGTGCGCTTGGCGGCCAGGATCCCCGCGGTGCGGGCGACCCCGAGGACGTCGCCCTTGGGGGCGTTGCCCCGCCGGATCACCCGCAGGGTGGCCGGCTTCATCCGGAGGCTCGCCCGCGCGACGGCCACCCGCGCCGTCTCGCGCTTGTCCGCGACGTCGACCATGCGCGCGGCGCCCTCGGGAGACAGGTGGGAGAGGCCGCGGAACGACTTCGCGCGGGCGCGCTTCAGGCCGTCACGCCGGAGCGCGCGTGCCGGATGATCGCCTCCATCCGGTCCTTCGCCATCAGCTTGAGCTTCTTCACCTCGCTGACGCGCCACTGCTGGTCCGCCGAGAGCGGGGTCGTTCCCTTGAGCGTCTCGAGCTCCTGGTCGTAGGCGCGGTGCTCGCCGCGGAGACGCCGGAATTCCTCGTTCTCGGCCATGAGTCGTTCGATGAGGGTCTCCTGGTCCATGCGAGGCCTCCTTGGTCGGTGGAGGTGCCTTCACTCCAGGGTGTGAACGGCTTCGTTATAGCGCCGGACGCGCGGCAGTGTCAAGCGAGACGGCCGGTCCGATGAGGTGCGCGGCGCTCGCCTTGAACACGGCGGTGATCGGCGCCCCCTCGACGAGCCCCAGCTCGGCCACCGAGCGCGCCGTGACCGTCGCGACGAGCGGGAAGCCGACGTCCACGACGACGCGCGTGCCGGGCGTCGTCGGCGCGACGCGGGCGATCGTCCCGGTCAGGCGGTTGCGCGCGCTGGAGAGCCCGGCGCGCTCGGTCGGCGGCATCAGCGTGACGTCCTCCGGGCGGATGCCGACGCGCACCAGCTCGCCCGGGCGCGCGCGCCCGGCGACCTCGAGCCGCGTGCCCGCGACGTCCACGAGCGTGACGCCGGCCTCGCTCGCGAGGACCCGGCCGGCGGCGATCGTCTCCACGCCCACGAAGCGCGCCACCTCCTCCGAGGCCGGGGCGTGGAAGACGCGCGCGGCCTCGTCGAGCTGGCGGATGCGCCCCCCGATCAGCACGGCGACGCGGTCGGCGAAGGCCTGCGCCTCGCTCCGGTCGTGGGTGACGAGCACGGTCGTCACCCGCCGCTCGCGAAGGATCGCGGCGAGGTCCGGGATCAGCGTCTCCCGCGTGGGCTGGTCGAGGCTCGCGAACGGCTCGTCGAGCAGCAGCAGCTCGGGCTCCAGCACGAGCGCGCGCGCCAGCGCCACGCGCTGCGCCTCGCCGCCCGACAGCGCGCGCGCCCGCTGCCCGCGCAGCGGCGCGATGTTGAACCGCCCGAGCCAGTGCGCCACGCGCGCCTCGCTCTCGGCGGGCGGCGCGCCGCGGAACCGGAGCCCGAGCGCCACGTTCTCGGCGACGGTCGCGTCGGCGAGGAGCGGCTGCTGGAAGACGAGCGCGATGCGCCGGCGCTCGGCGAGCGCGCGCGCCGCGTCCACCGGACGCCCGCGGAAGCGGACCTCGCCCGTCGCGGGCCGCTCGAGGAAGGCGAGGACGCGGAGCAGCGTGGACTTGCCGCCGCCGTTCGGGCCGATGACCGCCAGGACCTCCCCCGCGTGCACCTCCAGCGCGGGCACGCGCAGCACCTCGACCCCCCCGTAGCGCGCGCTCACGTCGCTGAGCGCGACGACGGCGTCGGCGGTCACGACGGCAGCACGTGGATCGAGCCGCGGTGGAGCGAGAACTCCCAGTGGCGGTCGCGGTCGATCTCGAGGATCTCGTACACGAGGTGCGGCACCTCGACCTCGAGGTCGAAGTCGCCCTGCGCCGGCGGACCCGGCGCGTCGAGCCGCACGCGCAGCGACCAGACGGTGCCGAAGTCCACCTCGCCGACCACCCGGCCGCGCATGAGGTTCATGTGGTGCAGCGCGTCCGGCGCGCCCCGGTCCTTGCGGATCAGCCGCACGTACTCGGGCCGCACGAAGAACGCGATCGGGCGCTCGGGCGGCGGCAGGTACGAGCGCGTGGGCGAGTTCACGGCCTCGAGCGTCTGCCCGCGCCAGCGGAGCTGGATGCGCTCGGGCGTGGCCTTGAGCACCGTGCCGCGGAGCACGTTGCTGAGGCCCATGATCCGCGCGACCGCCTCGGAGGCGGGACGCCACAGCAGCTCCGCGCGGGGCGCGGACTGGATGACGCGACCCGCCTCGTACACGACGATCCGGTCGGCCAGCCGGTACGCCTCGGTGAAGTCGTGCGTGACCACGACCGCCGCGGTGCCCCACGCCGCGAGCAGCTCGCGCAGCTCGTCGCGCAGCGCGCGCCGGAGCGGCGCGTCGAGCGCGGAGAGCGGCTCGTCCAGCAGCAGCAGCGCGGGGTCGATCGCCAGCGCGCGCCCGAGGGCCACGCGCTGGCGCTGGCCCCCCGACAGCTCGCGCGGCCGGCGCCGCTCGAGCCCGGCGAGCCCGAGGCGCTCGAGCACCTCCGCGCCGCGGCGCGCGCGCTCGGCGCGCGGCCGGTCGCGCAGCCCGAAGGCGACGTTCTCGGCGACGCTGAGGTGCGGGAACAGCGCGTAGCCCTGGAAGACGTACCCGACGCGCCGCGCCTGCGGCGGCAGGGCCACGCCCGCCGCCGTGTCGAGGAAGACACGGTCGTCCACGACGATCCGCCCCGCGTCCGGCGTGATCAGCCCCGCGAGGCACTGCAGCGTGAGCGTCTTGCCGGCTCCCGACGGGCCGAAGAGGCCGACGACCGCGTCCTCCGCCTCCCAGCGGACGTCGAGCGTGAATCCGGGGTACCGCTTGACGAGCTCGACGCTGACCATGGCTCAGTAGCGCAGCCGCGCCACGCGGCTCAGGCCGAACACGAGGACGACGACGATGCCGACGGCGATCAGCGCGAGCGCGTGCGCCTCGTCCATCTGCGCCGCCTGCACCCGGTCGTAGATCGCCAGCGGGAGCGTCTGGGTCCGCCCCGGGATGTTGCCGGCCACCATGAGCGTGATCCCGAACTCGCCGAGCGCGCGGCAGAACGCCAGGACGGCGCCCGCGAGGACCGCGCGCCAGGCGAGCGGCAGCGTCACGGACCAGAACACGCTCCACTCGGAGCGCCCGAGCGTCCGCGCCGCCTGCTCGAGCTGCCGGTCCACCGTCTCGAAGCCCGCCTGGGCGGACTTGATGAGGAGCGCGACCGAGCCGATGCTGGCCGCGAGCACCGCGGCCCACCACGTGAACGCCAGCTCGAGCCCGACCGCCGCGAGCGCGCGCCCGAGCGGGCCGCGGCTGCCGATGACGACGAGCAGATAGTAGCCGAGGACCGTCGGCGGCAGCACGAGGGGCAGGACCACGACCGCCTCGAGCAGGCCGCGGCCGGCGAAGCGCACCCGGGCCAGGAGGAGGGCGACCGGGATCCCGACCGCCAGGGTGAGCGCCGTCGCGCTCAGCGCGACGCGCAGGGAGAGCCAGAGGGGAAAGAGGTCCACGGGCTCAGAGCTCGCCGGGCACGCGGAAGCCGTAGCGCCGCAGCACCGGGCGGCCCTCGGCGCCGGTCACGAACCGGATGAGCGCCAGGCCGAGCTCGGGCCGCGGGCTCCGGCGCACGACCGCGGCGACCTGGTCGAGCGGCGCGTGGAGCGCCGGGTCGACGGGCGCCCACTCGATCTCCGGCGCGTCCGCCACCGACCGCGCGACGATGCCCGCGTCCGCGGCGCCGGTCTGGAGGAACTGGAGCGCGTGCCGCACGTTCTCCCCGTAGACCAGCTTCGGGCGCAGCGCCTCCCAGAGCCCGCTTCGCCGCAGGACCTCCTCGGCGGCGCGCCCGTACGGCGCGTGGGCGGGGTTGGCGATCGCGACGTGGCGGACGCGCGGGCCGAGCAGCTCGTCGAGCGCCCGGAGCCGCGGCCCCGCCCCGCGCGCCGTCGCGAGGACCACGCGTCCCTGCGCGTAGCGCGTGCGGGTCTCGCGGAGCAGCGCCCCCTCGACGATGAGCCGATCCACGAACGACGCGTCGGCGGCGAAGAAGACGTCGGCCGGGCCCCCGTGGCGGATCTGCTGGGCGAAGTTGCCCGTCGAGCCGAACACGAGCGTGAGCCGCACGCCCGTGGCCCCCTCGAAGCGGGGCGCGAGCTCCCGGAAGGCGAACGCGAGGTCGGCCGCGGCGAAGACGGTGACCGAGCGCTCCGCCGCTGCGGCGTCGCGGCCGGCCCAGAGCGCGAGCCAGGCCGCCGCCAGCGCGAGGAAGGTCCGGCGCCGCATCACGCGCTCATCTTACAGGCATCGGCGCGGTCCGCCTATCTGGCGTGGCGCTGCTGGATCGAGGTGAGCGCCCAGTTCACCAGGAACACGAGGGCCAGGAGCAGGAGCGAGAGCGCGATCGCGACCTCGAAGTTGCCCTTGCCGGTCTCGAGCACCATCGCCGTCGTGAGCGTGCGCGTCTGGCCCTTGATGTTGCCGCCCACCATCATCGAGGCGCCGATCTCCGAGATGATCCCGCCGAACCCCGCCATCACCGCCGCGAGCATCGGCAGCCGCGCCTCGCGCAGGACCATCCAGACCATCTGCGCGCGCGAGGCGCCGAGGGCCAGGAGCTGGAGCCGGAACTCCCGCGGCACGCCCTGCACGGCCGCGAGGGTGATCCCGACCACGATCGGCGAGGCGATGACGGCCTGCGCGATCACGATGGCCGCGGGCGTGTAGAGGACCTCCCAGCCGCCGAGCGGGCCGCTGCGCCAGAGCAGCATCGTGACGAACAGGCCCACGACCACCGGCGGCAGCCCCATGCCCGAGTTCACGGCGCTCACGACGAGGCCGCGCCCCGGGAAGCGCGCCAGCGCGAGCGCCGCGCCCGCCGGGATCCCGAGGGCGAGCGAGATCAGGGTCGCGCTCCCCGAGACCTGGAGCGAGAGCAGCAGGATGGACCAGACCTCGCGGTCGCCCGCGAGCAGCAGGCGGGCGGCCTCGCGCACGCCCTCGACGAGGAGGTCCATCTACTCGAACTCCTCGTCGGTCCTGCCGGCGATCGGCACGAAGAGCGCCTGGCCGTACGTGTCCACGCCGAACGTCCCGATCACCGCCTGGGTTCCGGGCGCGAGCATGAACTCGGCGAACCTGCGCCCTCCCGCCGCGTTCACGCGCGGGCCGTTGGCCGCGTTCACCTCCATCACGGAGTAGAGGTTGAGCAGGCGCGAATCGCCCTCCACGAGGACCTCGAGCGCGATGCGCCGCGTGAACGCGAGGTACGTGGCGCGGTCGGCGAGCGTGTACGCGCGCCGGTCGTCGGCGATGCCGAGCGTGGCGCCCATGCCCTGTCCCGACTCGATGTACCACGGCGGCGCCGGGGTGAGGCCCGCCGCCTTCCAGAGCGCGAGCTCGCGGGTGTGGGTGCCGGACCTGTCGCCCCGCGACACGAAGCGCGCGCCGGCCGCGGCGATGCGGCGCAACGCCTCGGCCGCCTTCTTCTCGCCCCGGAGGCCCGCCGGGTCGGCCCCGGGGCCGAGGACGACGAAGTCGTTGTACATGACCAGGCGCCGGTTGAGCATCTTGCCGTCGGCCACGTACTTCTTCTCGAGCGCGGGCGCGTGGGCGAGCGTCACGTCCGCCTCGCCGCGCGCCGCGAGCGCCAGGGCCTGGCCGGTGCCGACCGCGATCGTCTTGACGCTGAGCCCCGTCCGCTTCTCGAACACCGGCACGAGCACGTCGAGGAGCCCGGAGTCCTGGGTGGACGTGGTCGTGGAAAGGATGACGACCGAGGACGGCGCGGCCGCCGGGGCGGACGCGCCGAGCAGGAGGCCGAGGATGAGCAGGAGCCGTCGGAGCACGGAGGACCTCCTGGGGCGGGTCGCCCTTCGTTATGTCAGAACAGACATAACGATAAGCGATCCGGGGGCGCGCGGGCAAGGGCTCAGAACTGCCGCGCGAACGCCCGGTCGGCGGCGCGGTTGACCTGCTGCTTCACACGGCGGAAGCGGCGGACCAGCGTGCGCGCCTCGCGCGTGAGCACGGCACCGCCGCCGCGACGGCCGCCGATGCGCACGGCGAGGAGCGGGGCGCCGAGCGCCCGCTCCGTGACCTTGAGGAGGCCCCACGCCGCGCGGTAGGACATCCCGAGCCGGCGCGCCGCGCGCGCGAGCGAGCCGAGCTCGTCCACCGCCTCGAGGAGCTGCAGGCGGCCGTCGGAGAAGATCATGCGCCCGCCGGACTCGAGCCAGACCTTGGACCGGATCCGGAGCCGCCGCGCCATCGCCTGCCGAGTGTACCGAATCCCGCGGCCGCGCGCCGCCACGAAGGCCCGCAGGAGGCCCGCGCGGTCGATGATAGTCTGGCCCTCCAGGAGGCTCGGCCATGGCCAGGAACTCCGTCCTCGGCGCGCTGGAAGCGGGTCACCGGGTCGTCTCGCCGTGAAGGTCGTCGTCTGCGACGACGCCGCGGCGCTCGCCGAGGCGGCGGCGGACCTGTTCCGCGAGCGGGTCGCGGGCGCGCCCGACCTCGCGATGGCCGTGCCCGCGGGGCGCACGCCGCGGCGGATGTACGGTCTGCTGCGCGAGCGCCAGGCGCGGGCGCCCGTCGACTACGCCGCGATGCGCGTGTTCTCGATCGACGAGCTCTGCCCGCCGGCGCCCGCCGACGGGTACTTCTGGCGGCAGGTCCGGAGCGAGTTCCTCGCGTGGGCGGCCGTGCCGGCCGAGCGCTGCCACCCGTTCCGCGTGGACGCCCCCGACCTCGAGGCGATGTGCCGCGCGTACGAGGAGGCGATCGCGCGGGCGGGCGGGCTCGACCTCGTCATGCTGGGGCTCGGGCCGAACGGCCACATCGCCTCCAACGAGCCGGGCAGCGCCTTCGACTCGCCCACGCGCCCGGTGCGCCTCCTGCCCGAGACCGCGCGTTACATCCTCACCGACGAGGTCAGCCAGGGCGCGGTGAGCGACCGCGCGGTGACGCTCGGCATCGGCACCATCCTCCGGGCGCGCGAGGTCGTGGTGCTCGTGAGCGGCGCCGCCAAACGGGGGCCGCTCGAGCGGCTCCTCGACGGCCCGGTGACCCCGGAGGTCCCCGCCTCGGCGCTCCGGCTGCACCCGCGCTGCACGGTCCTGGCCGACCGCGACGCCCGTCCTTGAGGGGACGTCGGGGGGAGCGACCGCCGCTCCCCCCGACACCCCCCAACGCGATCCCGCGAGCCCGATTCGTTCACGCTCTCTGAGGGGCCGGAACCTCTTCCCCCCTCCCGCGAGTCATACAGACGTGGAGGGACCACCCATGCGAGCTCGCGCGCTCCCCCTGGCGCTCGTCCTGCTGGTCCTGGCGGCCGGGGCCGCCCGGGCCCAGAACTTCGGCGGCGCCCGCCCGGAGGAGCGCCTCTTCTCGATCCAGTCCGAGACGGCGCGGACGCCGAGCGGCGACGCGGTCGTCCGCGGCTTCGTGGAGAACCGCGGGGATGCGTGGGTGACGCGGGTCGTGCTCCTCGTCGAGGGGCTCGACGCCGCCGGCCGGGTCGTCGGCTGGGCGTACGTCCCCGTCGGCGGGGAGATCGGCCCGGGCGCCCGGGACTGGTTCGACGCGCGGGCGCCTGCGCTCGGCGCGACGTTCCGCGTCCGCGTGCACTCCTTCGAGTACCTGCCCCGGGGCGGCGGCTAGGTCGCGGGCCGGTCGCGCCCCTCCGCGCGGCGCGGCACGTCCAGGAGCGACGTCCGCTTCTTGAGGAACCGGAGCGCCGCGAAGAGCGCGCCGCCCAGCACCGCCGTCGCGGTCCACACCGGGTCCAGGTCGAACGCGCCCGTCTCGTGCAGGTCCTCGGCGACGTCGAGGAGCAGGGGCACGACGAGGACCACGCCGAGCGCGTAGAACTCCCGCCGCAGCGCCACGCGCCACCGGAAGGGCCGGGCCGCGGGCACCCAGCCCCGGAACGACGGGATCACCCGCGGCACGCGCGCCGCCCACGCCGCCCACGCGGCGCCGAACCGCTCGCGCAGGTACTGGTCCTCACGCTCCGCGATGCACGCGTAGTAGACGGCCGTGAGGGTCGCCACGAGCGGCGGCGCGATCCAGGCGTGCGGGAACAGCGCGAGCCCGAGCGCGATGATCGAGTTCGCGAGGTAGAGCGGGTGGCGCACGAGCGAGTACGGGCCCGTCGTGGTGAGCGACGCCGCCTTCTGCTCGCGCGTGTTGCGCCCGGAGGTCCCGGGCGCGGCCACGCCCACCGTCCACGCGCGGAGCGCTACGCCGGCGAGCGCGAGGAGGACGCAGCCGATCTCCCAGACGAGGTCGTCGCGGGAGTCGAAGGCGAGCTGTGAGCGCACGACCGCCGCGGCGAGGAGCGGGGCCAGGATCAGCGGCAGGTAGCTCCGCCAGCGGAAGAAGAAGTCGCCGCAGCCCAGCACGACGGCGCGGCCGCCGCCCCTCACCGGCCGCGTCCTCCGCGCGGGGCGGACTCCCGCGTCACCACCGAGACCGGGCGGAACGCGAGCGTCGCGCGCGCCACGACCACGAGGGCGTCCTCGCGCGGCAGGCGCGCGAGCGCCGCGTCGGGCAGGACCCCGACCGTGCCCGCCTCCCGCGCGAGCGCCCGCGCGAGGTCGCGCTCGGTCTCGACGCGCACGACGGGCCGGCCGAGGTAGAAGGCCAGCGGCAGCTCGTGCAGGCCGAGCGTCACGACGGCGGGCGCCCGCGCGAGCGCGGGGCCGGCCGCGCGGGCGACGCGCGGGTAGTCGTAGACGCTGTTGCGCCGGGGCAGCTTCCAGTGGTAGCCGCCCACGAGCAGCACCGCCGCGCCCACCCAGGCGGCGACGAACGCGCGCCGCCGCTCCGGGCGCCGCACGCTGTCCACGAGCGCGCCGAGGAACAGCACGAGGCCCGCGGCGAGCAGCAGCGCCTCGGTCACCGACGCCGGCAGCGCGAGGCGCGCGTCCCGGAGCCATCGCCCCCGGAACGCGACGACGGCGGCCGTCGCCGCGAGCAGCGCGAGGCCGCCCGCGGCGTAGAGGCGCCAGGGCACCGGGCCCGTCCGGCGCTGCCTGACGATCGCCCCGCTCCACCACCAGCCGACCAGGAGGCTCGCCGGCGCGACCAGCGGCAGGTAGTAGCGGAGGCGCTGCTCGCGCGCGAGCGCGACGAGCGCGAAGACGACCGCGGCCCACAGCAGGACGAAGAGCACGCCGTCGCGCTCCTCGCCGCGCCCGCGCAGGAAGCGCCAGGCCAGGGTCAGCGCGGGCGGCAGGAACACCACCCACGGGACCAGCACGACGACCGCGTTCTGCAGCGGCGCCACGAGCGACGCCAGCGTCGGCGCGCGCGGCGCGTACCAGCCGAGGTGGTCGGTGACGACGACCTGGTGGACCGCCGCCGGGTCGGCGGCGAGCCCGGCGAGCCACCAGGGCGCGACGAGCACGGCGACGAGCGCCAGCCCCCGGCCGGGGCGCAGCCGCCGCCAGACGTCCGTGCGCCGGTGCGCCGCCCCCCACGCGAGCGCCACGCCGAGCGGCAGGAAGCCCGCGGGCCCCTTCGCCCAGAAGGCGAGCGCGGTGAGCCCGTAGAAGCCGAGCCAGTCGCAGCCCGCCGGGCGCCGGAGCGCGCGCCAGAGCATCCACACGCTGGCCGCGATGCAGGCGCTCATCAGCATGTCGGGCAGGGGCAGGCGCGCGTGCAGGAAGAGCCCCTGCGTCGTGACCGCGATCAGCGCGGCGTACTTCCCCGCGTCCGCGCCGAAGAGCTCGCGGCCGAGGCCGTAGAGCACGCAGGCGGTCGCGAGGCCGGCCGCCGCCGACGGCAGCACGGCGGTGAGCTGCGTGACGTGGCCCAGCGGCCACGAGACGAGCGCGATCAGCCAGGCGAGCAGCACCGGCTTGTTGAGGTACAGGGCGCCGTTGAGCCGCGGGTGGAGCCAGTCGCCGCGCGCCAGCACGTCCTGCGCGAGCACCGCGAAGCGCGCCTCGTCGTTGTTGGACAGGATGCGCCCGCCCAGGTCGGTCGCGACCACCACCGCGGCGACGACGACGACCAGGAGGAAGGGCCGGGCCGCCGCCCGGCTCACGGCACCAGCACGCGCCCCGTGCCGGCCGCGCGGAACCGCCCGCCGTCGACGACGAGCGCGCCGTTGACGAGCACCCAGGGGATGCCCGTCGGGTAGCGATGCGGGTCGGCGAACGTCGCCTCGTCCTTCACCGTCGCCGGGTCGAACACCGCGAGGTCGGCGGCCAGGCCCGGGCGCACGAGCCCGCGGTCGGCCAGACGCAGCCGCGCGGCCGGCATCCCGGTCATCTTGTGGACCGCGGTCTCGAGCGGGAAGAGCCGGCGCTCGCGCGCGTACTCGCCGAGCACGCGCGGGAAGGTGCCGTAGGCGCGCGGGTGCGGCTTGCCGGGCCGCGGGCCCTCGCCCGCGAAGAGGCCGATCGAGTCGGAGCCGACCATGATCGCCGGGTGGGCGAGCACGCGGGCGACGTTGTCGGGGCTCTGCGAGAAGACCACCATCGAGACGGTCGCGCGCTCGGCGAGGAGGAGGCTCAGCAGCGCCTCGGCCGGCGGCGTCCCCGTCTGCCGGGCGAGCGCCGCGAGGGTCAGCCCCTCGAGCGCGCGCCGCGCGCACGTCGCGATCTGGATCTCGTCGAAGCCGACCGCGCCCAGCGACACGTTCCGCCAGCGCTCGCCGTCCAGCAGGCACTCCTCGACGATCCGGCGGCGGGTCGCGCGGTCGGCGAGCCGCTCGAGCAGCCGCTCGATGCCCCCGTCGTGGACCCACCCGGGCAGCAGGTTGTCCATCTTCGTCGAGCCCGCGTGGTAGGGGTAGACGTCGCCGCTCACGTCCACGCCGCGCGCGCGCGCGGCGTCGATCAGCCCGAGCGCGGCGTCGAGCCTCGACCAGTTCTCGCGGCCCGCGGCCTTCACGTGCGCGATCTGCACGCCGACGCCGCCCGCCTCGCCGATCCGGATCGCCTCGGCGATCGAGTCCTCGAGCATCGAGGACTCGCCCCGGATGTGGGAGAAGTAGAGGCCGCGCCGCGGCGCCATCGCGCGCGCGAGCGCGATCAGCTCCGCGGTGTCCGCGTACGCGCTCGGCGGGTACACGAGGCCGGTCGAGTAGCCGAAGGCGCCGGCGTCGAGGGCCTCGGCGAGGAGCCGCTCCATCGCGCGGAGCTCGTCGGGCCCGGCGGGGCGGTTGTCGGGCCCCAGCGCCGCGAGCCGCAGCGCGCCGTGGCCCACGAAGTGGACCACGTTGACCGACGGGCGCGCGGCACGGAGGGCGTCGAGGTACTGGGCGAACGTCTCCCAGCGGAGGTCGAGCGAGGTCCCGAGGCCGCCCGCCCACACCCGGGCCGCCTCGCGTCGCGCCGGGTGGACCGGCGCCTGGGAGAACGAGCACATCCCGACGACCTCGGTGGTGACCCCCTGGCGCACCTTCGACTCCGCGGACGGGCAGCCGAAGTAGAAGAGGTCGGAGTGCGCGTGGGCGTCGATGAAGCCCGGCGCGACCACGAGCCCCGCCGCGTCGATCACGCGCGCGGCCTCCCCGCGGAGCCCGGGCCCCACGGCGGCGATGCGCTCGCCCTCGACCGCGACGTCGGCGGGCGCCGGCGGGGCGCCCGTGCCGTCGACGAGCGCGCCGTTCCGGATCAGGAGCGACCAGGCCACGCTCAGCCCTCGACGATCGTCACGCTCGTCATCCGGTCGCCCTGCCCGACGCGGTCCACGTGCTCCATGCCGGCGACGACCCGGCCGAAGACCGTGTAGCTGCCGTCCAGGTGGGGCGTCGGCCCGTAGCAGATGTAGAACTGGCTGCCGGCCGAGTCGGGGTGCTGGGCGCGCGCCATCGCGACGCTGCCGCGCACGTGCTTCTGCGCGTTGAACTCCGCCTTGATCGTGTGGCCGGGGCCGCCGGTGCCGTCGCCTTTCGGGCAGCCGCCCTGCACGACGAAGTCGGGGACGACGCGGTGGAACGTGAGCCCGTCGTAGAAGCCCTTCTTCGCGAGCGTCACGAAGTTCTCGACGGTCGTGGGCGCGTCCTCCGGGAAGAACTCCATCCGGATCTCGCCGCCCTTCTCGAGCGCGATGACCGCTGTCTGCTTCACCGGCGCCTCCTCACTTGGTGACGATCGCGATCGACTTCACCCGGTCGCCGACCCTGATCCGGTCGACCGCCTCCATGCCGCTCGTGACCCGGCCGAACGCGGTGTACTGGCCGTTCAGGAAGTGCGCGGGGCCCAGCATGATGTAGAACTGGCTGCCCGCCGAGTCCGGGTCGTCCCCGCGCGCCATCCCGAGCACGCCCCGGTCGAAGGGCCGCGCGTTGAACTCCGCCCTGAGCGTGTAGCCGGGGCCGCCGGTGCCCATCGCCGGGTGGTCCATGGGCAGGGTCTTCGACTGCGGGTCGCCGAGCTGGACGACGAACCCCGGCTCGACGCGGTGGAACCGCTGCCCGTCGTAGAAGCCCTTGCGCGCGAGCGCGACGAAGTTCTCGACGTGCCGGGGCGCGTCGCCCGGCCAGAGCTCGAGGACGACGCTGCCGCCGCCCGCCAGCGTGACCACGGCGCTCGGCGCCTTCGCCCGCGGGGGCGGCGGCGCCTGGCTGCAGGCGCCGGCGAGCAGCACGACGGCGAGGAGCATCGGCAGACGGCGGGACATCGGCGGCCTCCGGGGCGCGAGAGTGGGCGTCATTATACCGCGCGTCAGCACGGCCTCCCGCGGGGACAGAACTTCACCTCGGGGAAGAGGATGACGAGCGAGACCACGATGAAGATGAGGACGGCCACGACGAACCAGAAGTCGGCCGAGCGGAGCGCGCCGCGGCGCCAGCGCCAGCCGGGCGCGCGGAGCTCGTCCTCGCCGAGGCCGTGGTAGACGGCGACCAGGCCCGCGACGAAGCGGCGCAGGCGCTCCCGCTCGCCGCCGCGGAGCGCGAGGAACTGGAGCCCGACCGTGCGCTCCCGCACCCAGCGCACGACGGCCTCGTCCACCTCGAGCGCGCGGGCGTCGGGGAGATGGAGGCGGACCTGGAGCACCGTCCCGACCGGCAGCACGGCGTCGGTCTCGAGCGTGCAGCCCTCCATCGAGATCTGGGTCACGGCGCCCTCCGACGCGAGCGTGCCCGCCGAGAGGCCCACCGGCACGCGCGCCACGAGCCGGTCGAACTCGCGGCGCTCGGGCGCCTGGGCGACCCAGCGCCTGCCGGGCTGGATCGCCCGGAACCGCCGGCCGCAGAGCTGGCAGCGGAAGGGATAGACGGACACCCGGCTCAGCAGCCGCTCGAAAACCCCCGATCGGTGCGTCCGCCGCACGACGTGGCGGCCGCACTTCGGGCACCGCAGCCCCCCCATGCCCCGAGGCTACCATCCCGGCCGCGAGACGCCATGATACATTGAAAGGGATGCAGCAGCGCGAGTCGATCCGCAACATCGCCATCATCGCCCACGTCGATCACGGCAAGACGACCCTGGTCGACGCCATGCTCTGGCAGTCGGGGCTCTTCCGCGCCAACGAGTCGGTGCCCGAGCGCATCATGGACTCGATCGACCTCGAGCGCGAGAAGGGCATCACGATCATGGCCAAGAACACCGCCATCGCGTACAAGGGCGTCCGCATCAACATCGTGGACACGCCCGGCCACGCCGACTTCGGCTCCGAGGTGGAGCGGACGCTCACGCTGGTGGACGGCGTGCTCCTGCTCGTGGACGCCGCCGAGGGGCCGCTGCCCCAGACCCGCTTCGTGCTCAAGAAGGCGCTCGAGGCGGGCCTGCCGCCGATCGTCGTGGTCAACAAGATCGACCGGTCCGACGCGCGGCCCGCCGAGGTGCTCGACGAGATCTACGACCTCTTCATCGACCTCGACGCCACCG
>MGCF01000186.1 GCA_001788495.1 Candidatus Rokubacteria bacterium RIFCSPLOWO2_02_FULL_73_56
GTCCCGTCCGCCGCGCGCAGCGCGGCGTTCGGGCGAACGGGTGACGGCGCCGGCCCCGCGGGGGCCGCACCCTGCGACAGGCCCTGCCCGCCTCGCGCGATGACCGTTCGTGAATAATGCGCGCTAGGGCCGCGCGCCGGGTGCTCGCGTTGACTTGCCGGGGCGGTTCTGCCAGAATTTCGTCCACTTCGGGCCGGCCCTGCCGGCCCGAACCACCATGGCCAGCACCCCACGGCGCCCGTTCCACACCGCCTCCGACGCCGACATCAAGAGCGGCGACGTCTCCGACGTCTACTTCGCGCGCACCGTCCAGATCCTGAGGCACCGCGGCGACCGCCAGCGCGTCCAGGCCGAGGTCTACGTGAAGAGCCTGCCCGACGACTGGCAGTGGGGCATCCTGGCGGGCGTCGAGGAGGCCGCGGGCCTGCTCGCGGGGGTGCCCGTGGACGTGTGGGCGATGGACGAGGGCACGCTCTTCGAGCCCTACCAGCCCGTGCTGCGCCTGGAGGGCACGTACGTCGAGTGGGCGCAGTACGAGACCGCGCTGCTCGGCCTGCTCTGCCAGGCCTCGGGGATCGCGACGAAGGCGGCGCGCTGCAAGAAGGCCGCGGGCGAGCGCCAGGTGATCTCGTTCGGCGCGCGGCGGATGCATCCGGCGCTCGCGCCGATGATCGAGCGCAACGCGTTCGTCGGCGGCTGCGACGGGGTGGCGGTGACGAAGTCGGCCGAGCTGATCGACGCCGACCCGATGGGCACGATCCCGCACGCGCTCGTGCTGATGGTCGGCGACACGGTCGAGGCCCTGCGCGCCTTCCACGAGGTCGTGGACACGAAGGTGCGCCGGGTCGCGCTGATCGACACGCTCCAGGACGAGAAGTTCGAGGCGATCCGCGTCGCCGAGGCGCTCGGCCGCGACCTCTACGCCGTGCGCCTGGACACGCCGTCGTCCCGCCGCGGCGACTTCTACCGGATCCTCGAGGAGGTCCGCTGGGAGCTCGACCTGCGCGGCTTCACGCACGTGAAGATCCTCGCCTCGGGCGGCGTGGACGAGTACGAGATCCAGGCCCTCAACCCCCTCGTGGACGGCTACGGCGTCGGGACCTCGATCGCCAACGCGCCGGTGCTGAACTTCGCGCTGGACATCACGGAGATCGAGGGGCGGCCCGTGGCCAAGCGCGGCAAGTGGTCGGGCGCCAAGGAGGTCTGGCGCAAGCGCGGCGCGCCGCGGGAGACCGTGGTCGTGCCGGCCGGCAAGGCGCCGCCCGCCGACGGGGGCGCGTGGGAGCCGCTGCTCAGGCCCCTGGTGGGGCGCGGGCGGATCGTGCGCGACCTGCCGCCGCCGCGCACCCTGCGCGAGTTCGTCCTCGACCAGCTCGCCGGGGTGCCGCTCGAGACGCTGCGCCGGCGGGGATGAGCATCCTCGACGACATCGTCCGCGACACGCGCGGCGAGCTCGCCCGCCGCCGCGCCGCCCGCCCGCGGGCCGCGCTCGAGCGCGCGTGCCGCGGGCTCGCGGCGCCGCGCGACTTCGAGGGCGCGCTCCGGCCCGCGCCCGGCCGCGTCGCGCTGATCGCCGAGGTGAAGCGGGCGTCGCCCTCGCGCGGCGTGCTCGCGGCCGACGTCGACCCGGCCGCGCTCGCGCGGACCTACGCGGCGGCCGGCGCCGCCGCGATCTCGGTGCTGACCGACGCGACGTACTTCCACGGGAGCCTCGACGACCTGGCCGCCGTCCGGGCGGCCGTCGGCGTGCCGCTCCTCCGCAAGGACTTCACGCTCGACGAGTACCAGCTCTGGGAGTCCCGCGCGGCGGGCGCCGACGCGGTGCTGCTGATCGTGTCCATCCTCGCGCCGGCCCTCCTGCGCGACCTGCTCGCCGCGGCGAAGGGGCTCGGCCTCGCGGCGCTCGTCGAGTGCCACACGGCGGCCGAGCTCGCCGCGGCGCTCGCCGCGGGCAGCCGCGTCGTCGGCCTCAACAACCGCGACCTCGGGACGTTCGAGACGCGGATCGAGACCACGCTCGAGCTCGCGCCGCTGATCCCGCCCGGACCGATCGTCGTGAGCGAGAGCGGCTTCTTCACCGCCGCCGACGTGCGGCGGGTCGCCGCCGCGGGCGTCCGCGCGGTCCTGGTCGGCGAGGGCCTGGTGCGCGCGCCCGACGTCGCCGCGAAGGTGCGGGAGCTCACGCTGCGCCCATGACCCGCGTCAAGATCTGCGGGATCACGAACCTCGGCGACGCGCGCGCGGCGGTCGCGGCGGGCGCCGACGCCCTCGGCTTCATCTTCGTCGAGGGCACGCCGCGCTTCGTCACGCCCGAGCAGGTGGCGCCGATCGTCCGGCGGCTGCCGCCGTTCGTGACGCCGGTCGGGGTCTTCTGGGACCACCCGGCGGGCCACGTCAAGGCCGTCGCGGAGGCGTGCGGGCTGCGCGCGCTCCAGTTCCACGGCGACGAGCCGCCCGAGACGCTGGCCGAGCACGCGCTGCCGGTGATCAAGACCATCAAGCTCCCGCCGACCTCCACGATCGAGGGGCTGCCCGAGTACCGGATCCGCGACTGGCTCGGCGCGCTGCGCTACCGGTCGGTGGCCCGGGCGATCCTCTTCGACAGCGCGGCGCGCTGGAGCGAGGGCGAGACGCGCGAGCCCATCGAGTGGCGCATGCTCCGCACGCTCGGGGCCATGGCGCCGCCGGAGGCGCGGATCCCGATCATCCTGTCCGGCGGCCTCACGCCCGACAACGTGGCGCGCGCCGTGGCCACCGTCCGGCCCTACGCGGTGGACGTGAACTCGGGCGTCGAGGCCGCGCCCGGGCGCAAGGACCCGGACAAGGTCCGGCGGTTCGTGGCCGCGGCGAAGGGGGTCAGGTGACGCGGGCCGCCGCGCTCCCGGACGCCCGGGGCCACTTCGGCCGCTTCGGCGGACGCTTCGTGCCCGAGACGCTCATGGCGCCGCTCGTCGAGCTCGAGCGCGCCTACGCCCGCGCCCGGCGCGACCGGCGGTTCCAGGCGCGCCTGGCCGCGCTCCTCGCCGACTACGCGGGCCGGCCGACGCCGCTCTACCTCGCCTCGCGGCTCAGCGAGCACTGCGGCGGCGCCCGCATCTGGCTCAAGCGCGAGGACCTTTGCCACACCGGCGCCCACAAGATCAACAACGTGCTCGGCCAGGCGCTCCTCGCCGAACGCATGCGGAAGCCCCGCGTGATCGCCGAGACCGGCGCGGGCCAGCACGGCGTGGCGACCGCGACGGCCGCGGCGCTGCTCGGGCTCGAGTGCGAGGTGTACATGGGCGCCGAGGACATCGAGCGCCAGGCGCTGAACGTCTTCCGCATGCGGCTCCTCGGCGCGCGCGTGATCCCGGTGGAGGCGGGCAGCCGCACGCTCAAGGACGCGATCAACGAGGCGCTCCGCGACTGGGTGACGAACGTGCGCACGACCTACTACCTGCTCGGCTCGGCGCTCGGCCCGCACCCGTACCCGATGATGGTGCGCGACTTCCAGGCGGTGATCGGCCGCGAGACCCGGCGCCAGGCCCTCGCCGCCCTCGGGCGCCTGCCCGACGTGCTCGTCGCCTGCGTCGGCGGGGGCTCGAACGCGATCGGGCTCTTCCACCGGTTCATCGGCGACCGGCGCGTGCGCCTCGTCGGCGTCGAGCCCGGCGGCGAGGGCCTCGCGACCGGCCGCCACGGCGCGTCGATGACCGCGGGCGCGGTCGGCGTGCTGCACGGGTGCATGTCCTACCTGCTCCAGAACGACGACGGCCAGATCGCGACCGCGCACTCGATCTCCGCGGGGCTCGACTACCCCGGCGTGGGCCCCGAGCACGCCTACTACCGCGACGCGGGCCGGTTCGAGTTCGTGGCCGTCACCGACGCCGAGGCGCTCGAGGGGTTCCAGGCGCTCACGCGCCTCGAGGGGGTCATGCCGGCGCTCGAGTCCGCGCACGCCGTCGCGTACGCGATGCGGCTCGCCCGGACGCTGCCGCGCTCGGCGTCGATCGTCGTCGGCCTGTCCGGGCGCGGCGACAAGGACGTGCACGTCGTCGCGCGGGCGCTCGGCGTGGAGCTCGGATGAGCCGCCTCGACGACACGTTCGCGGCGCTCAGGCGGCGAGGGGAGCGCGCGCTGGTGGCGTACTTCACCGCGGGCGACCCATCGCTCGACGAGACGCGCCGCCTCGTCGCCGCGGCCGCGCGGGGCGGCGCCGACCTGGTCGAGCTGGGCGTGCCGTTCTCGGACCCGCTCGCCGACGGGCCCGTCATCCAGCGGGCCGGCGCGCGCGCGCTCGCCGCGGGGACCACGCTGCCGCGCGTGCTCGAGACCGTCGCGACCCTCCGGGCCGACGTCGGCGTGCCGCTCGCGCTCTTCACCTACTACAACCCCGTCCTCGCGTTCGGCCTGAAGGCGTTCGCGCGCACGGCCGCCGACGCGGGCGTGGACGGCGTGCTCGTCGTCGACCTGCCGCCCGAGGAGGCGGACCCGCTCGCGGCCGAGGCGCGCGCGGCGGGGCTCGACCTGGTGCACCTCGTGGCGCCGACCTCGACGCCCGCGCGCGTCCGGCTCATCGCGCGCCGGAGCCGCGGCTTCATCTACGTGGTCTCGCTCACGGGCGTGACCGGCGAGCGGCACGAGCTGCCGCCGGGCCT
Source organism: Candidatus Rokubacteria bacterium RIFCSPLOWO2_02_FULL_73_56 (assembly GCA_001788495.1). GTDB lineage: Bacteria > Methylomirabilota > Methylomirabilia > Rokubacteriales > CSP1-6 > GWA2-73-35. Next base: position 4,638 of record MGCF01000186.1, read on the forward strand.
CGGGGCCCAGATCCGCACGCTCCGGCTGGTGACGACGAAGCCGGTGTGCGTCGGCTTCGGCATCGCGCGACCCGACCAGGTCCGGGCGGTCGGCCGGCTCGCCGACGGCGTCATCGTGGGCTCGGCGCTCGTGCGGCTCGTCGAGGAGCGCGCGGGTGCGCCCACGCTCGCCGCCGACGTCGAGCGCTTCGTCGCCGAGCTGAAAGCGCCGCTGCGGGAGCCGCCGGGGGGGTCTGGGGAGAGTCACCGGCCGCGCCCGCAGCCGGGGGGGTCTGGGGAGAGTCACCGGCCGCGCCCGCAGCCGGGGGGGTCTGGGGGGGGTCGCCCCACCCAGAACAAATAGTTGCCCTGGTTCAAGCGCAAGACCGACGGGTCCGAGGGCAAGGCGAGCACGGTCCAGATCGCCGAGGGCCTGTGGATCAAGTGCGACTCCTGCAAGGAGATCATCTACCGCGCCGAGGTCGAGCGCGCCGGGCGCGCGTGCCCGAAGTGCCACTACCCGTTCCGCATCTCCGCGCGCGAGCGGATCGCGCTGCTCGCCGACCCCGGCTCCTTCGAGGAGCGCGACACGAACCTCGAGACCACCGACCCGCTCGGCTTCAAGGACACGAAGAAGTACCGCGACCGCGTGCGCGCCGCCGCCCAGAAGACGCGGACGGACGAGGCGGTCGTCACGGGGCTCGCGCGGATCGGCGGCCTGCCCAGCGTGCTCTGCGCGTTCGAGTTCGGCTTCCTCGGCGGCAGCATGGGCTCGGTCGTCGGCGAGAAGCTCGCCCGCGCGATCGAGCTGGCGATCGACAAGCACGTCCCCGTCGTCATCGTCTCGGCCTCCGGCGGCGCGCGCATGCAGGAGGGGATCCTCTCGCTCATGCAGATGGCGAAGACGTCGGCGGCGCTCGAGCGGCTCGGCGCGCGGCGGCTGCCGTACGTCTCGGTCCTGACCGACCCGACGACGGGCGGCGTGACCGCGAGCTTCGCGATGCTCGGCGACGTCATTCTCGCCGAGCCGCGCGCGCTGATCGGCTTCGCGGGGCCGCGCGTGATCGCCGAGACCATCCGGCAGCCGCTGCCCGAGGGGTTCCAGCGCTCGGAGTTCCTGCTCGCGCACGGCCAGATCGACGCGATCGTGGACCGGCGCGAGCTCAAGGAGACGCTCCGGCGGATCCTCGCGTTCTTCGCCGACCGGCCGTCCGCCGCCGGCTAGCGCCGCCCGGATGACGTACGCCGAGGCGGTCGCCCGGCTCCTCGCCCTGCGCGGCGGGGAGCACGCGGGGATGCGCCCGGGCCTCGAGCGGATCGAGGCGCTGCTCGCCGCGCTCGGCCGTCCCGAGGAGCGCTACCGGATCGTCCAGGTCGGCGGGACCAACGGCAAGGGGTCGGTCGCCGTGATGCTCGCCGCCGTGCTCCGGGCCGCCGGCCGGCGCGTCGGCCTCTACACCTCGCCCCACCTCGTGTCGTTCCGCGAGCGCATCCGGGTGGACGCGGCGCCGATCCCCGAGGACGCCGTCGCCGACGGCGTGGACGCGCTCGGCACGCTCGTCGCCCGGCTCGACGCCACGATGTTCGAGACGACGACGGCGCTCGCGCTCGATCACTTCGCCCGCGAGGGCGTGGACGACGCCGTCCTCGAGGTCGGGCTCGGCGGGCGGCTCGACGCGACGACGGTGGGTGTCCCGGCCGCGACCGTGCTCGCGCGCATCGACCTCGACCACGCGGCGGTGCTGGGGCCGACCCTCGCCGCCGTCGCCGAGGAGAAGGCGGCGATCGTCCGGGGCGGCGCCGTCGCGCTCGCCGCGGCGCAGACGCCCGAGGTGACGGCGATCGTCGAGCGCCGGGCGCGCGCGGCCGGCGTGCCGCTCCTGCTCGAGGGGCGCGACCTCCACGCCTCCCTCGTGCAGCGCGACCTCGACGGGCAGCGGATCGACTGCGCCGGCCCCGGATTCGCGCTCCGCGACCTCCACCTCGGGATGCTCGGGAGCTTCCAGCCCTCGAACGCGCTGCTCGCGGTCGCGGCCGCGCGGCAGCTCGGCGCGGACGAGGCGGCGATCCGCGTGGGGCTCGCGCGCGCGCGCTGGCCCGGCCGCTTCCAGCTCGCGCGGCGGCGCGAGGGCTGGCTCGTCCTCGACGGCGCGCACAACCCGGGCGCCGCGCGCGCGCTCGCGGCGTCGCTGCGCGATGCCTTCGGCGACGCCGCGGTGACGCTGGTGCTCGCGATCTCGCGCGACAAGGACGCGCGCGCGATCCTCGCCGCCCTGGCGCCGTGCGCGCGGCGGCTGATCCTCACGCGCTCCTCGAGCGCGCGCAGCGCGGCGCCCGAGGAGCTCCGCCGGGCGCTGCCCGCGCCGCATCCCGACGTGCGCGTGGCCGCCTCGGCGGAGGAAGCGCTAGCGGTGGCGGCGGCGCCGGGAGGGACCCCCATCCTTTGTGTGGCGGGCTCGCTGTTCCTCGTCGGCGACGTCCTTCGGGCGGCGCGCGGGGGCGATAAACCTTGCTGCGTCGAAAAGGGGGCTGATAGCATAGAGTTCCTTTTCTGACGAGGACTTTCGTGACAGTGACAGTGCGGCGGTACGCGACGATTCTGCTCTGCGCGGGGGCCCTGCTCGCGAGCCCGCCCCCGTCCAGCGCGCAGGCGCCGGCCCCGGTCACGGTCGCCACGGCGGGCGGCGACGTCACCGTCCTCGCCGACCGCATCGAGCAGGTCGGCCCCGACGACCTGACGGTCGCGACCGGCCACGTCGAGATCACCCGCGGGACCGCGCGGCTCCTCGCCGACCGGGTCGAGATCAACCGCGCGACGGGCGACGCGACCGCGCAGGGCCACGTGATCTTCTACGACGGCGAGGACCGCCTCACCGGCGAGCGCATCGACTACAACATCAAGACCGGCACCGGCGTCGTTCACCGCGGCGAGGCGCGGGCGGCGCCGTACTACCGCCTGGGCGGCGAGCGCATGGAGCGGCTCAGCGAGTCCGTCTATCGCGTGCGCCGCGGCATCTTCACGACCTGCGAGGACGACTCGCCGGCCTGGTCGTTCCGCTTCGGCGAGGCCACCGCGGACCTCGACGACATGATCTACGGCACGAACGCCTCCTTCTGGGTCAAGGGCGTGCCGCTCATCCCGTTCGTGCCGTTCTTCGCCGCGGCGATCCGGCGCGAGCGGCAGACGGGCTTCCTGCCGCCGCAGGTCGGGACCTCGAGCCGCAAGGGCCTCTTCGCCGAGATCCCCTTCTACTGGGCGATCTCGGACAGCCAGGACGCGACGCTCTCCCTCGAGCTCTTCGAGCGCCGCGGCCTCGGCGCCGCCGGCGAGTACCGCTACGTGCTCTCGGACCGCCAGCGCGGGGCGCTGAGCGGCTTCTACGTGAAGGAGACGGCGCAGACCGGCGACGACCGCGGCTGGGCGGCGTTCAAGCACGACTGGCTGATCGCCCCCGGCCTGTCGCTCAGGGCCGACCTCAACGGCGTCTCCGACGACGGCGTCCTGCGCGTGTACGAGGACTCGCTGGCCCGGCGCGCGACGCAGCGGGCCGAGTCGAACCTGTCGCTCACGCGGAGCTGGGACAACTGGAACGTCGTCGGGCGCCTGTTCTGGTACCAGGACCTGACGACGACCCGGCGGGTCGAGCTGCAGCGGCTGCCCGAGCTCACCGTCCAGGGCACCCGCCAGCAGGTCCCGGGGCTGCCGGGCCTGCTCTACCAGGTGGACGCGGGTGTCGTCAACTTCGTGCGCGAGCTCGGGTCGGAGGGCGCGCGCCTCGACCTGCGCCCGCAGGTGTCGCGCCCGATCTCCCTCGCCGGCTACGCGACGCTCACGCCCTTCGTCGGCGGCCGCGTCACCGCGTACGACCGGACGGTCACCGGCATGCGGCTCGTGGACGGCGAGAGCGTGGAGCAGACGGATACCGACCCGCGCGTGCGACGCCTGCTCGAGTTCGGCGGCGACCTCGAGAGCCGCGTCTCGCGCGTGTACCGGCCCGGGGGGGCCGGCGGGTTCGAGGCGCTGCTCCACTCGGTCGAGCCGCGCGTGCGCTACGTGCGGCTGCTCGGCGACAACTTCTACGGGCTGCCCGCCTGGACGACGCGGATCGACCAGGTCCCCGAGGGGAGCTGGCTCGAGTACTCGATCACCAACCGGATCCGCGGCAAGACCGTGAGCCCCGTGGGCACCGAGGCCGTGCGCGTGGACCTCGTCCGCTTCGTCGTCGCCCACGCGTACGACTTCCAGGAGAACCGCATCGGCAACGTCGCCGCCGACCTGATCGTCCAGCCCACGGCGCGCCTGCGCTTCCGGGGCGACGCGAGCTACAATGTGGACGGCGCGGGGCTCCAGTCCCTGACGAGCGACCTCGCGTTCAGCGTGCCCTACGTGACCGCCAGCCTCGGCACCCGCTACACGAAGCAGCAGCTCGGCGCCGGCTCGATGGCCGGCATCGTCCCGGAGTTCGTCCAGGTCCCGGGCACCTACAACCTGGGCGGGCGCGCGCCCAACCGCGCCTCGGTCAGCTTCCTCACGGCCGGGGTCACCTCCGAGCTCACGCGCCACCTCGCCCTGCGCGCGCACACGTTCTGGGACATCCGGTCGGGCACGTTCGTCGAGAACCGCTTCGGCGTCGACCTGCGCTTCGACTGCTGGGGGCTCCTGCTCGAGTACGTGGACCGCGCGGTGGCGGGCGGCAGCGGGCGCGCCGAGGACGAGTTCCGCTTCTCGCTGAACCTGCTGGGCATCGGCCAGGCGCTCAGCACCCGCCTGGGGACCGGCACGGACTCCGCCGGGCCGCGCTTCAAGTGATCCCCTTCCTCGACCTCACCCGGCAGCACGCCGCGCTCCGGGAGGAGCTGCTGCGCGCGATGGCGCGCGTGCTCGACTCCGGCCAGTTCGTGCTGGGCGCCGAGGGGCGGGCGCTCGAGGCCCAGCTGGCGGCCCTGTCGGGGGTCCGCCACGGGATCGGCGTCGCCTCGGGAACCGACGCGCTGCGCCTGGCGCTCGCCGCGGCCGGGGTCGGGCCCGGGGCCGAGGTCCTCACGCCCGCCTTCAGCTTCGTCGCCTCGGCGTCCACGATCGCGATGCTCGGCGCGACGCCCGTGTTCGTGGACATCGAGCCCGGCACCTTCGCGCTCGATCCGGACGCGGCCGCGCGCGCCGTGACGCCGCGGACGCGCGCGATCGTGGCCGTCCACCTGTACGGCCACCCGGCGCCGATGGACCGGATCGTCGCCCTGGCGCGCGCCCGCGGGCTCGCGGTGATCGAGGACGCGGCGCAGGCGGTCGGCGCGGCGTGGGCCGGGCGGCCCGTGGGGGCGTGGGGCGACGCCGCGTGCATCTCGTTCTACCCGACGAAGAACCTCGGCGCGTGCGGCGACGGGGGCATGGTCGTCACCGACCGCGACGACCTGGCCGAGCACGTCCGCCGGCTGCGGCACCACGGCGACGCCGGGCGGTACCGGCACGTCGAGCTCGGCTTCTGCAGCCGGCTCGACGAGCTGCAGGCCGCCGTGCTGCGCGTCAAGCTCGCGCGGCTCGCCGCGTGGACCGAGGCGCGGCGCCGGATCGCGGCGCGCTACCGCGCGCGGCTCGCGGGGCTGCCGCTCGGGCTGCCCGTCGAGCGCCCCGAGGCGCGGCACGTCTACCACCTGTTCACCGTGCGGCACGCGCAGCGGGACGCCTTCGTGAAGGCGCTCGCGGACCTCGACGTGGGCGCCGCGATCCACTACCCGCTGCCCGTGCCGGGCCAGCCCCTGTTCGGGGGCGGCGGGGAGCGGGAGTTCCCGGAGGCGTGGCGCGCGGCGCGCGAGGTCTGCTCGCTGCCGTGCTTCGCCGAGCTGACCGACGAGGAGCTGGAGCGCGTGGCGGCGGCGGTCCGCCAGGCGTGCGAGCGGGTCGCGTGACGGCCGCGGACGCGCTCCGCGAGCGGCTCGCCGGGACGCCGACGGTCGGCGTCATCGGGCTCGGGTACGTCGGGCTCCCGCTCGCCGTCGCCTTCGCCGAGGCCGGCGCGCGCGTGCTCGGGATCGACCTGGACGCGCGCCGGGTCGAGCACGTGCGCGCCGGGCGGAGCTTCGTCGAGGACGTGCCGACGGCGACGCTCGGGCGGCTGGTCGCGTCGGGGCGCCTGTCCGCCTCGACCGACGTCGCGGTGCTCGCGGAGGCCGACGCGATCGTGATCTGCGTGCCGACGCCGCTCGGCAAGTCGAAGGAGCCCGACATCTCGTTCATCGTCGGCGCCGCCGACGCGGTCGCCGGCATCCTCCGGCGCGGCCAGCTCGTCGTGCTCGAGTCGACCACGTACCCGGGGACGACCCAGGAGATCCTGCTGCCGCGCTTCGCCGCCCGGGGGCTCCGGGCGGGGGAGGACTTCTTCCTCGCGTTCTCGCCCGAGCGCATCGACCCGGGCAACCGGAAGTACACACTGCGCGAGATCCCGAAGGTCGTCGGCGGCCTCACCCCGGCGTGCCGCGACCTGGCGACGGCGCTCTACGCGCGGGTCGCCGGCCAGGTCGTGCCGGTGTCGGGGCCCGAGACGGCCGAGATGGTGAAGCTCTTCGAGAACACCTTCCGGTCCGTCAACATCGCGCTGGTCAACGAGTTCGCGATCATGTGCCGGCGC
>MGCF01000187.1:0-13109 GCA_001788495.1 Candidatus Rokubacteria bacterium RIFCSPLOWO2_02_FULL_73_56
GCCTCGACGAACAGGAGCCCGAGGCCGTTCAGGTTGAAGACCTGCTCGGTGACGACGAGCCCGCCCAGCAGGAACGCGAACTCGAGGCCGATCACCGTCATCACGGGCAGCAGCGCGTTCTTGAGCGCGTGGCGCACCAGGATCAGCTTGAGCCAGAGCCCCTTGGCGCGCGCGGTCCGGATGTAGTCCTCGCGCAGCACCTCGAGCATCGCCGAGCGCGTCATCCGCGTCGCGACGGCCGAGTAGCGCCACCCGACGGCCAGCGCGGGCCAGACGAGCTGGGCCAGGTTCTGCCACGGGTCCACCCAGAAGGGCGTGTAGACCATCGGCGGCAGCCACCTGAAGACGATGAGGAAGCCGAGGATCATCAAGATCCCGAGCCAGAAGGACGGCATCGCGAGCCCCGCGATCGAGAAGACGCGCACCACGTAGTCCACCCACGTGTCCTGCTTGAGCGCGGCCACGACGCCGAGCGGGATCGCGAGCAGCGTCGCCACCGCCGTGGCCATCAGCGAGAGCTGGAGCGACAGCGCGAAGCGGAGCTTGATCTCCTCGGTGATCGGCGCCCCCGTCCACATCGAGACGCCGAAGTCGAACCGGAGCAGGCCCACCATCCAGGTCACGAACTGCTTCCACAGCGGCTGGTCGAGGCCGAGCTTGGCGCGCTCGATCTGGAGGACGTCCTGCGAGGTGAACTGCCCCTGCGCGACGAAGCGGACCTCGACCACGTCGCCCGGGATCACGCGCAGGAGCAGGAAGATCAGCACCGCGACGCCGATGAGCGTCGGGATCATCAGGAGAAACCGCTTGACGACGTACCTGGCCATCGGCCCGCGCCCAACCGGCGGCGGCGGGTCAGCAACCCGCCGCCGCCGGCACCGAGCGCTCCCCGGTTACTGGGACAGCCAGACCGTGTCGAGCTGGTTGTTGAGGTAGTGGCTGGGCGTGACCTGCCAGCCGTGCACCTTGGCGCTCATCGGGACGATGCGGTGCCATTGCAGCGTCATGAGGACGTGGACCTCGTCGTCCAGCAGGCGCCGCTCGAACTCGCGGATGTACTTCTTCCGCTCCTCCGGGTCCTGGGCCCGCGACTGCTTCACGTACAGGTCGTCGAGCGTCCGGTCGGTGTAGTAGCTGTAGTTGTCCGGGTTCTTGTCGTTCGAGACGAACTTGTAGATGTCGAGGTCCGGGTCGACGATGTACCCGCACTGGAAGTCCATCGCCACCTGGAAGGCGTCGGGCTTGCGCAGCACCGAGCCGTAGTAGGCCGCGGCCTCGACCACCTCCTGCTTGACGTTGAGCCCGACCTTCCGCCACTGGTCGATCAGCCAGATCGCCATCGGCTCGTAGGGCATCGGCGTCCCGCGGTTCTTGAAGGTGAACGAGAAGCCGTCGGGGATCCCGGCCTCCTTGAGGAGCCGCCGGGCCTCGGCGCGCGACTTCTCGATGTCCGGCCAGTAGCCCGCGAGCTTCTTCAGCTCCTCCGGCGGGGTCGCGTAGGGCGTGCCCGGGACCTGGACGCCGGCGACCTCCTTGACGATGGCGATCTTCGACAGCGTCTTGGAGGCCTCCCACCGGTCGAGCGCGAGCGTCAGCGCCTTGCGGACGCGCTTGTCGTCGAAGGGCTTCTTCGTGTGGTTGATCGCGACCATCAGGATGCAGTCCCAGGCGCTCTCCTGGAACTTGATCTTGGGCCCCAGCGCCGCGGTCAGGGCCTCCCGGTCGGCCGGGGTGAAGCTGCGGAACTGGATCATCGAGCGCTCGCCGCGGACCATCGCGACCTGCGTGGCGTGCGCCTTGACGAACATCGCCCGGTAGCCGTCGAGGTAGGGCTTGCCCTTGTCCCAGTAGTTGGGGTTCTTCTTGCCGACCCAGTGGGAGCCCTTCACGTGCTCGACGAACACGAAGGGGCCGGTCCCCATGATGTTCTTCTCGTACCAGTGCATGTCCTTGGCGAGGATGTCCGCCTTGTAGATGAAGTTCCAGGGCGAGGCCAGCGACTGCAGGAAAGCCCCTGCCGGCCACTTCAGCCGGAAGCGCACCGTGTACGGGTCGGGGGCCTCCACTACCTCCACCACCGTGTAGGTCGCCTTGCGGACGCTCGCGACGCCGGCCGGCGGGAAGATGATCTTGTCGTACGAGGCCTTGACGTCCTTCGAGGTCATCTCGCTGCCGTCGTGGAACTTGACGCCCCGGCGGAGCTTGAACGTGTACGTCAGCCCGTCCTTGGACGCCGTCCAGCTCTCGGCCAGGTCCGGGGCCGGCTTGGTCCCGGTCGGGTCGGTCGGGTCCACCCGGAGCAGCGTGTTGTAGTGCGGGGCGATCGGGTGGATCAGCCCGAACGTCTGCTCCCGGTGGCCGTCGTAGGACGGCATCTCCGAGGGCACCGTGTAGACCAGCTCGCCGCCGTAGCGCGGCTTCTCCTGGGCCCCGGCTGGCCCCGCCAGCAGGGCCGTCAGCGCGAGGACCAGCAGGCCTTTGTTGAGGCGCATGGGATCACCTCCATGGGTTGAGCGGGAAACCACTCGGGGACTCTTGAAGTTTCAGCAACTTACTTGGTCTGACCAGATCTTGTCAAGCGCCGGTCCATGTCAAGCCCCCTGTCAAGCCCCTTGTCAAATGAGGATACAGGCCGCCCAGTGGCCGGGCCTGATCTCGCGCAGCTCCGGCACCTCTTCCCGGCAGCGGTCCTGGGCGATGGGGCAGCGGGGGTGGAACACGCACCCGGACGGGGGCCGGAGCGGGCTCGGCACCTCGCCGCCGAGCACGATGCGCTCGCGCTGGGCCTCGATTGCGGGGTCCGGGATCGGCACCGCGGAGAGCAGCGCGCGGGTGTAGGGGTGCAGCGGGTCCTCGTAGAGCGCCTTCCGGTCGGCCAGCTCGACGATCTTGCCCAGGTACATGACCGCGACGCGGTCGGAGATGTGGCGGACGACCGAGAGGTCGTGGGCCACGAACAGGTACGTGAGGCCCAGCTCGGCCTGGAGGTCCTCGAGCAGGTTGATGATCTGCGCCTGGATCGACACGTCGAGCGCCGAGACCGGCTCGTCGCACACGATCAGCGCGGGCTCGAGCGCGAGCGCCCGCGCGACGCCGACCCGCTGCCGCTGGCCCCCCGAGAGCTGGTGCGGGTAGCGGTGGGCGTGCTGCGGCAGGAGCCCGACGTGGCGCAGGAGGTCCTGGACCCGCGCCGCGCGCCGGGCGCCGTCCGGCACGATCCCGTGCACGGCGAGCGGCTCGGCGATGATCTGGCCGACGGTCATCCGGGGGTTCAGCGAGCTGTACGGGTCCTGGAAGATCACCTGGATCCGCCGGCGCACGCGGCGCAGCTCGGCGCCGTCGAGCCGGGTGAGGTCGCGGCCCTCGAAGAGGATCTCGCCGCGCGTCGGGCGCTCGAGCTGCAGGATGCAGCGGCCCGTCGTCGTCTTGCCGCAGCCCGACTCGCCCACGAGCCCGAGGGTCTCGCCGCGCCGGATCGTGAAGCTCACGCCGTTCACGGCGCGCACCACGGTGGGGGTGCCGAACAGCCCGCCGCCCACCTGGAAGTCCTTGACGAGGCCCCGGACCTCGAGGAGCGGCGTCTCGCTCACCGCGGCGCCGCCTGCTCGAGCCGCGCCGCTTCCCAGCAGGCGCTCACGTGCCCGTCGGTGCCGATGGCGGCGAGCGGGGGGACCTCGCGCGCGCAGCGCTCGACGCGGAACGCGCAGCGGGGGCCGAAGGCGCACCCCGGCGGCAGGCGCGTGAGGTCGGGCGGCTGCCCCTCGATCGGGTCCAGGCGCGCGCGCTCGGGCTCGTCCAGGCGCGGCACCGAGCGGAGCAGCCCGAGCGTGTAGGGGTGGCGTGGGCTCGCGTAGAGCTCGCGCGCCGTCGCCCGCTCGACGATCTTGCCCGCGTACATGACGTTCACGCGGTCGGCGTAGCGCGCGACGACGCCGAGGTTGTGCGTGATGATGAGCATCGCGACGCCGAGGCGGCGCGAGAGGTCCCGCATCAGCTCGAGGATCTGCGCCTGGATCGTCACGTCGAGCGCCGTGGTCGGCTCGTCGGCGAGGATCAGCGCCGGGTCGCACGCGATCGCCATCGCGATCATCATGCGCTGCCGCATCCCGCCGCTGAACTGGTGGGGGTACTGCGTGAGCCGCTTCGCCGGGTCGGGGATGCCCACCAGCCCGAGCAGCTCGACCGCGCGGCGGCGCGCCTCGGCCGCCGTCGCGCCCAGGTGGATCTCGAGGCCCTCCGTCAGCTGGCGCCCGATCGAGAGCACCGGGTTGAGCGAGGTCATCGGCTCCTGGAAGATCATCCCGATCTCGCGCCCGCGGACGTGGCGCATCTCCTCCTCGGAGAGCCCGAGGAGGTCCCGGCCCTTGAAGAGGATCTGGCCGCTCACGATGCGCCCGGCGGGCCCGGCGACGAGCCGCATGATCGACAGCGCGCTGACGCTCTTGCCGCAGCCCGACTCGCCCACGAGCGCGACGGTCTCGCCCTCGGCGACGTCCCAGGAGACGTCGTCCACCGCGCGGACGACGCCGCCCCGCGTCACGAACTGCGTCACGAGCGAGCGCACTTCCAGCAGGCTACCCACGGCTCGCGCGAGTGTAACAGATCAGCGGCAGCGCGCGGCGGCGAGGTGCGCGCCCGCCCGCGCCTCGAGGGTCGCGTACTCCCGGCAGACGGCCTCCGCGACGCAGGGCCAGCGGTGCTGCGCCGCCCAGCGCACCCCCTCCCGCCCCACCCGCCAGGCGAGGTCGGGATCGTCGAGCAGCGCGGCGATGCGCTCGGCCAGCGCGTCCACGTCGCCCTCGGGCACGAGGAAGCCCGTGACGCCGTCGTGCACGGTCGTCGTGAGGCCGCCGACGCGCGAGGCGATCACGGGACTGCCGCACGCCATCGCCTCGAGCGCCACCATGCCGAAGGACTCGTAGTACGAGGGCAGGACGGTGACGTCGGCCGCCGCGTAGTAGGCGGGCAGGACGTCCTGCGGCTGGGCGCCGAGGAACCGCACCGCGTCGCCGAGGCCGAGCCGGTCGGCGCGCGCGCGCAGCGAGGCCTCGTGGCCGTCCGCGGGCTCGTCGGCCTCCCCGCCGATCACGAGCAGGCGGAGCGCCTGGCCGCGCGCGCGGCGCCGCGCCACCGCGTCGAGGAGCGTGCCGAGGCCCTTGATCGGCGCGATGCGCCCGACGTAGAGCAGCACGGGACGGCCGTCGAGGCCGAGGGCGCGCCGCGCCGCCCGCCGGTCGCGCGGCGCGAACAGCTCGGTGTCCACGCCGCACGGGATCACCGCGACCCGGCGCGGGTCGGCGCCGTAGTGGCGGCCGAGGTGCGTGCGCTCGACGGCGTTGGCCGCGACGATCCGGTCGGCCGACGCGATGATCCGCTCCTCCTCGGCGATCCGCACGGCCGGCTCGCGCTCGGCGGGCGCGCGGGCGACCCGGTTCTTCAGGCGCCCGAGCGTGTGGAACATCTGGAGCACCGGCGTCGCCCAGCGCTCGCGGAGCGCCAGCGCCGCGGCGCCCGAGAGCCAGTAGTGGGCGTGGATGAGCGCGTAGTCGCCGTGGGCGATCCGCCAGGCGTCCACGCCCTCGACGAAGTCGTCGAGGTGCTCCACGACCCGCTCGCGCGGCATCGGGGCCTCGGGGCCGGCCGGCAGGTGGATCACGCGCACGCGCGGGGCGAACGGGACCACCCGCGGGATCGCCGGGTTCTGCGAGCGCGTGAACACGTCCACCTCGACGCCCATGCGCCCCAGCTCGCGGGACAGCTCGCGGACGTAGACGTTCATCCCGCCCGTCTCCTTGCCGCCGAGCGCGGCGAGCGGGCAGGTGTGCACGCTGAGCATCGCGACGCGCAGGCTCACGGGGCTGTCCGGGGAGCGGGAGGAGCCGCTCGGCTCGGAACGACACTCGCCCGCGGCCCCTCCCGCTCCCCGGATGACGCCGCGGGGGCGGGCGGCGCGATGCGCACGCGGCACACGTCCTCGGGGACGGGCTCGAACTCGTACTTGTAGCGCTCCTCGCCGCGCAGGAAGTCGAACCGCCGCCGGCCGCGCGCGATCGCGTCGCGCACGAGGTGCGCGAGCAGGACGACGCCCGGCGAGAGCGCGGCGTGCTCGGGGTGGAAGCCCGAGTTGTAGAGCCCCACCGTGCCGTCCCACTCGAGCGTGATGAACGTCGCGATCGGCCCGGCCGCCGTGTCGAGGAACCACAGGCGCGCCCCGCCGCGCGCGGCGAGCGCCACGACCGCGCGGCGGAAGAACGCCTCCATGCGCGCGTCCATGAACCGCGCCTTGCCCACCCGCGAGCGCCGGTGCAGGGCGAGGAAGTCGCCGAGCCGCGCCTCGACGGCCGCCGCCCCCTCGCAGCACGTCGCCCGCGCCTCGGGTCGCTCCCGCTCGAGGCGCCGCGTCTTGCGCCCGAGCTCGTGCCGGTGCTTGCCGCCGAGCCCGGCCAGGTAGACGTCCCACGACGCCGGCAGCGTCAGGACCGGGCAGCGCTCCTCGACCTCCACGCGCGCCGCGAGCCCGCACGCCCCGGCCAGGCGCGGCAGCGCGGTCACGCTCGGCGAGGCCGCGGGCACCGCGTGGAGCTCCCACGTGACGCGCTCGCCGGCGCGCGCCGCGAGCAAGGCCGTCCACGCCTCCTCCTCGAGCCCGGCCCGGGCGATCAGGTCGAGATAGTCGGAGACGTCCGCGCCGCCGACCGCGCGGAGCACGCCCGGCGCGGCCTCCCAGAGCGGCAGGATCGCGACGAGCCGCCCCTCCGCGTCCTCGACGGTGCGGACCTCGAGTCGCGCGTCCGCGGCGAACGCGCGGACCCACTCGCGCTGCCACGTCCAGCGCAGGAAGGGCGAGCGCAGGCGGGTGGCGTCCACGAGCGCGTCCCAGGCGGCCGCGCCGACCGCCTCGAGGCGGTCCTGCGTCTGCACCTTCACTCGTCCGCCTCCGGGGCGTCGAGGGACGGGGACGGGGCCGCGGCCTCGCCCGCGCCCGGGGCGTCGCCCTCGCTCTCGGCCATCGCCTCGTCCATGGCGGCCTCGAAGTCGTCGCCGAGGTCGTCGCCGAGCTCCCGCCCCATCTTCTTCATGAAGCGCGCGACGCTGCCCGGGTCGTTCTCGTCGAGGTCGCCGGCGCTCGCCGGGTCGGCGAGCGACTCCAGGCGCGCGTCCTCGGACTTCACGGTCGCGAAGCGGGACATCACGCGCGCGAGCGAGGTGCCGCCGCAGCGGGGGCAGGTCGGGGGCGGTGCGGCGGAGGGCCGGAGCACGAGGAGGCTCACGCGGCGGCGACAGTCGCGACAGTCGTACTCGTAAATCGGCATGCCGTAAGGAATTCTAGCACGCCGCGCGTGGGGGCTCGTGACAGCGCTGTCGTGTCACGCCGGGCGCCGGGTGCCATCGTGCCCGCCCCCGCCGCGGCGAACTCCGCGCCGGACAATGCCGGCGCCGGGCGGCACTCTTTTTGCTCCGGCGCTGAGCGTGCACGACGTCACCCCCGGAGACCCGGAGCGCCGGATTCTCGACGCGGTGAGCTCGCTGGCGCGGTCCCTCCAGGCCGAGCGCGAGCGCCTCGCGCGGCGCCTGCGCGAGCTCGAGGACGAGCTCGACGTGCTGGCCTCGCGGCTCGACGGCGAGCCCGCCCTCATCGCCCCGGCGCCCCTGCCGCGCTCCTGAACAGCGCCTCCATCCGGCGGACCGCCCGGCCCCAGTCGAAGGCGGTCCGCACGAGGGCCTGCCCCGCCCGGGCGATCCGCGCGCGCAGCGCGCCGTCCGCCGCCAGACGCTCGAGCTTCGCCGCGAGGTCGGCGACGTCGCGCCGGCGGGCGACGAGCGCGGTCTCGCCGTCGCGCGCGTAGTCGCGGCAGCCGCCGTTGTCGTAGGTCACGAGCGCCGCGCCGCACGCCATCGCCTCCATCGGCGGCATCCCGAGCCCCTCGTCCCACGAGGGGCAGAGGTAGATCTCCGCGCTCGCGTAGATCGCGCCGAGCCGTTCCTGCGGCGGGTTCGCGTGGAACTCGTCGTAGGCGCCAGGGTCGGCCGGTGGCCTGAGGCCGAAGCCGACCAGGTGGAGGCTCGGCACCGCCCGCCGCGCGCGCCGGACCGCCTCGAGGCCGTCGGCCACGCCCTTCCACGCGTACTCGTGGTGGAGCATGAGCACGCGCGGCCGCGGGCTCTGCACGGCGAGCGGCCCCGGCCGGAACAGCTCGAGGTCCACCGGCGTCACGAGCACCTCGGCGTCGCTCCCGAACCGCTCGCGCATCACGTCGCGGAGCCACGTCGAGATCACGAGCTTCCGGAGCGGCAGGCGGTAGGTGGCGTCCACCGTGTCGGGGACGCCGTGGTAGAGGCTCTCGTAGTGCTGGACGAGGTAGAACCCGGCGCCGCAGCGCGCGGGCGCCGCGGCGGCGACCGGCGCCGACTGCCAGGCCGTCGCCACGAGCGCGTCGCCGTCGGGGAGCGCGTCCGCGTCCCACCGGGCGACCCAGCGGACGCGGGCGCGGAAGCCCGGCATCCACGCGGGCCCCGCCCCCGCGAGCCGGCGCCGGAGCGCGCGCACGACGCCCCTGGCCGGCACGACGACGGTGACCGCGTGGCCGAGCGCCGCGAGCCGGTCCGCGTACGTGAGGATCGCGCGCACGCCGCCGGCGATCCGGAGGTGGGGGCAGAGGAAGGTGATCCTCAAATGGCCATCGAGACCTGGCCCGTCCTCCGGTACGCGCCGGGGTCGAGGAGCACGTTGAGGCACCACACCTCGTCGGAGGCGAGCGCGCGCTCGAGCGCGGGGGCGAGCTCGCGCGGCTCCCGGACGAGCGCGCCGCGGCCGCCGAGCGCCTCGACCATCAGGTCGTAGCGCGTGGCCGGGAGTGACGTGGCGACCGCCCGCGCCTCGCCGAAGAACGAGCGCTGCGGGTTGCGGATCTGCCCCCAGCCGCCGTCGTTGCCGACGACGCACGTGAACGGCAGCCGGAAGCGGACGGCGGTCTCGAGCTCCATGCCGTTGAGCCCGAACGCGCCGTCGCCCGCGATCAGCAGCACCCGCCGCTCGGGGTGCAGGAGCTTCGCCGCGATCGCGAAGGAGGGCCCCACCCCGAGGCAGCCGAACGGCCCCGGGTCGAGCCACTGGCCCGGCCGGTGGAGCGGGACGACCTTGGACGCGCAGCCGACCACGTCGCCGCCGTCGCCCACGACGATCGTGTCGGGCGTGACGACGCGGGCCAGCTGGGGGGCGAGCCGGTAGTGGGAGATCGGCGTCTGCTCCGACGCGCACTCGGCGGCGAGCCTGGCGCGCGCGTCCCGCTCCGTCCGGCCGAGGTGCGCCCGCCAGGCCTCGAACCGCGCGCCGAGCCCCGGCGGCAGCGCCTCGACGAGCTGCGCCAGCACGCGGCCGGTGTGCGCCGCGAGCCCCACCTCGAGCGGCCGGTTGCGGCCGAGCTCGAGCGGGTCGCAGTCGACCATGCAGACGCGCGCGTCCTCGGCGAACGTGGGCGGGCGCCCGTAGCCGAGGCGGAAGTCGAGCTGTGCGCCGAGCACGAGCACGAGGTCGGCGCCCGCGAGGGCCAGGCCGCGCGCCTGGGCGAAGGCGAGCGGGTGGTCCCAGGGCAGCGCGCCCCGGCCCGCGCCGTTCATGAACACCGGCACGCCCGCGGCCTGCGCGAACGCCGCGAGCGGCTTCGCGGCGTCGTCCCAGAAGACCCCGCTGCCGGCGACCAGGACGGGGCGCTCCGCGCGCGCCAGGAGCGCGGCGAGGCGCGCGACCGCGTCCGCGTCGCCGGGCACGGGCGTCCGGTGGACGTAGCCCGTCGGGATCGGCGCCAGCCGGTCCTCGAGCGTCGTCATCAGGAGGTCCACCGGGATCTCGACGAAGACCGGCCCGGGCCGACCGGTGAGCGCCGTGCGGATCGCGGTCGTCAGCACCTCGGGGATCTGCCGCGTCTCGGCCACCGACCACGCCGCCTTCGTGATCGGGCGCAGCAGCCCCACCTGCTCGGTCTCCTGGAGCGCGCCGAGCCCGCGCAGGCCGAGCGGCGCGGCGCCGCCCAGCAGGAGCAGCGGGCTCCGCGCGGCGTGGGCGTTGGCGACGCCCGTGACCGCGTCCGTCACGCCGGGCCCCGCGGTCACCACGGCGACGCCGACGTTGCGCGTGAGCCGCGCGTAGGCGTCCGCGGCGTGGGCCGCGGCCTGCTCGTGGCGCACGTCCACGATGCCGAGGCCCTCGTCGAGGCAGCCGTCGTAGATCGGCAGGATGTGGCCCCCGCAGAGCGTGAAGATGTGGCCGACGCCCGCCTGCTTGAGGGTCCGGGCGACGAGCGCCCCGCCCGTCAGATCCGCCATGTCCGCAGTCCTTTCGAAGGCATTTCGCCGCTCGGCTCGCACGGCCTACCAGAACTTCTCCCACTTGACCGCCTTGCGGTCCAGCCCCTTCGCGACGAGGACGTCGCGGACCCGGTGGATCATCGCCTCGCCCCCGGCGACGTACGCGACGAGGCCCCGGACGTCGCCGACCGCCCGGTCCACGACCTCGGCGAGGCCGCCCGCGGCGTCGCGCCACGGCCCGTCGGCGCTCGCGAGCACCGGGTGGTACGTGAACGCCGGGTGGCGCCGCGCGAGCGAGCGGAGCTCGGCGTCGTACACGAGCCCGCCCGGGACGCGCGCCCAGGCGACGAGCCGCGCGGGCCGGCCGAAGCCGGTCTCGTCGAGCCAGGCCAGGATCGCGCGGATCGGCACGATGCCGATCTCCTCGGCGACGAACAGCGGGCGCCGCGCGTCGGCCCGCGCGAGCACGAAGCCGCCGAGCGGCCCCCTGAACGCCACGGCGGCGCCCGGCGCGAGCCCGACGAACCAGCGCGAGCCGAGCCCGCCCGGCGCCACGTCGGCGCAGAGCGTGAGCACCCGCGGCCGGACGGGCGTCGAGGCGATCGAGTAGGCGCGCACGGTCTTGGGGCCGAACGGCACCGACACCCACTGGCCCGCCGCGAAGTCGAGCGCGGGCGGCTCCTCCAGGCGGAGGTCGGCCTCGAGCACCTGCGGCGCCAGGCGCCGGACGGCCACCACCCGCGCCCGGCACTCGCGCACCTTGCTGGCCATGCTCAGCGCGCGCGCAGACGCGGGAGGAGCTCCGCGGCGATCCTCTCGAGGTGCTCCGGTTGCTGCTCGGGGTCGACGATCGTGTCGAGAATGAAGTAGTTGCAGCCCGCCTCGCGGAAGCGCTCGAGCCGCTCGAGGCACTGCTCGGGCGTGCCGACGATCCCGTACTTCTCCGCCAGCGGCGAGAAGTCCTGCGCGTAGCGCCGGCTCAGCAGGCGCACCCACGTCGCCCGGGCGCTCTCGTAGTCGCGCCCGAGCGTGATGAACGTCAGGTGGGCGCAGACGTAGCCGTCGAGGGTGCGCCCGGCCGCCTGCGCCGCCTCGCGGATCCGGGCGAGGCTCTCCCGGTAGCGCTCGGGCTGCACGACGTAGGCGATCCAGCCGTCGCCCTGCCGCCCGGCGCGCTGGAGCGCCGCCTCCGAGCGCCCGCCCACCCAGACGGGCGGGCCGGGCCGCTGGACCGGCTTGGGCTCGATCGACACGTCCTTGAAGCGCGTGAAGCGGCCCTCGAACGTGGCCGGCGAGTCACGCCAGAGCGCGCGCACGACGTCGATCGCCTCCGTGACGCGGGCGCCCCGCTCGCGGATCGGCACGCCGCACAGCTCCCACTCCTTCGGGATCTCGCCGCCCACGCCGACGCCGAAGATGAAGCGCCCGCCCGAGAGCACGTCGAGCGTCGCGGTCATCTTCGCCGCGACCCCGGGGGCCCGGAGCGCCAGCAGGTACACGCACGTGCCGATCCGGAGCCGGCGCGTGATCGGCGTGTACGAGGCGAGCAGCGTGAGCGACTCGTGGAAGGGCACGTTGAACACGACGTGGTCGCCCGTCCACACCGAGTCGTAGCCGAGCTCCTCCACGCGGCGCACGATCTGCCACTGGCGCTCGGGCGGGTGCGAGCGGAGCTGGACGCCGAAGCGGGTCGGGTCGCTCACGCCCTCACCGCGGGAAGGCGTCCTTCACGCCGCCGTCCACCGTGAGCGTGCAGCCCGTGGTCTTCGCGGAGCGGTCGGAGGCGAGGAACAGCGCCGCCTCGGCGACGTCCTCCGGCAGGACCCGGACCCCGAGCAGGTTCCGCTTGCGGTAGAAGTCCTCGAGCTCCTCGACCGCGATGCCCTGCGCCGCGGCCCGCTCGCGCCGGATCTCCGCGGACCACAGGCGCGAGTCCTGGAACACCGCGTCCGGGTTGATGATGTTCGAGCGGATCCCGTGGGGCGCGCCCTCCAGCGCGAGCACCTTCGCGAGCTGCGCCTCGGCCGCCTTGGACGCCGAGTACGCGGCGAAGTCCTTGCCGGGCGACATCACGTTCTTGGTCGCCACGAACACGAGGCAACCGCCGAGCCCCTGCGCGATGAGCACGCGCATCGCCTCGCGCGCCACGAGGAAGTGGCCGGTCGCGTTCACGGCGAACGCGCGCTCCCAGTCCTCCAGCCGGAGGTCCGCCACGGGCGCCGAGTGCGCGATGCCCGCGTTCGAGACGAGCACGTCGAGGCCGCCGTACGCGAGCAGCGCCGCCTCGAACGCCGCGCGCACCGACGCCTCGCGCGTCACGTCCATCCCGAGGCCGAGCGCGCGCCCGGAGCCGACGGCGGCGACGATGTCCTCCGCCGTGCGCACCGCCCCGGGCTCGTCCAGGTCGCCCACGACGACGTGCGCGCCCTCGGCGGCGAGCCGCCGCGCGATCGCGCGCCCGATGCCCGAGGCGCCGCCCGTGACGAGCGCGACCCGTCGCGCCAGCTCGCGCTCGGGCGGCGCGAGCGCGAGCTTGTAGAGCTCGAGCGGCCAGTACTCGACGTCGAAGGCGTCGCGCGCCGAGAGCGAGACGTACGCGCCGAAGGCGGAGGCGCCGCCGATCACGTCGATCGTGTGGTGGTAGATGTCCTGGACGATCCCCGCCGTCCGCCGGTCGCGTCCCGCCGTGAACATGCCGAGCCCCGGCACGAGCACGACGCGGGGCAGCGGGTCGCCGAGCTCGGCGCCCTCGACGCGGTGGGCCTCGAAGTAGGCCGTGTAGTCGCGGGCGAAGGCCGCGACCG
>MGCF01000187.1:13121-17906 GCA_001788495.1 Candidatus Rokubacteria bacterium RIFCSPLOWO2_02_FULL_73_56
CCGCCTGCTCCACCGCCGCCGCGAGCGCCGGGCCCCGCGCGGCGCCGTCGGTCGCGACGAAGCACGGCAGGCGCTTCGTGTAGATCGTGTGGTCCGGCGTCGCGGGGCCGACCTGCGAGAGCCGCGGCGCGTCCGCGGAGCCGGCGAACTCGGCCACCGCCGGCGAGTCGTCGAACGTCACCACCACCCGGCGCGCGCGGGAGAGCAGGCGGCGCAGGCGCGGGGCGAGCGCCACGGCCTCGGCCCGCCGCGCGTCGGGCAGCAGCGCCGGCACGCGCGGCCCGCCGAAGGCGCGCCGCCCGCGCGCGCGCTCGGCGATCGCCTCCTCGGCGCGCGTGATCAGCTCGAGCGTCGCCTCGTACGCCTCGCGCACGGTGGCGCCCCAGGTGATCGTGCCGTGGCGCTCGAGCACGAGCGCCTTCGCCTCCGGGTGCTCGGCGATCGCGTCGGCGACCTCGCGCGAGATCCGGAAGCCGGGCCGGAGGTAGCGGAGCGTGAGCACGTCCTTGCCGTAGACCGCCGGGAACACGTCGTGCACGCGGTCGTTGTTGGTGAGCGACACGATCGCGTCGGCGTGCGTGTGGACCACGCAGCGCGCGCCGAGGAACCCGTGGAGGAGCGTCTCGATGGACGGGCGCACGCCGCCCGGCTCCTGGAGCGAGTGGGCGAGGTAGCCGACCATCTCCTGGTCGCCCATGTCCTCGCGCGGCAGGAGCGCCCGGAGGTCGTCCATGCGCACGCCCGGGAAGTCCTTCCGCTGGACGGACTTGAGGTCGGAGCCCGAGCCCTTGACGCGCAGGACCTCGACCGCGCGCCCGCGGTGGTCGCGCTCGGTCCGCTTGATGGAGGTGTTGCCGCCGCCCCAGACGACCAGCGAGGTCTCGGCGCCGACGAGGCGGGATGCGTACACGAGGAGGTCGAGGTCGTCGAGCGAGGCGGCCTCAGCGTCGTTCCAGCGGGAGCGCACGATCCCACGATATCATGATCCCGATGCCCCGCCTGGCCGCGCTCGCCCTCGCCGCGGCGCTCGCGCTCCCGGCGCCCGCCGCCGCGGACGGGATCATGCTCGTCCAGGCCGGCGCCTTCTGGATGGGCCGCGACGACGGCCCGCCGGAGGAGGCGCCGCGGCACCGCGTGTACGTGCGGGACTTCTGGCTCGAGCGCCACAAGGTGACCAACGCCGAGTTCGCCCTCTTCCTGAACGCGCGCGGCTCGATGTCGCCGCCGGGCGAGCGGCGCTACGACCGGGACGACGCCGACGCGAGGATTCATCGGGACGCCGAGGGCCGATGGGTCGCCGACCCGGGCTTCGAGCACCACCCCGCCGTCGAGGTCTCGTGGGTCGGGGCGCGCGACTACTGCGCCTGGCGCGGACGGCGGCTCCCGACCGAGGCGGAGTGGGAGAAGGCCGCGCGCGGCGACGACCGCCGCCCCTATCCCTGGGGCCGCGAGCCGCCCCGGCCGGAGCTGGCCGTCTTCGACCGCCCGTACAACGCCACGGCGCCCGAGGCCGGCCGGCCGCTCGGCGCCTCGCCCTGGGGCGTCCACGACCTGCTCGGCAACCTGCGGGAGTGGACGCAGACCGTCCTCCGCCCCTATCCTTACCGTCACGACGACGGGCGGGAGGGCGGGAACGGGCGGGACCGGGTGGTGGTCCGGGGCGCGAGCCACGACGACCCCGCGGCGAGCCTCTCGGTGACGGCGCGCCGCGCGTACGACCGGCGCGGCGCGGCGGCCGGCCACCACCACACCGGCTTCCGCTGCGCGACGTCGGAGGATCTCGGAGGACGCTAGGGCATGAAGCAGCTCCACGACCTGATGATGGCCTACCCGCTCACGCTCACGCACTTCTTCGAGCGGAGCCGCCGGCTCTTCGCGAAGAAGACGCTGGCGACGCGGGTCCCCGGCGCCGCCCTCTTCCGCTACACGTACGCGGACTTCGCGGAGCGCACGCGGCGCCTGGCCGGGGCGCTCGGCGCCCTCGGGCTCGCCCGGGGCGACCGCGTCGCGACGTTCGGCTGGAACAGCCATCGCCACCTCGAGCTCTACTGGGCGGTGCCGCTGTCCGGCTGCGTGCTCCACACGCTCAACATCCGCCTCGCCGCGAAGGACCTGACCTACATCGTCAACCACGCGGAGGACTCGGTGATCTTCGCCGACGCGAGCCTCTGGCCCCAGCTGGCCGCGATCCTCGACACGTTGCCGACGGTGCGGCAGGTCGTCCTGATGCGCGACACGCCCGACGCCCGAGTGCCGGCGGGGTTGCCGGACTACGAGGCGCTCCTGGCCGGCGCCACGCCGGTCGGGTCCTGGCCCGAGCTCGCGGAGACCGACGCCGCGGGCATGTGCTACACGTCGGGCACCACGGGGAACCCGAAGGGCGTGGTCTACACCCACCGCGCGATGTTCCTGCACTGCCTGGCCCAGACCATGGCCGACCAGTTCGGGCTGTCGGAGTGCGACACGGTCCTGCACATCGTCCCGATGTTCCACGCCAACTCCTGGTGCGTGCCGTTCACGTCCGTGATGGTCGGCGCCAACCAGATCTTCGCCGGCCCGAACCCGCAGCCGCGCGACATCTGCGAGATCGTCCAGAACGAGAAGGTCACGTTCACCGGCGCGGTGCCGACGGTCTGGATCGCCGTCAAGGAGCTCTGCGAGAACGAGGGCTGGGACATCTCCTCGCTGCGCACGATCGTCATCGGCGGCTCGGCCGCGCCGAGGACGCTGCAGCAGGCGTACGAGACGCAGTTCGGCGTGCTCATGTCCCACGCCTGGGGCATGACCGAGATGACGCCGCTCGGGACGGTCTGCCGGCTCAAGAGCTACATGCAGGAGTGGCCCGAGGACCGGCGGTACGACGTCCGGGCGCGGGTCGGCTACGCCTCGGTCGGCGTGGACGTCCGCATCGTGGACGACGCGGGCGCGGAGCTGCCGTGGGACGGCACGAGCATGGGGGAGCTCCAGGTCCGGGGGCCCTGGGTGACCGCGGGCTACTACGACAACCCCGAGTCGCCCCAGCGCTTCACCCCGGACGGCTGGTTCCGGACGGGCGACGTGGCCACGATCGACGCCGAGGGCTACGTGCAGATCACCGACCGCACGAAGGACCTGATCAAGTCGGGCGGCGAGTGGATCTCGAGCGTGGACGTCGAGAACCTGATCATGGCGCACCCCAAGGTGCTCGAGGCGGCGGTGATCGCGGTCCCCCACCCCAGGTGGGTCGAGCGCCCGCTCGCCTGCGTCGTGCCCAAGCCCGGCGCCACCCTCGACGCCGCGGAGATCATCGACTTCCTGCGTCCCAAGCTCGCGAAGTGGGCGCTGCCCGACGACGTCGCCGTCATCGAGGCGGTGCCCAAGACGAGCGTCGGCAAGTTCGACAAGAAGGTCCTGCGCGAGCGCTTCAAGGACCGCGCGGCGCGGGGGGCCTGAGCGTGCGGCGCGGCGCGGCGCTCCTGGCGGGCGGGCTGCTCGTGCTGCAGGGCGGCGCGGCCCAGCCCACGACGCCCGCGCAGGCCGCGCGGCAGATCACCGAGTCGAGCATGCGGCCCTTGCCGTCCGTGCCGCCGCGCGAGGTCCCGCGTCCGGACACGGTCTGGGTGCCGGACCGCTGGGTCCCTCTCCCGGGCGCCCCCCAGGGGGTCCACGTCCCCGGGCACTGGGAGCGGCGGCTCTCGGAGCGCGAGTACTGGGTGCCGCCGCTGACGCTCACGGCGCCGCCGGGGGTCCAGCAGGCCTGGCCGGCGGGGCTCCGCGAGCCCGCCGAGGAGCGCCGCGGCCCCTGAGCCGGGATGAGTCTCGACGTTCTTCACCCTCGTCCTGATCCCGACGCTCTACGTGGTCTTCGAGGAGCGGTTCCCGCGGCGGCTCACCGCCCCCGCGGACGAGGCCCGGGAGACCGCCTAGATCCGCCCTTGACAGGGTGCGACACCCTGTCTACTCTGCCCGCCAAGTCGGATTCGTGTGCCATCCCTTCGCACCAGAGGAGGACCCGCATGGAACCGCTCAGCCGCCGCCGTTTCCTCGCCACCAGCGCAGGCCTCGCCGGCGTCCTCGCCGCGGGCGTGCCCCCGGCCCGGGGCCAGCAGCGCGAGATCTCCTACCTCTGCTGGAACAACTTCGCGCCGGCCTCCGACAAGAAGCTGGCCGAAATCGGCCAGCGCTTCACCAAGGACACCGGCATCAAGATCCGCATCGACCACATCGCCCACTCCCAGCAGGCGGCCAAGTACGCCTCGGAGGTCCAGAGCCAGGCCGGCCACGACCTGGTCGAGATGCGCATGCACTTCCCCTGGCTCTACGAGCCCCAGCTCGTGGACGTCTCCGACCTGGTCGCCGAGCTGGAGAAGAAGCACGGCAAGGTGCTCTCCTCCGGCTACGAGGCGGCCCACGTCAAGGGCGTCTGGCGCGCCGTGCCGCAGTACCACGCCTACTTCGTCCCGACCTACCGCGAGGACCTCTTCAAGAAGGCCGGCCTCAAGATCCCGGACACGTGGGAGGACGTCTACACGGTCGGGCGCGAGCTGAAGAAGATGGGGCACCCGGTCGGGATCCCCATCAGCCAGAACTACGACTCGATCTCCACGGCGGGCCCCGTGCTCTGGTGCTTCGGCGCGCGGGAGGTCGAGAAGGACGGCACGACCGTCGCGATCAACTCGCCGCAGACCGCCGAGGCTGTCGAGTGGTACAAGCGGGTGTACAGGGATTGCATGGAGCCCGAGGTCCTGTCCTGGACCGACGCCAGCAACAACCAGACGATGCAGGCGGGCAAGTCGGGCTGGATCC
>MGCF01000188.1 GCA_001788495.1 Candidatus Rokubacteria bacterium RIFCSPLOWO2_02_FULL_73_56
ATGTCGGGGGCGACGACCTTGCCGTTCTGGATGATGATGAACTTGCCGCTCGCCGTCTTGTGGATGCCGTTGCCGAGCGCCTTCTGCTGCTTGCCGGCCTTGTCGAACAGGCGCACCGAGCCGTCGCCCAGGAGCCGCGGCTGGTTGAGCCCGATCAGGATGCCCTCGGCGCGCCCCTCCGGCTGCTTGCCCGCCCTCTCGACGAACGGCAGGTCGGTCGGGCCGATGACCATGTCGGGCGCGACGACCCTTCCGCCCTGGACGACGATGAACTTGCCGTCCCTGAGCGCGTGGACGCCGTTGCCGAGGGCCGCGCCCGGCTTGCCGTCCTTGCCGACCCTGTGGACCCGGCCGTCCTGGCCCAGCCCGACCTTGTTGTCGTCGATGATCAGGACGTGATCCGCCCCGGCCGCCTGCGCCGCGAGCGGCGCGGCCAGCGCGAGCGCCGCCGCGAGCACGAGGGATCGTCTTCCACGCATGAGGTGCCCTCCTTGTCCTCCAGGACGTCCGGGACGCTCCCCGGCTTCGATTTCGAGCGTTCAGCCGCCGAGCAGGCGGGCCAGCGCCTCGACCTCCGCCTCGAAGGTTCGCCCCTGGTCGGTCCGGTGGACGAGGTCCGCGGCGCCGCGGTAGACGCCGGCCGACGCCGCCCAGACCCGCTCGAGGTCCTCCTCGAGCGTGGTCCCGGGGTTCACGCGCGGCCGGTCGGCGGCCCGCACGCGCCGGGCGAGCGTCGCCAGGTCGGCCTCGAGCAGCACGACCAGGCCGGTCCCGCGGAGCGCGTCGCGGTTCCACTCGTAGCGCACGGTGCCGCCGCCGAGCGCGCAGACGGCGCCCCGGAGCGCGGCGAAGCGCTTGCAGATCCGGTACTCGAGCTCGCGGAACGCGAGCCAGCCCTGCTCGCGCACCAGCGCGTGGAAGCTCCGCCCGAGCTCGGCGTCCAGCGCGCGATCCAGGTCGTGGAACGGCCGGCCGAGGCGCGCCGCCAGCAGCCGGCCGAGCGTCGTCTTGCCGCTCCCGATCATGCCCGCGAGGTAGACGTTAGCGTCGGGCCTCATCCCGCGCGGCGCGGATCAGCTCCGGGAACGTGTAGGTGGCGAGCGCGCAGCCGGGCGCGAGGAAGAGCTTCTCGCGCCCCGCGCGCGCGACCGCGTCGCGGACCTCCGCGCGCACCGCCGCCGCGGAGGTGTAGGCGAAGTCGGCGTGCCCGATGCCGCCCATCAGCGGAAGCCCCGTCCGCGCCCGCATCTCCGCGAGCGACGGGCCCGCGTCGCGGTCGGCCCACGAGAGCGCGTGCACGGGATAGTCGAGCAGCCGGTCGAGGTGGAGCCGGTTGCCGTGGGCGTGGAGCACGTGGAGCTCGCCGCGGCCGCGGAGCGCCTCGAGCAGCGCCAGGTCGTACGGCCGCATGAAGCGCTCGAACTGCTCGCGCGTCACCGACTCCTCGGTCGCGGGGACGGAGAAGAAGATGCCGGCCGCGCCGCGCTCGAGCGCCGCCTGCGCGTAGCGCGTGAGGTTCTCGTTGACGATCGCGAGCGCCGCCTCGAGGTCCGCCGGGTGGTCGCGCATCAGCGGGCCCATCGCCTCCTTCACGACGTTGCGGCGCAGCGTGTTCCAGGCGTTGAAGACCGTGTCCACCACGAGCGCCCGGCCGCGCAGCTCGCCGGCCAGCAGCTCGAGCGCCCGGAGCTGCTCGCCGAGCGGCGTGCGCCCGAGGTCGAGCGGGGTGAGCTGCGCGAGGTCGCGCGCCTCGCGCAGCGTCTCGAGCCCCGGCGGCATCGGGTACGAGTAGTCGTTCATCACCTTGAGCCAGTCGAGGTCGTAGGCCTCGAAGAACTCGAGGTGGGCCTGCGCCGTCCGCTCGGCCGGCGCGTGCTGCAGGCCGAAGTGGTACCAGACGCTGAACGGCGGGTGGTCCACCGGCCGCCCCGCCACCGCCGCGCGGACGCGCTCGAGCTTCGTCACGGCCGCGCCTTCAGCTCGAGCCGGTAGCCGTCGGGGTCGCGCAGGTAGAGCGACGGGCCGTCGCCCCAGGCGCCGTAGCGCTGGACCACGTCGCCCTCGAGCGTGACGCCGCGGCGCCCGAGCTCGCGGGCGACCGCCTGGAGGTCGTCGGAGCGGATCGAGAGGCCGACGTGGTCGAGCCCGCCCGGCCCCTCGCCGTCCCGGGCCGGGAGCAGGTCGATCAGGTGCTCGCCGAACCGGAGCTGCACGAGCGAGAGCTGCTCGTTCACGCGCTCGAGCGTGCAGCCGAGCACCTCCTGGTAGAAGCGCGTCGAGCGCGCCTGGTCGCGCACGCGCAGGACGACGTGGTCGAGGCCGAGCGGGGCGAACGTCACGCGGCGCGGGCCCCGCTACGTCCCGCAGACGCCGAGGGACGCCTTGACGAAGCCGTTGCCCACCTGGAGCGGATAGAGGAGGTTGAGGGACTCCTCGAGGCTCCGCTCCAGCCACTTCTTCACGAGCTTGTCCAGGTCGTTCTGGAGCGGCTTGGCGTTGAACCCGCCGATCTTGACGTTGATCTTCTGGGTCGTGGGATTCAGGCTGAACTTGCAGCGCCCGCCTCCGTCGAAGGAGAGGGCGGGCCGGGCCTTGTACTGGAAGTGCACGTTGCTCGCGGCGATCCCGAACGTCACGCTGTGCTGGACGCACGGCCCGAGCTGGAACGTGGCGTGGAGCCCGGTGACCGAGAGGCTCGGGATGCGCTGGTCGATCGTGAGGGTGTCGCCGGACACGCTGAACTGCGGCGGCTCGACCTTCAGCGAAAAGCCGCTCGTGGACTTGAACCGGACGCACGACACCCGCGCGCGCGCCGGGCCCGCTCCCACCCAGACGTCGTCCTTGTATTGCTTGTCCACGGCCCTGATCGCGAACGTGAAGGCCGACCCGTCCCGCCCCACCCTGGCCAGGATCTCGCCGTGGCCGGGGAACTTCGCGAAGGCGACCGTCTCGTTCTTGTGCCCGGACGCCTGGCCGGCCGGGGCCGGCGCGCCGGGCCGCGGCTTGAGGCCCGGGCGGGGGCCCTGGGCGGCGGCGGGCGCCGCGGCGAGCAGGAGCGTGGCAGCGATCGCGAGGGTCCTGCGCATGGCGATTCTCCTTGGGGCGTGTCGCCCTCACCCCGGACAGACGTCCCCGGGCCGGCGCGCCATCAATGTAATGCAGGACGGGCCGGCCGTCACTCCCGGCGGAGGACCGGCAGCGGCTTCTCGCCGAGCAGCCGGAAGGTCGCGAGGAAGCCGACCGCGAGCGCCACGCCGGTCGGCGCGACGACACCGAGGGCGAGCGTCGCGGGCTCGAGCGTCCACGGCAGCTCGAGGACCAGGCGCAGCACGATCCCCGCGAGCGCCGCCGCGAGGAGCGTGCCGCCGGCGCCCGCCGCGGCGCCCAGGCACGCGTACTCGACCGCGAAGGCGCGGGCGACGGTGCCGCGCGTGGCGCCGAGCGTCCGGAGGATCACCGACTCGTAGAGCCGCTCCCAGCGCGTGGCCGCGAGCGCGCCCGCGACGACGACGAGCCCGGTCGCGACGCTGAAGGCCGCCATCCAGCGCACGGCGAAGGCGACCTGCGCGAGCAGCGCCGCCGCGCGCTCCAGGACCTCGCGCACGGGCAGCGCGGTGACGTTGGGGAAGGCGGCGCTCACGCGGTCCTGCAGGCCGGCCTCGGCGGCCGCGGGCACCCGCGCCGTCACGACCCAGGTCGCCGGCGCGCCGTCGAGCG
Organism: Candidatus Rokubacteria bacterium RIFCSPLOWO2_02_FULL_73_56; assembly: GCA_001788495.1. GTDB lineage: Bacteria > Methylomirabilota > Methylomirabilia > Rokubacteriales > CSP1-6 > GWA2-73-35. The sequence continues at coordinate 3,718 of MGCF01000188.1, forward strand.
CGCCCGGCGAGAGGATCGCGAAGAAGTTGGGCGAGAGGCTCTGCCAGTCCACCCGGCGCAGGCTCGCCACCTCCGCCGTCACCGGGACCCCCTGCACGTCGAAGGTGAGCGTGCCGCCGACGCCGACCCCGAGCCCGCGCGCGGCCGCCTCCTCGAGCGAGACGCGCGGCCGGGCGGCCGCCTCGGCGGCGGTCCACCACCGCCCGCGGGTGACGACGTTCGACGCGGGTGGCTCGGCCGCCCAGGTGAGCACGTACTCGCGCGTGAGGTACCACATCCGGTCGAGCCCCTCGGCGCGGCGCCGTGCGATCAGCTCGCGCGTCACCGGGACGCCGTCGAGCGCGGCCAGACGCGCGCGCACCACCGGCGTCGCGGCCGGCGCCGTCCCGCCGCTCGCGGCGGCGAGGAGCCGGCGGAGGGCGGGGAGCTGGTCGCCCTGCACGTCCACGAAGAAGAACGACGGCGCCGAGCGATTCTGCTCGAGCGCGACCTGCCGCGCCAGGGCCGCCTCGAGCTGGGCCACGGCCACGAGCAGCATCACCGCCAGGCCGAGGGCCGTGACGACGCGCGCGGCGTGGCCGCCGGGCCGCGCGAGCCCCGCGAGGCCCTGCCGCAGGGCGACGCCCCGCACGCGCGGGGCCCGGCGCCCGAGCGCGGCGAGCCCGCGCGCGCAGAGCGCGAGCAGGCCGAGCGCCGCCAGCGCGGCGCCGACGAAGATCGCGCCGAGGCCGGGCGAGCCCGCCTGCCACACCGCGAGCGCCGCGAGCCCCGCGGCGACCGGGAGCGCGGCGAGCCACGGCCGGCGTGCGCGCCAGCCGGCCGCCTCGACGTCCCGGCGCAGCACGAGCGACGGCGGGACCGCGCGCACCGCGAGGAGCGGCAGCAGCGCGCAGAGGAGCGCCGTGAGCGCGCCGAGCGCCACGCCGCGGACGAGCGTCCAGGCGTCGAGGCGCGCCTCGAGCGCGACCGGGGCGAGCGGCGCGAGCGCCCGCACGAGCAGCGGCTGGGCCGCGGCGCCGAGCGCGGCGCCGGCGAGGCTCGCGAGGACGCCGAGCGCCTGCGTCTGGAGCAGGTACGTCGCGAGCACCGTCCGGCCGTCGGCGCCGAGGACCTTCAGGACCGCGACCGTCGCGAGCTGGCGCCGCACGAGCGTCGTCACCGACGCCGCGATCCCGATCCCGCCGACGAGCAGGCTCGCCAGGCCGACGAGCCCGAGGTAGGTCGCGAGCTGGCCGAAGAAGCGGCGGAGCCCGGGCTGCGCCGCGTCGAACGTCGTCACGCGCACGCCGGGGTCGGCGACGGCGCGCGCGAGGTCCTCGCCCGCCGCGTGCGCGGCGCGCCCCTCGGGCAGCCGCACGAGGGCCCGGTAGCGCACCCGGCTCCCCGGCTGCACGAGCCCCGTCCGCGCGAGCGTCTCCGCCGAGACCAGCACGCGCGGGCCGAGGCTCACGAGGCTCGCGGGGCGGTCGGGCTCGCGCACGAGCACGCCGGTGATCGCGAGCGTCGCCGCGCCGAGGGCGAGCCGGTCGCCGGGCCGCAGACCCAGGCGATCGAGGAGGCCGGGCTCGACGACCGCGCCGTCGGCGCCGTCGCGCGGGGCCAGGAGGCCCGCGAGCGGCGCGGCGGGGCGGGTCTGGACGCGCCCGTAGAGCGGATACGCCGGGTCGACCGCCTTCACCTCCACGGGCAGCGTGCGCCCGGCGGGGCTCCGCGCCATGCCGACCAGCTCGCGGAGCGCCGTCGTCCGCGCGCCCGCGCGGCGGAGCCGCTCGAGCGCGGCGGCGGCTTCCGCGCCGAGCGGGCGCGCGGCGCGCAGCTCGACGTCGCCGCCGAGCAGCGTCCGTGCCTCGCGCGTCAGCGCGCCGTCGAGGTTCACCGCGAGCGTGCCGACGGCGACGAGCGCCGCGACGCCGAGCGCCACGCACGCGCCGAAGCCGACGAAGTGGCGCCAGGCGCCGCGCGTCTGGCGCCAGGCCATGCGCAGCGCGAAGCCGGCGCTCACGCGTTCGCGTCGAGCAGGCGGCCGTCGCGCAGGCGCAGGACGCGGTCGGCCTTCCCGGCGAGCGCCTCGTCGTGGGTGACGAGCAGGAGCGTCGAGCCGCGCTCGCGGTTGAGCCCGAGCAGGAGCTCGATGACCCCGCCGCCCGTCGCCGAGTCCAGGTTGCCCGTCGGCTCGTCCGCGAGCAGCACCCGCGGCCGGAGCGCGAGCGCCCGCGCGATCGCGACGCGCTGCTGCTCGCCGCCGGAGAGCTGCACCGGGTAGTGGTGGGCGCGGTCGGCGAGCCCGACCTCGTCGAGCAGCGCCCGGGCGCGCGGGCGGGCATCGCGGGCCCCCGCCAGCTCGAGCGGCACCGCCACGTTCTCCGCGGCGGTCAGCGTCGGGATCAGGTGGAAGGCCTGGAAGACGAAGCCGAGCGTGTCGCGGCGGAACCGCGCGAGGGCGTCCTCGCCGAGCGGTGTCAGCGCGACGCCCGCGACCTCGATCGTCCCCGCGCTGGGCCGGTCGAGGCCCGCGATGAGGCCGAGCAGCGTGGACTTGCCGCTGCCCGACGGCCCCGTGACCGCGCAGACCTCGGCGTCCTCGACGTCGAGCGTGACGCCGTCGAGGACCGTGAGCGTCCGGCCGCCGCTCGGCAGGCGCAGCGTGAGGTCGCGCACGCGGATCATCACGACGCCCATACTACACTGGCGTCATGGGTCGCCTCGCCCCGCGCGCGCTCCTCCTCGCCGCGGTCCTCGCCGCGCTGCTGGCCCCCGCGCCCGCGCGCGCGGCACGAGTGATCGTGGCGCTCGGCGACAGCCTCACCGCGGGGCTCGGCGTCGCCGCGGACGAGGCGTACCCGGCGCGGCTCCAGGCACGCCTCGGGCGCGAGGGCTTCGACTACCGGGTCGTCAACGCGGGCGTGAGCGGCGACACCTCGGCCGGGGGCCTGCGGCGCCTCCCCTGGGTGCTGCGCGCCGCGCCCGAGGTCGCCATCGTGGCCCTCGGCGCCAACGACGGGCTCCGCGGCCAGAACCCGCGCGCGACGCGCGAGAACCTCGAGCGCATCGTCGCGCGCCTGCGCCGCGCGGGGGCCCGCGTCCTGCTGGCCGGCATGCACGTGCCGCCCAACTACGGCCCCGAGTTCGCGCGCGCCTTCGCCGCCGTCTACCCGGCGGTCGCGCGGCGGGCGTCGGTCGCGCTCATGCCCTTCCTGCTCGAGGGCGTCGCCGCGGACCCCCGGCTCAACCAGGCCGACGGCATCCACCCGAACGCCGCGGGCCACCAGGTGATCGCCGACCGGCTCTGGCCCCACCTCCACCCACTCCTCCGCCGCGCCGGGGCCCACTAAATACCCGGCCCTCCGCCTCCGTCATACGGGGCGAAAGGAGGGATCGCCCATGCGTCGCGTGATCGCCTCGGTCGCACTGGTCGCGCTCCTGCTCGGTATCTCGGCGCCGGCCGCCTGGGCCGGCAAGTCCACGGACATCGCGCTCGGGCTCGCCTCGTTCGCGGTGTTCAATCAGGTCGTCGGGCCGCTGCTCCGGCCGCACCGCGCCGAAGCCGCGTATCACCACAGGCGCGAGGTGGTCTACGTGCGCGAGCCGCGGGTCGTCTACGCGCCCGCGCCGCCGGTCTACGTCGCGCAGGCCCCGGCGCCGCCGCCCGTGTACCCGAACGTCGTGCAGTACCCGCACGGGCGTTACGAGCTCCGCTGGCAGGGTCAGCAGTACGTGTGGATCTGGATCGCCGCGGTGCCGCCGCCACCGCCTCCGCCGCCCGCGCCGGCGCCCTAGACCGCATTATTCACGCACGGTCATCGCGCGAGGCGGACAGGGCCTGGCGCAGCGTGCGGCCCCCGCGGGGGCCGCACCCTGCGCCACCCGCCCGGTCGCGCCAGCGCCGTTCGCGCATAGTGCGGGCGAGGGGGCGGTTCTCGAAGTCATGTTGAGCGCCGTCGAGTCCGGGCCGCCGGGCGCGGGCGGAAGGGGTCGACGGGATCCGTTCCCGCCACGTGGGTGGCGGGCCGCACGTGCCCGAATGGAACCGAGCCACAACGGGGCAAGCGGACGCGTGCCGACCGACGTTAAAAGGCGGGTGGACGTTCCCGGTCGAAGGGCTGGCGCTCGCGGCGTGACGTTGTAGCACCAGCGCCCCCGGTCCCCCGCCGGGGGCGCTCCGGACCGCCCAACCGAACTTGTCCTGACAAGTTTTTGCGCCAACTGCCCGAGTCATCCGCCGCCGACGCGATAAAGGGAAGCGAAGGAAAGAGGGTCGAGCGGGCCCTCCCCGCGCCGGGCGGGAGCTCCCGGCGGGCAGTGAACCCCCACGGCAGGAGGAGGACGGAGTGCCTACCCACATTTCCGGATTCATCGACGACGTGCGGTATCAGGCCGAGTGGCGCGAGCAGAAGGCGGTCGAGTACCCCGAGGACGACCGCAACCAGCGCTCGGCCGACGCGCTCCAGGCGCTCGCAGAGTGGATCGGCGGCCAGCCGGACGACGCGCCGATCCTGGGCCAGCTCGACGCCGCCCTGGGCCGGCTCTACGCGAGCGAGAACGCGGCGGAGTTCGGCGTCACCGACCGGCTCGGGCGCTACGATTTCTGCTCTGGTCCGCACGAGACGCCCGACGAGTTCCTGCGCGAGCTGATCAAGGATATCGAGGACCACCTCCAAGACCTCGTAACGACCGAGGAGGAGGTCGACGCGGTCGTGGAGGAGTACGTCGGGAAGGCTGCGCGCGATCCTAGAGGACGTGCGTGAGGAGGCGGCCCAGGAGTTCAACGAGACCGTCGACGTCCTCGACGCGCAGTGCTTTCCGCACAGCTACTACCGCCTGGGGTTCGACAGAGAGACCTTTGAAGACACAACCTAAAGGGTTCGTGCTATGGTCGGCCCGTGACTGACTACTTGGTTAGAGCGCTACCGCTACTCCTCGCGCTGCTCGTCGCCGTGGTCTCGCTCCCTGTTCTCCGGCGCTTCGCTCCGGGTGGTTCGGAAACGGACGGGTGGCCGCTCTGGCGCAGGGTGGTCCTCGCCATGCTCGCCGCCGCCTGGCTCGGCTCCCTGGGCGCGGAGATGAAGTCCGTCAGCGACGCAAGGGACTTGAGGGAGCGCATCAATGTCCTCGGTCGAATGATCGAGCGCGACATCGTTGAGGGAAAGGAACTCCTAGGCGGGATGGAGAATGATAGCGACTGGAGCACGCTTCCGCGGTGCCTCGACAAGGCGGTCCTCGACCGGTATCAGGTCCCAGTAGAAACCTGGCGCACTAGGACAGCGAGAACGCTCGCGACGGAGTTGCCCAATTCCGGTGCCGATCGGCGGTTCCTCCACGTAACCGAACGGCGCCCGCCGGGCCCCTGCGGTCAGGTGGACTACGTCTACTGGCGATTGTTTGATCTACTTTCGAACCTTCAATTCATCTGGGAATCGGTAGACCGTTACTGCTTGGTTGTCGGACCCACGTGCCGCGCCGAACAGCGGGAGAGCGCTGCGCGAAGCGAGACGGGCAATACGCGAACCACCAGCTCCGCGGAACTCTTCTATTCTTCCCTCGTGCAAGTGGCAGCCGCCCTGCTTGCCCTCATGGGTGCTTTCTTCCTGTACCGCCTCGTCGATCACGTGGATCAGGTCGGCAAGCTACGAGCTCCGGTCGACGAGAAGATCGCCAAGTATGCGGCGGGCGAACTGGAGAATCGAGGAGCTCTGTCGAGGGACATCGCGGATTTCCGTCGCAAGGCCTGGCCCCGCTGGACTGGTCTCGCTTTCTTCGCGCTCGCCCTCTTGGCTGGCGGCTGTATAGTCTGGCCTCTTTACGTGCTTAGTCCGCCTGGACAACCGGTGGTCATGCTTCTTGCCTTGGTGTTCAGCTTGGTCGTCTTCTTCGTTTTTTGTGGCTGGCAATTCTGGCGTTTGCACCGCCTCCGCCAGATTGAGTTGCCTCCACCGCCCAGGTGAAGGGGCGACCGCCGAGCAGCAGTAGCGTTACAAGACGCGGGACGGAGTTCGCTCGCTGAATGAAAACGAAGGCGGGCGGGCAGCCCCGAGTCATCGGCTGCCAGGGAGATAAGGCAAGCTATCACCCCTCGGCGCCCTCTTGACTGGGAGGTAGCGGTCGCATCGGAGCGGGCTGGACGTCCTCGCGGCGGCCCGCCCGCGGCTGGGGGTGTAAGATTTCGCTGGACACATATAACCTGAGAGGTTATATCATCAGTGCGTGACTGGTGGAGGGGATCGGTGCTGAGCGAGGCGCGGAAGCGGGCGGGCCTGACGCAGGCGGCGCTGGCGAAGAAGGTCGGCGTCCACCAGGTCACGATCGCCCGCATCGAGAGCGGCGCGCGCCACCCGTCGATGACGCTCTTGCAGCGCATCGCGCGGGCGCTCGGTGTGCCACTGGCGGAGTTGTTGGGGTGACACTGGCTCACGTGATCCAGAGGAAGGAGGGAGTGAGTTGACGATTCACAGATCGAATGGCCCAGCCCGGACCAATGATGGCCGTTACCGAATTCTGCTGAGCGACGCCCCGGATATCGGCTGGCGCCACCGATTCGATCAAGCGCTGAGCGATACGCCGGCCGCCGGGGCGCTCGCGCTCGAGCTGGACGGCCCGCAATCAATGACGTTTCGCTCCTCCGGTGACCTTCGCGCCGACATCCTGTTGATAGATGCTCTGCTGGGGCGAGCGAACCGATCAACATCGCGTCGCATCCCGTTTCTTGCGCCTGGTTGCCTGCTACTCGTCGCTGCGTTCGCCGCGTGCGCGACGCCTCGGATCCTGCTGAGACACCCTTCGACCGGAGTCACTGTTGAGTGCGGAGCCGAAGGAGAGCTTCCAGGCTCGGGTGCTGCGTACCGGCGTCAACGCGACTGCGTCGAAGACTATCAGCGTCAGGGATACGAGCGGGTTCCTCGATGATCACCGCGATCTACACCCGCCGCGTCCTGCTCGTCACGCTCTGCCTGCTCGCCATCGTCATGTCGGCGTCTGCGTCCACCGAGTGTGGATGGGTCTTTTGGCAGAACTTGGGCGGAGAAGGCCGACCGAGCGCCTGGCTCATCGGCCGCAGTTTCGCCACGCTTGAGGAGTGTCGGGCCCGCCTGCGCGAGGAGGTGAAACTCCAGATGCTCGGGCAATACAGCACCGAGGTCGAGGATGGAGTTCATACGACCATCGCCGGCAAGATCTTTTGGCGCAGGTACTACTGCGTTCCCGGCACCATCGACCCGCGCGAGCCGAAGGGGGGCTTACGATGATCGCCGCGATCTACGCCAGGAAGTCCACCGAGCAGGCGGAGGAGGCGCAGCGGTTCTTGGCACGCCAGAGATGACTGACAGCACTTTCGACCGCTTCCTCGCTCTGGCTGAGGATCTCTGCCAGCGCGCCGAGCAACTCGCGGCCGGCGGGACCTCCTATCTGCGGTCCAGCGGCTACCACCAGACCCAACGGGACGGCGTGCTAACCGCCCTCGCGCGTAAGATCGACGGTTCCTTTCGAGCTTTGGTCGACGACTGTCGAGCACACCGCCGCGAAGCAATGCATCACTTGAAGACCATGGTCGAGGCCTTCATCTACTTTCACGCCGTTTTGAGTGACCGTTCGGACCGTACGGCTCGACAGGTTCTCGCTGACGAAGTTGCAGAGAGGCAGGCGACCTATCTCTGTGGGACGGGCGGGACGGAGCATGAAATCAGGGATTGGAAGAGTTTCGCGGAAGAGTTACGTCAGGAAGCCGACCGCCTTGGGACTCTTGCAAGGGTTGCCGAACGGGACCCGGGACTCCGAAGCTGGTATGCCCGAGCCTATCGACTCGCGTGTGAGCCTGCGCATGTCGGTGATCTCCTCGACCTGATGCCAGACGACGGCGGAGAGATCGTCGTCGGAAGGCCGTCGTCGGGCGATGTTCTCAGGGCCGGCATCGCGATCCGCTATGGCGTGTATCTCGTCATCGGAGTGTTCGAGTCGCTCAACGAATCTACTGATCCCGGTGTGCCCCGCGTGCCAGTCGATCACCTCCGCCGCGTTGCTGAGGAGATCGACCGCGACAACGGGAAGGAGTCAAAATGATCGCCGCAATCTACGCTCGCAAGAGCACCGACGACAGCGACCGGAACGAGGAGGCGCGGTCCACCACGCGCCAGGTGGAGCGCGCCACCGAGTACGCGCACGCGAAAGGCTGGACGGTGGACCCGCGCTTCGTCTTCGTGGACGACGCGGTCTCGGGCGCCGAGTGGAAGCACCGGGACGGCTGGAACGCGCTGCTGGCCGCCCTCGAGCCCCGGCCGCCGTTCGGGGTGCTCGTCGTCTCGGAGCTGTCGCGGATCGGCCGCGACACCGTGCGGACGCCGGCCGCCGTGCTCGCGCTCGAGGAGGCGGGCGTCGAGGTGCGCTCATACCTGAGCGATGCCCCGATCACGCTGGCCGACGAGTCGGGGGAGATCAGCACGGTCTTCAACTCCCTGGCCGCATCATTCGAGCGGCGCCGGGCCCGGCAGCGCACCCGCGACGCCCTGGAGCGCCGGGCCCGGGCCGGCGCCGCGACGGGCCGGCGCACCTACGGGTACCAGCACGCCCGGAACGGGGACGGCTACGTGCACCAAGTCGTCGACGAGGCCGAAGCCGCGGCCGTGCGGCAGGCGTTCGCGCTCTACGCGGACGGCGCGTCGCTCGCCGGCGTCGCGCGGGCCCTCACCGCCCGCGGCGTCCCGCCCCCACCGCAGAGTCCCGCGTGGTCGGGCGGCGCGGTCCGCGACCTCCTGCGCCGCACGATGTACCGAGGCGAAGTCACGTGGGGGAAGCGGCAGGCCATCATGCGGGGCGGGACGGCCGCGCTCAAACACCGCGCCGAGGCCGACTGGATCACGGCGCCGGCGCCCGGGCTCCGGATCGTCGATGACGACCTCTGGGCGCGGGTCCACGAGCGGCTCGGGGCGGTGGGGGCGACCTTCGCCCGGCGCCGCGACGGCCGCCTCCTGGGTCGGCCCTCCGGCGAGGACGTCGAGAGTCGATACCTGCTCAGCGGCATCGCGGCGTGCTCGATCTGCGGCGCCTCGCTGGTCGGCAAGCTCCGCGGGCCCGACCGCACGCCCTATTACGGATGCGTGCGGCGCCACAAGGCGGGTCCGCGCGGCTGCCGGAACGGGCTCCTGATCCGCCAGGACGTCCTCGACGCGGAGGTCCTCGGCGTGCTGGTCCGCGCCCTCGATCCCAAGATCGTGGCCGAGGCGGTGCGTGGCGCCGTCGCGGACCTCCAGGCTGACCGGGCGGGCGCGGTGGCCCGGCGCGCGGCCGTGGCGGCCGACCTCGGGCAGGTGGCGGCGCGCGAGCGCCGGCTCCTGGACGCCCTCGTGGACGGCGACGGCACGGCCGAGGCGATCCGCGGGCGCCTCCGGGAGGAGCTGGCCCGCCGGGACGCCCTCACGGCCGAGCTGACGCGGCTGGACCTCGAGCCCGCGATCGACGGAGAGAAGTTGGCGCAAGACGTCGCGCAGCGGGCCCAGGACGTGCGGGCCGTGCTCGGGCGCCACGTCGCGCAGGCCCGGCAGATCGTGCGCCTGCTGCTCGTGGATCGGCTCGTGTGCGAGCCCTGCGACGATGCGGGCGGGCGCGGGTACGCCTTCCGGGCCCTCGGCACGTACCGCAAGCTCGGCGTTCCGGCCGTGGAGCGGCTCGGTAACCACGGTGGGCACACGGACGCGTGCCGCGTGGGCCTGTCGACCCCTCCCGCCCGCGCCCGGCGGCCCGTCGCGCGGCGACCGTGAACATGATCTTGTGGACGGAACACCAGGGCGCGGGCGGATCGCATCGGGGCGCGCCCACGCGTCGTGGCTCGACGCGGGGCCCGCCCCCACCCGTAGACGGCGCGCGCGCGCCGCCATTTTTTTCGCGGGGTTCGTGGCGGCGCGCTCCGTACGATGGCTCCATGCGCCGGGGCTGCGCGCTCGTCGCGCTCGTCGTCCTGACCGCGGGCTGCGGCCTCGTCAGCTCGTACCCGCACGGCGCCTACTTCCCGCCGCCGGGCAATCCCGACACCCTCGCGCTCGCGCGCACGCTCTACCGCGCCGCGCAGGCGGCGGGCGACGACCCGGAGCGCTACTCGTTCGCGCTGTTCAAGTCGAGCCAGGTCGTGGGCTACGCGGCGGACGACGCGACCTTCTACTTCTCCGAGGCGCTCACCCGGCTCCCCGAGCGTCAGCGCGACGCGCTCGTCGCCCAGAAGGTCGCCCACGAGGCGCTCGGCCACGCCGGCCAGCGGCGCGCGCTCTCCATCTCGATCTCGGCGGGCTTCACCGTGCTCGGCTTCGTCGTGCCCGGCCTCGGCCTCGTGGACTTCGTGGCGAACCCGCTGATCGTCCGCGCCTTCACGCGCGACCAGGTGATCGCCGCCGACCTCAAGGCCGTGGAGATCCTCAGAACGATGGGCGACGAGGCACCGCGGCGCACGCTGGCCGAGACGCTGCGCGCGGCCGCCGCCGTCAACCGCCCGCGCAAGGGCGGCCCGCTCCTGGCCGCCGAGCCCGCGCTCGAGGACCGACTGGCCGCGCTCGAGCCGCTCGAGCCCGTCACCGCGCTCGCGCTCCGCGCGCCCGCGCCCGACTCGCGCTAGCCCGCCGGCCGCGGGACCACGCCAGCGACCGCCCGGGTGGATGGGCAGGCGGGGCAGGGGGCGCCGGGACCCGTTCCCGCCGCGTCAGTTGCGGGCCGCCTGCGCCCGGATGGAGCCCAGCCGCAACGGGGTAAGCGGACGCGGGCCGCGTGGTCCCGCGCCCCCTGCCCCGCGTGCCCGTCCACCCGGGCGCTGGCAGGCGGCGCGCGGCGCTCAGGCGGCGGCGAGGGCGCGGCGCATGCGCTCGAGCGCCTCGACGAGCCGCGCGCGCGGGCAGGCGAAGTTCAGCCGCACGAACCCCTCGCCGCCGGGCCCGAACGTCGTGCCGTCGTTGAGCGCCACGCGCGCCGTCTCGAGGAAGAACGTGTACGGGTCGGCGGCGGCGACGCCCGCGCCGCGGCAGTCGAGCCACGCGAGGTACATCGCCTCGGGCGCGGCCACCGTCACGCCGGGCAGCGCGCGACGCACGAAGTCCACGACGACGTCCCGGTTGGCCTCCAGGTAGCGCCGCAGGTCCGCGAGCCACGCCTCGCCGTCGCGGTAGGCCGCCACCGCCGCCGTGTAGCCGAGGATGTTCGGCGTCTGCACCAGGTCGGCGCGCGCGGCGTGGAAGCGCGCGCGGAGCGCGGCGTCGGGGATCACCGCGAGCCCGCACTTGAGGCCCGCGAGGTTCCAGGTCTTGCTCGGCGCGAGCAGTGTGATGGTCCGCGCGGCGACCTCGGGCGCGAGCGAGGCGATCGGCGTGTGGCGGTGGCCGGAGTAGACGAGGTCGCCGTGGATCTCGTCGGCGACGATCGCGAGGCCGCGGCGGAGGCAGACCGCCGCCAGGCGCTCGAGCTCGTCGCGGCGGAAGGCGCGGCCCGTCGGGTTGTGCGGGTTGCAGAGCAGGAACACGCGCGTGCGCGGGCCGACGGCCGCCTCGAACGCCTCCCAGTCCACCGCGTAGCGGCCGTCGGCGCCCCGGGCGAGCTGGGCCGTGTCCGCCGTGAGGCCGCAGTTGCCGGGCACGCGGCGGATCGGCGGGTAGAGCGGGAGCTGCAGCAGCAGGCCGTCGCCGGGGGCGGCGAGCATCCGGCAGGCGACGTTGAAGCCCGGGATCACGCCGGGCAGCAGCACCACCGTCTCGGGCGCCACGCGCCAGCCGTGCAGGCGCGCGAGGCGCGCCGCGACCAGCTCGTGGAGCTCGGTCACCTGCTCGAGCGTCGGGCCGTAGCCGAAGATGCCGTGCGCCACCCGCTCGGCGAGCGCGCGCACGACGGGCGGGGGCGAGGGAAAGTCCATGTCCGCGACCCAGAGCGGCAGCACGTCCGGGTCGTACTTCCGCCACTTGTTGCTCTCGGTGCCGCGGCGCTCGACGAGCCGGTCGAAGTCGTGGGCCATGGCCCCCTACGCTAGCGCGAAAGCGGCCCGCGCCATAGGCCCGGCGCCGGGGTGGTATGCTCTGCCGCCGGGAGGGACACGGGATGCGCATCGGGATCGTCGGCGCGGGCGCGATCGGCTGCATCGTCGGCGGGCTCCTCACGAAGGCGGGGCGCGACGTGACGCTCCTGGACCAGTGGCCGGAGCACGTGGAGGTCATGAAGCGCCAGGGCCTGCGGCTCGGCGGCACGTGCGGCGAGCACCGGATCCCCGTCCGCGCCCTCCACCTGCACGAGGCGCAGACCGTCGAGGAGCCGTTCGACGCGGCGTTCGTCGCCGTGAAGAGCTACGACACCGAGTGGGCGACCGCGCTCGCCTGCGCCTACCTCCGGCCCGAGGGCGTCGTCGTGGACTTCCAGAACGGGATCAACGACGAGCGCGTGGCGGCCGTGGCCGGGCGCGCGCGGACGCTCGGCTGCGTGATCACGATCGGCGCGGGCCTGTACGAGCCCGGCCACGCGATGCGCACCGATGCCGGCACGCTCGGCTTCAAGATCGGCGAGCTGGACG
>MGCF01000189.1:0-3576 GCA_001788495.1 Candidatus Rokubacteria bacterium RIFCSPLOWO2_02_FULL_73_56
GACTCCGGGAAGCCGTAGAGCGCGAACGAGGTGATCGCGTGCACGATCTCCTCCGCCGCGCGCCCCCCGATCCCCTGCCGCGCCATGCCCGCGCGGAGCTTCGCCTCGACCTCGCCCATGCGCCGCGCGCTGCGCTTCATGCCGAACGCGCGCCGGAGCTCCTCGGCCTCGACGGCGCTGAAGCCGGCCGCCGCCATCGCCATCCGGAGCAGCTGCTCCTGGAAGAGCGGCACGCCGAGCGTGCGCCGGAGGATCGGCTCGAGGCACGGGTGCGGGTAGGTCACGGGCTCGCGCCCGCGCCGGCGCCGGATGTAGGGGTGCACCATGTCGCCCACGATCGGCCCGGGGCGGATGATCGCGACCTGCACGACGAGGTCGTAGAACCGCTCGGGACGGACGCGCGGGAGCGTCGCCATCTGGGCGCGGCTCTCGACCTGGAAGACGCCGATCGTGTCCGCCGCCTGGAGGCTCCGGTACACGGCAGGGTCGTCGGGCGGCAGCCGTGCGAGGTCCACCTCCCCGCCCGTCTCGCCGACGAGGCGGATCGCGTCCTGGAGCACCGACATCATGCCGAGCCCCAGCAGGTCCACCTTGACGATGCCGAGCGCCGCGCAGTCGTCCTTGTCCCACTGGATCACGGTGCGGCCCGGCATCGTCGCCGGCTCGAGCGGCACCACGTCGTCGAGGCGCCCCGCGGCGATCACCATGCCGCCCGAGTGCTGGCCGAGGTGGCGCGGCAGGTCCTGGACGCGCGTCCAGAGCGCGGCGAACGCCCGGATGCGCGGCTGGCGTGGGTCCAGTCCCGCCTCCGCGAGGTGCTTCGTCAGCAGCTCGTCCGGGTCCTGGTAGCCCCAGGTCGAGACGAGGCCGGCGAGCCTATCCTGGAGCTCGCGCGGGAGCCCGAGCGCCCGGGCCACCTCGCGCGCGGCCGAGCGGCCGCGATACGTGATCACGTTGGCGGTCATCCCCGCCCCGTGCCGTCCGTACCGGCGGTAGACGTGCTGGATGACGGCCTCGCGGCGCTCGCCGCTCGGCAGGTCGAGGTCGATGTCGGGCCACTCGCCCCGCGCCTCGGAGAGGAAGCGCTCGAACAGGAGCTCCATGCCGACGGGGTCCACCGCCGTGATCCCGAGCGCGTAGCAGACCGCGCTGTTGGCGGCCGAGCCGCGCCCCTGCACGAGGATGTCGTGGGCGCGGCAGTACTCGACGAGGTCCCACACGATCAGGAAGTAGCCCGCGAGGTCCAGGCGCCCGATGACGTCGAGCTCGTGGGCGATCTGGCGGCGCGCCCGCGCGGCGAGCGGCCCGGCGCCGTAGCGCGCGCGGACGCCGCGCAGGGCCAGCTCGCGCAGGTGGGCGAGCGGCGTCTGGCCCGGCGGCAGCGGGAAGTCGGGGAAGCGGTAGCCGAGGTCCTCGAGCGTGAAGGAGAGGCGCAGCGCGAGCTCGCCCGTCGCCGCGAGCGCGTCGGGCAGGTCGCCGAAGCGCCGCGCCATCGCCGCCCCGCCCCGGAGGTGCCGCTCGCCGTTCGGCAGCAGGCGCCGGCCGGCGTGGTCGAGGTCGGTCTTCTCGCGGATGCAGGTGAAGACGTCGGCGAGCTGCCGGCCCGCTGCGTGCGCGTGCAGTGGCTGGTTCGTCGCGACGAGCGGCGCGCGCATCGCGCGCGCGAGCGCGACCAGCCCCTGGAGCACGCGCTCCTGCTCGCGGTCGAGGTGGCGCTGGACCTCGACGTAGCAGCCCGAGCGCCCGAAGATCGCGCGCAGGCGCGCGAGGCACTCGCGCGCGCCGGCCGCGTCGCCCGCGGCGAGCCGGCGGGCGAGCGGGCCGCGGGCGCCGCCGGTCAGGCACACGAGCCCGGCGGCGTGCGCCGCGAGGTCGTCGAACGTGACGGCGGCCGCGCCCTTGGGGGCGCCGAGCTTGGCCCGTGTGAGCAGGCGGCAGAGGTTCCGGTAGCCCTCGCGGTCCTCCACGAGGAGCGGCAGGCGCGAGCCGTCGGCGAGCGTGAGCTCGCTGCCGACGATGGGCCGGATCCCCGCGGCGAGCGCGGCGCGCGTGAACCGCGCGGCGCCGTACACGCCGTCGCGATCCACCAGCGCGAGCGCCGGCAGGCCGAGCCGCGCCGCCGCGTCGGCATAGGCTTCGGGCAGCTCGGCGCCCTCGAGGAACGAGAACGCGGACTGCGCGTGCAGCTCGACGAACATGGCTCAGGGGGGAGTGGGAGGCGGGGGGGTCTCCTCGACCACGACTGCAACAACCACGGGTCTCGGAGGCCCCCCCGCCCCCCACTCCCACGGCACACGCCCACACCCGCCGCGCGTCATTGCCCCTTCTCCCGCTCAGTCATAGACGCCGTCGAGGTACCACTCGCCCGTCCGGCGGTCGTGGGCGAGGCGGCAGAGCGTGCCGTCGTCGCCGAGTGCTGCGTCCCACTCGTCGCGCGCCCACACGCCCGTGTCCCACCACTCGCCCGACCCGCGCCAGGGCCCGGCGCACGTCACGACGCGCCGCCCGCCGACGCGCACCGGCCGCTCGCCGTCCGTCTCGACGTCCACGCGCCGCACCGGACGCACCCGCCTCAGCACGAGCCTGAGCGCCCCCTCGGCGGCGGCGGGGGACGGGCGGCGGGGGGCGCGCTCGCCGGGAGCCTCGGGCGCGTCCTGGGGCAGCGTGAACGGTACCAGCGCGTGGGCGTCGGGACGGTGCGAGTCCTCGACCCGCGGCGAGCCGACGTCGTCGGGGCCGGCGAGCGCCGCGAGCCGCGCGAGCACGGCGGCGAGCTCGCGCCGGGGCGGCGCGGGCGGCTGCCAGAGCCCCCCCTGCCCCGCGCGCGCCACGAGCGGGCGCGCGCTCACCGCGACGCGCGTCACGGGCGCCGCGGGTGGACGGGCCTCGAGCGCGAGCGCGGCGAGCGTCAGCATCGGCCCGGGCTCACCCATCGGCATCGCGAGGGCGACGCTGAGCGCGTGGTGGGCGCCACTCGCCAGCTCGAGCGCGACCTCGAGGGCGTCCGTCGCGAGCCGCGCGGCCGCCAGGCGCGCGCAGAGGCGCCCGAGCACGGCCTCGAGCACCGCGGCGAGCGCCGGGAGCGAGTCGAGCTCCCAGTCGAGCCCCTGCGCCTCCTCCCAGAACGGCGGCGGCGTCCAGGGGACGAACGGATCGAGGTCGCGGCCGAGCGCCAGGTCGTGGGCGCGGAGCCCGGCGGGGCCGAGCCGCGTCCCGAGCCCGGCGCGCGGCAGCGCGGCGAGCTCGCCGAGCGTCGTCACGCCCCAGCGGGCGAGCGTCGCGGCGAGGTCCGCGTCGAGCCCGAGCACGGCGAGCGGCGCGTCGGCGAGCGCCTCCCGCGCGCGGCCCGGCGGGACCATCGTCACGGCGCCGCGCGCGCGCGCGGCCACCAGCCGGGCCGCGGTGCGGCTGTCGGCGAGCGCCACGCGCGCGGCGAACCCCACGGCGTGCGCCCGGCCGAGGAGGCGCCGGCCGACGGCGGCCGGGTCGCCGAAGAGCCGCGCGAGCCCGGCGGCGTCGACGTGCACGACCCCCGGCGCCCAGTCCTCGACCCGCGGGGACACGCTCGCGGCCGCC
>MGCF01000189.1:3591-16392 GCA_001788495.1 Candidatus Rokubacteria bacterium RIFCSPLOWO2_02_FULL_73_56
CGCCGGCGAACGGCGAGCGCGGGGCAGCGCGCCCGTGCCTCCGTCTCGGTCATCCCCGGCTGCACGCCCGCCTCCCGCGCCGCCGCGTTCGCGTCGAGGACGCGCGCGGCCGGGGCCGCCGGCCCGAGCACCGCGAGGGGCCCGGCGCGGAGCGCGGGCTCGCAGCGCTCCGCGGCGGCCGCGGCGAAGCAGTCCACCCACACGCACGCGAACCGGCTCACGCGCAGAACCCGAGCGGCGCCGCGCCGGGCGCGCGGGCCGCGCGCGCGCGGAGCACGCGCACGTGCGCCCGCACGTGCCCCAGGCGCGTGGGCACGGGCCCGGGGCCGGCCCACTCGAGCCGGTCGCGGACGGTCTCGACGACCAGCGAGGCGGCCGGGCCGGTGACCCGGCGGCGGCCGACGACCACGAGCGCCGCCGCCGTCCGCTCGACGGCGAACCGCAGGCGGAACGCGGCCGCGGGGGAGAGCGGGCACGCCGTCTCGCCGAGGTCGAGCCCGACCAGCGCGAAGCCCGGGCAGCGGACGAGCAGGTCCGCGGCGCGGAGCGCCACGTCCCGGCGGCCGCCGCAGCGCACCCAGAGGAGGCGGGCGAGGTCCACGCCCGCGCGCGCGACCGAGGCGGGGTCGAGCGCGCTGTCGGCGTCCACGAGTGCCGCGACCGCGCCGCGCCCGGTGACCTCCCCGAGGCATGCGGCCAGGAGGCTCGTGCGCCCCGACGACAGGCGGCCGACGATCTCGGTGATGGACCCGGGAAGGACCATGGGACTAAAAAGCTAATCACGTGACGAGTGATAGGCAAGACGAAGATGTAGTGGCTCGGAACGGCCGGAGCTACCAGATGGTGGGGGTCAGACGGCCGCAGTGGTCGGAGCGATCGGAGGGGCGGGCGCGGCCGGCTCGGGGGCGTAGAACGACGACTCGCCCTCCCCGCGCAGGCAGTCGCGCGTGAACTCGATCAGGTGGTGGCTCACGACCGCGACGTTGATCAGCTCCTCGAGCTTGCCCGCGCGAAGCGTCGGCCACGCCATGCGCCAGAACGTCCGCCGGTAGTGGCCGCGCACGCCGATGCGCCAGACGATGCGCCCGAGGAGCCCGAACCCCATCAACATGTTTCCCCACGAGGCGCGCTCCGGGCTCGCGGGGAACGCGAGGCGGTTCGGGAAGGTGTGGCGCAGGTTGTAGGCGAACCGCGCGTAGACCGCCTCCGGCGCGTACGCGGCCGTGATGCAGCGCCGCCACACGCCGAGGACCGTCTCGTACGGCAGCCGGAAGACGACGTTCGACGCGCGCCCGCCGTCGTGCCGCAGGCGGCCCTCCTGCGCGAGCCGCCGCCAGAGCGGCGTCTTCGGCAGCGCGTAGAGGACGTTGATCGTGAGCATGGGGATCTGCGAGGCGCGGATGAACTCGAGGATGTGGCCGGCGGTCGCCTCCGTGTCGGTGTCGAGCCCGACGATGATCCCCGAGACCACCTCGAGCCCGTAGCGGTTGATGCGCCGCACCGCCTCCAGCACGGGCAGCCGGAGGTTCTGGTCCTTCGAGATCGAGTGCAGCGCGTGGGGTTCGGGGGTCTCGATTCCGCAGAAGACGGTGATGAACCCGGCCTCGCGCATGAGCTCGAGCACGCGCTCGTTCTTGGCGATGTTGAGCGTCGCCTCGCACGCCAACCGGAGCGGGTAGCGGCGGCGTGCCTGCCAGTCGATCAGGTGCGGCAGGAGGTCGAGTGCCGCACGCTGGTTGCCGATGAAGTTGTCGTCCACGAAGTAGACGCTCGTCGCGCCGCCGGCCACGAGCTCGTCGAGCTCCGCCAGCACCTGCCCCGGCGTCTTGAGGCGCGGGTTGCGCCCGTAGAGCGCCGGGATGTCGCAGAACTCGCACGAGTACGGGCAGCCGCTCGAGAACTGGACGTTGGCGAGGAAGTACTCCCGCAGGTCGATCAGCCCGTACGCCGGCCGGGGGAAGTCCACGAGCGCGAGCCGCTCGCCGGTCTCGAAGCGGAGCTGCTCCGGCGGCCGGCCCGCGTGCGTGTCGAGCCACTCGATCACCTGGTCGGTCGCGTCGCCCAGCTCGCCCACGTGCAGGAGGTCGGCCGCGGGGTAGTACTCGGGGCAGCCCGAGACCGACGGCCCGCCGAGCACGACCGGCCGGCCGTGCGCGTGGGCGCGCGCGATCACGTCGGTGATCCGCGCCCGCTGCACGTGCATGCCCGAGGTGAGCACCGCGTCCGCCCAGCGGAAGTCCGCGTCGCTGGCGCGGCGCGAGTTCTCGTCGACGAAGCGGACCTCCCAGGTCTCGGGCAGGTACGCGGCCGTGACGAGCAGGCCCTGCGGCGGCATGAAGGCGCGCACCCGGCGGCCGAAGAGCGGGTACGCGTGCTGGAAGGTGCCGAACGAGCGCGCGTACGCCGGGTAGATGCAGAGGATGCGCCGACGACTCCGCGTCCGGTACGGGGTGCGCATTGGCCTACCAGCATAGCGCATTCGGACTAGGTACGCCCACCGCGCCGCGTTCGGCTAGAATGCGGCTCCGAGGGAGGACCCCATGGATCTTCAACGCGTGCAGGCCGTGGTCACCGGGGGCGCGTCGGGGCTCGGGCGCGCGACCGTCGAGCGCATCGTGAAGGCGGGCGGCCGGGCGGCGATCCTGGATCTGCCGACGTCCCGGGGGGCCGAGCTCGCCGCGGCGCTCGGCGCCGCGGCGCCGTTCACGCCGGCCGACGTCACGAGCGGCGCCGAGGTGGAGCGGGCGCTCGGCGAGGCGCGCCAGCGCCTCGGCGGCCTGAACGTCCTCGTCAACTGCGCGGGCATCGGCACCGCCGCGAAGACCGTGAGCAAGGGCAACCCGGCCAGGCTCGAGGACTTCACGCGGGTCATCACCGTCAACCTGATCGGCCACTTCAACGCGACCCGGCTGGCCGCGGCGCTCATGGCGCAGGGCGCGCCGGGCCCGGACGGCGAGCGCGGCGTCATCGTCAACACCGCGTCGGTCGCGGCCTTCGACGGCCAGATCGGCCAGGCCGCCTACTCGGCCTCCAAGGGCGGCATCGTCGGCATGACGCTGCCGATCGCGCGCGACCTGGCCGAGCTCGGCATCCGCGTGTGCACGATCGCGCCCGGCATCTTCGACACGCCGCTGCTCGGCACGCTGCCCGAGCCGGTGCGGGCCTCCCTCGCCAAGCAGGTGCCGTTCCCGTCGCGGCTCGGCCGGGCCGAGGAGTACGCGGCGCTGGCCTGCCACATCATCGAGAACGGCATGCTGAACGGCGAGACGATCCGCCTCGACGGCGCGATCCGGATGGCCCCGCGCTAGCCCGCCGCTCGCGGACCGTGTACGAGACGCGCTCGCGGCTCTCGGGGCGCATCCGCGTCGTCGACTACCGGCGCGAGCGCCGGCTGATCGTCGCGGGCGAGATCCTCTCGATCCGCCCGCTCGACGGCGACTGGTCGCGCCTCGAGCGCGAGTACTGGTGGACCGCGCTCACCGCGCTCCCCCTGCCGCCCCGGCCGCGCGCCCTCCTCGTGGGGCTCGGCGGCGGCACGCAGGTCCATCTCCTCCACCGCCTGGCGAGGCCGCGCCTGATCACGGTCGTCGAGCGCGATCCCGCGATCGTGCGCGTCGCCGACCGCTGGTTCGGCCTCGACGCGCTCGGGCCGCTCGAGCTCGTCTGCGCCGACGCGGCGACGGCCGTCGCCGCCCTGGCGCGCGCGGGCCGTCGGTTCGACTTCGTCATGGAGGACGCCGCGTACGCCGACGCGCCCGAGCGCGGCCGGCCGCTCGCGCTGGCGCTCGCCGGGCTCGTCGCGCCCCACGGCGTGCTCGTTGTCAACCGCCACCGCCGCGCCGACGGCCGGGAGCTCGCGCGCCTGCTGCGCCCACGGTTCGCGCGGGTGGTGGTCCGGCTCGTGCGCCGCGGGGGCGAGAACCTGCTCGTGGGCTGCGCGCAGCCGGTCAGCCGCGCGGGAGCCGCTTGTACTTGAGGCGGTGGGGGCGGTCGGCCTCGGCGCCGAGGCGCCGCCGGCGGTCGGCCTCGTAGTCCGCGTAGTTGCCCTCGAACCAGACGACGCGCCCCTCGTCCTCGAAGGCGAGCATGTGGGTCGCGATGCGGTCGAGGAACCACCGGTCGTGGCTGATCACGACCGCGCAGCCCGCGAACTCGACGAGCGCGTCCTCGAGGGCGCGCAGCGTGTCCACGTCGAGGTCGTTCGTCGGCTCGTCGAGGAGCAGGAGGTTCGCGCCGCCCCGGAGCGTCGTGGCCAGGTGCAGGCGGTTGCGCTCGCCGCCGGAGAGGTCGCCCACCCGTTTCTGCTGATCGGGCCCCTTGAAGTTGAACGAGGCGACGTAGGCGCGCGACGGCACGCTCCGCCCGCCGAGGTCGAGCGTCTCGGCGCCGCCCGAGATCGCCTCCCAGACGGTCTGCCGCGGGCCGAGGGCGTCGCGGCTCTGGTCCACGTACGCGAGCCGGACCGTCTCGCCCACGCGGAGCGTGCCCGCGTCGGGCGTCTCCTGCCCCACGATCATCCGGAAGAGCGTGGTCTTGCCCGCGCCGTTCGGGCCGATGACGCCGACGATGCCGCCGCGCGGCAGCGTGAACGAGAGGTCGTCGATCAGCACGCGGTCGCCGTAGGCCTTCGCCACGTGGTCCGCCTCGACCACGACGTCGCCGAGGCGCGGTCCCGGGGGGATCGCGATCTCGAGCCTCGCGGCGCGCTCGGCGAAGGGCTCGCTGAGGAGCGCGTCGTACGCCTGCAGGCGCGCCTTGCTCTTCGCCTGCCGGGCGCGCGGCGCCATGCGCACCCACTCGAGCTCGCGCTCGAGCGTCCGCTGCCGCGCGAGGTCCGCCTTCTCCTCGCGCGCGAGCCGCTCCTGCTTCTGCGCGAGCCACGCGGAGTAGTTGCCCTCCCAGGGGATGCCGTGGCCGCGGTCGAGCTCGAGGATCCAGCCCGCGACGTTGTCGAGGAAGTACCGGTCGTGCGTGACGGCCACGACGGTCCCGGGGTATTCCTTGAGGAAGCGCTCGAGCCACGCCACCGACCCGGCGTCGAGGTGGTTCGTGGGCTCGTCGAGCAACAGCATGTCCGGGCGCGCGAGCAGGAGCCGGCAGAGGGCGACGCGCCGGCGCTCGCCGCCCGAGATCTTCCCGACCTCCATGTCGCCGGGCGGGCAGCGGAGCGCGTCCATGGCGAGCTCGACGGTGCGGTCGAGGTCCCAGGCGCCGGCCGCGTCGATCCTGTCTTGCAATCGGGCCTGCTCCTCGAGGAGCTGCTCCATCTCGTCGGCCTCGAGGGGCTCGCCGAGCCGGCCGCTCACCGCCTCGAAGCGCGTGAGCAACGCGCGCGTCTCGGCGACACCCTCCTCGACGTTGCCGCGCACGTCCTTGGCGGCGTCGAGCGCCGGCTCCTGCGGCAGGAAGCCGATGCGCAGGCCCGCGCCCGGGAACGCCTCGCCGAGGAAGTCCCGGTCCACGCCCGCCATGATCCGGAGCAGCGAGGACTTGCCCGCGCCGTTGGCGCCGAGCACCCCGATCTTGGCGCCGTGGAAGAACGACAGCCAGATGCCCCGCAAGATCTCCCGCTTGGGCGGGACGACCTTGCGCAGGTCCTTCATGACGAACGCGTACTCGCCGGCCATTGTTCCATGGGGCACCCGGGACGGGTTCCCCAGACCCCTCCTCTCTCGCTCTTACGCCTTGCTCGTACGCCTGGCTCTTACGCGGGGCCGAGCAGGCGGCGGTGGTCCGGCATCATGCAGCGGTCCTGCACCACGCGGATCTCCGCGCGCGCGAGCCGCTCGGCCGCCGCGTCGTTCCGGATGCCGAGCTGGAACCAGACGACGCGCGGCCGCCACCCGAGCGCGAGGATCTCGTCCGCGTGGCCCGGCAGGTACTCGGGACGCCGGAAGATCTCGACGACGTCGACCGGGCCGGGCAGGTCGGCCACGTGCGCCACGGTCGCCGTGTCGTGGAGCCGGCGGCCGGCGAGCTCGGGGTTCACCGGCAGGATCCGGTAGCCCTGCGCACGCAGGTACGCGGGCACGTAGTGCGCGGGCTCGCCCGCGCCCGCCTTGGCGCCGACCACCGCGATCGTCCGGCTCTCGCGGAAGATCGCGGCGAGCCCCGCGTCGTCGGTCACCAGGAAGCGTCGCCAGTCAGTCACGAGGCACGAGCCTCTCACACCGCCGCGAGCGCGGCAACGATCTCGCGGCCGAACGCCTCGGCGCGCCAGCGGCGGACGCCGTCCACCGCGACGAGGGCCTCGACGTCGGGCGGCGCCGCGAGCGCGATCGCCGTGATCAGCCGGTTCGGCAGCAGGAGCCCCGGCTCGAGGCCGGCGCGCTCGACGGCGCCGGCCCGCCAGCGCCGGAGCGTGTCGATCCGGCGCGTCGCGGCCCCCGGGATGCGCGCGCGCGGCTGGCGCTCGAGCACGGGCAGCGCGTCCTCGGGCAGCGCGAGGGCGCGCGCGACGGCCTCGAGGAGCGCGTCGCCCCAGCGGCCGATGACCCGGGGCGTGCAGCCCGGCAGCCCCGCGAGCGCGGCCCGGTCGGCGGGCGCCGTCCGGGCGAGGCGCACGAGCGTCTCGTCGCCGACGATCTTGAACGGCGGCCGGTCGGCCCCGAGCGCGAGCCGCTCGCGCAGCGCGTGGAGCTCGCGCAGCACCGCGAGGCCCCGCGCGGGCAGCTCGCGCGCCCCCCGGAGGCCCGCGAAGGCGTTCGGGTCCACCGGCCGCTCGACGACGGGCTGCGCCGCCAGCGCCGCGCACTCCTCCTCGACCCAGGCGAGCCGCCCGACGCGGCGGAGCTCCTCCGTGAGGCACCGCCGGAGCTCGCCGAGGTGGAAGACGTCCGCGGCCGCGTAGTCGCGCTGGGCCTCGGAGAGCGGGCGCGCCGACCAGTCGTCCTTCTGGCGCGAGGGCGGGAGCTTCACGCCCACGTACGTGTCGAGCAGCACGTCGAGCCCGGTCGCGCGCGCGGCGAGGAAGCGGGCCGCCACGGACGTGTCGAAGACCGACCCGAAGCGGAGGCCGTGGCGGCGCTTGAGGTGCGCCAGGTCGTTGTCGCCCGCGTGGAGCACGACGGTGACGCCGGGCGCCGCGAAGACGCGCCCCAGCGGCGCGAGGTCGGCGAGCGCGAGCGGGTCCACGAGCCACACGTCGCCGCCGGGCACGCCGAGCTGGACGAGCGCGAGCCGCTCCGGGTAGTGGTGCAGGCTGTCGCCCTCGGTGTCGAGGGCCACCTCGGGGGCCTCGGCGAGCCGCGCGACGAGCGCGGCGAGGTCGTCGGGGTCCTGGATCCAGCGCGCGGGGATCGTGGCTACCGCTTCCTCTCGACGATGGCCCGCTCCATGCGCTGGAACCGGCGGCGGAGCGGCTCGAGCCCCTCGTCGTGCGTGATGACGTAGAGCCGGTTGCCGCGGATCGCGTCGAGGACCATTCCGGCCACCGCCTCCGGCTCCAGGGACCGCCCGATCAGCTCGACGGGCTCGGCCGCGGGCGCCGTCGGGTTGCGGAGCCCGGGCGGCCGGTTGCGCTCGCTCGTGCGGATCCGCGTCGAGACGCCCATCGGGCACAGCACGGAGACGCCGATGCCGTACGGGCGCAGGTCCTTGGCGAGCGTCTCCGAGAGCCCGACGACGGCGTACTTCGAGGTGTTGTAGACGCCGAGGCCCTGGCTCGCGATGAGCCCGGCCATCGACGCGGTGTTGACGACGTGGGCCGGCTCCTTCTGCGCGATCATGCGCGGCAGGAACGCCTCGAGGCCGTGGATCACGCCCCAGAGGTTCACGCCGAGCACCCACTGCCAGTCGCGGTGGGTCGCCGTCTCGATCCCGCCCCACGTCGAGACGCCGGCGTTGTTGCAGAGGACGTGGACGCGGCCGAAGGCCGCCCACACGCGGTCGGCGAGCGCCTGCACCGACCCCAGCTCCGCGACGTCGGTGCGCACGGCGAGCGCCTCGCTCCCCTGCCCGCGGATCGCTCCCGCGACCTCGGCCATCGCCGCCTCGTCCAGGTCGGCGAGCGCCACCTGCATCCCCTCGCGCGCGAACGCGAGCGCCAGGGCGCGGCCGATGCCGCTGCCTCCCCCCGTCACCACGGCGGTCCGGCCCTTCAGCTCCATGCGTCTCCCCTGTCGTCCAGAAATCCCAGCACGGTCTCGAGTTGCTGCAGGTCGGGGGGTGTGCGCAGCGAGGCGGAGACCCCGGCGGCTTCAGCATCCATCAGCGTATCCGGACTCATGTCGTCGGTCAATGCGACGACGCGCCCCGCCGGGCGCCCATCCGCGAGTCGCCGGCGCGCCTCGGCCCAGGAGGCGGCCGGCAGCAGGCGCGCCCCGGGGCGCCGAGCGGCGAGCGCGCGCGCGATGGCCTCGCGCCGGCCCGCGTCCGCCTCCACCACGAGGATCGTCTCCACCGGCCTCGAGTGTACCGCGGCCCCTCGTGCGGCGTGATAGGATGCCCGGCAGTCCGCGGAGGCCACCATGGCGAAGGAAATCGCGATCGTCCATCATGCCGACCGGCGCACCGACGTGACGATGCCCTACGCGCCCGGGATCGTCGTGCGCCGCGGCCACCTCGTCTTCCTGTCGGGCGTGACCGCCGCCCCGGTCTATCACAGCCACCCGCATCGCGACGAGGAGTTCGACCTGCCCGGCACGATGCACGAGCAGGCCGAGCTGGCGATGGCGAATCTCACGAAGACGCTCGAGGCCGCCGGCTGCTCCCTGCGCGACCTCGTCGCGGCCACCCGCTACCTGACCGACGTCGGCGAGCAGGACGACCTGAACCGCGTGTGGGCGCGCCACCTCGGCGACCACCTGCCGACGACGACGACGGTCGAGGTGTCGCGCCTGGCGACGCACCCGCGCTGCAAGCTCGAGATCACGGCGATCGCCGTCACCGGCGACGCCTGATGGCGACGCTCGGCTGGGTCGGCCTCGGCGCGATGGGCAGCCGTCTGGCGGCGCGCCTGCTCGGCGCGGGCCACACGGTCGTCGGCTGGAACCGCACGCCCGACAAGGCGCGCGCCCTCGCGCGCGCCGGCCTGCGCCCGGCCGCCTCGCCGCGCGCCGTCGCCGAGGCGGCCGAGGCCACGTTCAGCATGGTCACCGACGACGCGGCCCTCCGCGCCGTCGCCCTCGGCCCCGACGGGATCGTGGCCGGCCTGCGCCCCGGCGCCGTCTTCGTCGAGATGTCCACCGTCGGCCCGGCGGCGACGCGCGAGGTCGGCGCGGCGGTGGCGGCGCGCGGCGCCGCCATGCTCGACGTGCCGGTGTCGGGGAGCACGATCACCGTGGAGCGCGGCGAGGCCTCGTTCCAGGCCGGCGGCGATCCGGCGGCGCTCGAGCGAGTGCGGCCCTGGCTCATGGCGATGGGCTCGGGCGGCGTCACCCACGTGGGCGAGCTGGGTCTCGCCAAGACCATGAAGGTCGCGACCAACCTCGGGCTCGCCGTCCAGATGCTGGCCTTCAGCGAGGCCGTGCTGCTCGCCGAGAAGTCGGGGATCGCGCGCGAGGCCGCCGTGGACGCCCTGCTCAAGTCCGTGATCGCCTCGCCGATGGTCAAGTACCGCGGGCCGTTCGTGCTGGGCCGGATGCCGCGCGAGGCGTGGTTCCCGGTGCCGATGATCCAGAAGGACCTGCAGCTCGCGCTCGATCAGGCCCACGCGGTGGGCGTGCCGCTGCCCACCACCGCGCTCGTCCAGCAGTGGCTCACGATGGCGCGGGGCCTCGGCCTCGCCGCGCTCGACTTCGCCGCGCTCTTCGACGTGCTGGCGTCGCTCAGCGGCCGGCCGCCGAGCCCGAACCGCTGATCACGTCCCTTCCCTCATGCGGACGCGAGCTTCGTCACCCGAAGCCTCCTTCGGCGCTGCTCGGCGTGCCAGAGGTCGTACTGCGTTTGCTGGTTGAGCCAGCTCTCCGAGGACGTGCCAAAGGCGACGGACAGGCGGACCGCCATCTCGGGGCTGACGCTGGCACGGCCATTGAGAATGGCGGACAGGGTCTTGCGGCTTACGCCCAGCGCTTCCGCGGCCTGCGTCACGGTGAGGCCAAGCGGCTCAAGGCACAGGGCCTTGACGATCTCGCCCGGGTGCGGTGGATTGTGCATGCGCATCGCTAGTCCTCAGTGATAGTCCTCGTAATCGACCTCATCAGCATCCTTACCAACGAACGTGAACGTCACGCGCCAGTTGCCGCTCACCGACACGGCCTTCGTCGCGTTCGCCAACCCCGCAAGGCGCAGCAGCACCACCCCGGAGTGCACGAGGCCCTGCCGGAAGACCAGCTGGCCGAAGTCTTTGTCCGCAGTCAGAAGCACGGCCCTCCGCGCGTTGGCCTGTTGCAGAACCTCCTCATCGGCAACGCGCTGGGAGACAGCTCAGCCACGTAGACGACGTCATGGCCATCCTGGCGTAGGCACTCCACTACCGGGCGGTCGACCCCTTCATCCGCGACCAGGTTCACGCGGATTTTGCACTGACAGGGTAGACGACCTCAGCCCGAAGCGCCTGAGCGGCAAACCGGAGGGCAGCCAGCACCCCCTCGCGCGTCAAGCGGGGGTGGGACTCGAGCACCGCCTCGATGGATTCGCCGCTGCCCAGCTTCTCGAGGATCAGATCCACCGTGACGCGGGTCCCCGCAACAACCGGCTTGCCCATCATTACCTTGGGATCGGAGACGATCATCGCTTCACTCATCGTCACCCTCCTGGCGATGACTCTAGCAGAGTCACCCTTTCCCTGGGGAATCACGCCAAATGGGGCGAACGTGCGTTTCAGCCGCGAAGGCGCGCCCGACGCCCTTGTGTTCCCTGAGGCGGACGTCGCGCCTTCGTCGGCTGCAAGCGCTTGTTCGGCCGCGCCCGGCTCACCAGCGGATACCGCTCCGGATGCTCTAGCGACTCGACAGCCAGGTCGACGTCCAGGTCTGGCCAGTAGAGATGCTGCGGACTCGGCAGCTCCACCCTCATCAGTTCCGCGATAGTGGCGTCATGAAACCACGGGAAGTCCTTGAATGGAACGAAGTACTCGCGTTGTTCCACGAGCAGCCAGAACCCATGAGGTGACACGTTGGTCACTTCAACCGGCGAAGTGCTTTGCCCATGCCGAGCGGATGTCATCTACATGCTCCTCGAGGATCTTGCGAGCTGATGATCTTGCGAGCTGCGTTGACGCGCGTTGGTCCGAGTCCGTAATCAGCGGCCAGTTCGACCTGCGGCTCCAACCAGAACTTGGCCTCACCGCTGGTATGCTGCACATGTACGTGAGGGCGCGGTTCTTCGCGCGAGAAGAAGTAGAACCGGTACCCGCGAACACGGAGAACGGTCGGGCTCACGCCTCAAGGATAGCCGATTCACTCGGGCGGTCGCCAAGTGGCCGAACGCTCCGGTTGAGCGGCCGGCGAAGCCGGTCCGCTCCAATCGGTCGTTAGGCCGCACGCGGCGCCTGCCAGAGAGAATCTCTCTAGCCTTTCGCAGCCGCAAGCTGCGCGAGAAGAGTGCGGGCATCCCAGTAGTCACGCTGCTCACGGACTCTGCCTCCGTCGAATTCGAGGACCGATACCCCGCGAACCGAGGTGGTCTTACCCCGGGCCGGCTGACCGAGAAAGTCTCCCTCGTGCCTGGCCTCCCACATCCACTCGATTGCGCCGCCCTTGGCATCGCCGAGGTACCGAAGCAACGTGAATCGATTTGTGCGCTCTGCCCGGTTCATGAAGGCGCCGAAAAAGGCGGCGAGTTCAGTCTTGCCCGATACCCGTTGGCCCAAGGTTACGTCCTCGAACAATGCGTCGTCGCTGTATAGATCGATTAACGAGGCCGGGTCGGGTGTGCTGAAACGGCGGAGCCACTCGGCTGACCACATTTCATCCATGTTCACGTCCTCACGTAGATAGCCAAGGTGAGCTTCTCTCCTCCCTCGTGCGGCCTAACGCCCGGTATCAGGCGCGGCCGCCCGGCGGCCGTCGCCTGGATGCCGCGGTTCGGCGCGATGGCTCACAGCGTGCGGAGGAGGCGATCGTACTCGGCGTGTGTGCCGATCCAGAACCAGACGATGACATCGCCGTCGACGATACCCAGCGCGCGATGACCGAGTCCCACCCGTGCGGCGTAGATGGGCCGGGTGGCGTGGACGTGTTTGAAGTGGAGACTTGGGTGATGCGGGTTGTCCTTGAAACGGCGGTAGGCTTCACGGGCCCGGCGCTGGACATGATCGGGTAGCCGTCGGTAGGCTTCGCGGAAGCGGTTGGTCGTCTTCGAAATCAAAGGGCATCGGGATCAAGCGGCTCAGTCCGGCCCGCCCGATGCTCTTCCAGCGCCTCGTCGGCCAGGTGCTCGAGCGCGTCCTGTGACCGGGCGAAGGCGGCCTCCCAGCGCTCATCAGCATCCAGTTCCTCGAGAATGGCCGCGGCGAGCTCGTCCTGCTCACGATCGGGGAGGCGCGACGCGGCCTCAAACGCCTTCTTCAACGCCTTGGTCATGGCTGAACCTCCAGCCTGGATGGTACCAACTCTTCGCCGCCAGATGCCACGCCCACTGATGTCATCTGCGCCGAACTCTGTTCACGGAGTACGGACTGCCGCGGATCATCCGGACGGACAATGGGGTGCCCTTCGCGACGACGGCCCTGGGGCGCCTGTCGACGCTGTCGGTGTGGTGGATCCGGCTGGGGATCACTCCCGAGCTGATCGAGCCGGCGCACCCGGAGCAGAATGGCCGTCACGAGCGCATGCATCGGACCCTGAAGGCGGAGACCACGCGGCCGCCCGGCGGGAACCTGCAGGCTCAGCAGAAGCGGTTCAACGCCTTCCGGCTCGA